>JADGGK010000010.1 GCA_019689975.1 Pseudolabrys sp.
GGGGCGCGCATTGCGCATGAGGCGCCGGACGATCCGGCTTCGTCCGCATCGGGAGCGACGGGGCGGGGGCGTGATCCTTGTTCGCGCGGCGCCGGGATCGGGCGGCAGTCCCAGTCCGGACGGATGGCGTCTGCCGCATCTTGGCCGCACGAGGAGCGCAGATTATCTTGCGCGTCATGCCTATGCGATTCCGCAGCCTGTTGTTTGCCGCCGTGCTCGTCACGGGCACGGCCGTGTCGACGCGGGCGGAGAACAAGTGGATCGAGCCGCCCGCGAAATTGCCGGCGCCGCAGCGCGGCGACCGCGCGCACAATCTCGATTTTCTCTTCCAGGCACTCAAGGTGGCGCCCGACGACGAGACCGCGCGCGCGATCGAGGGCCGCATCTGGGCGCTGTGGGCGGTTTCGCGCAGCGACACCGTCAATCTCTTGATGACGCGCGTGCGCAAGGCGATCGAGGACAAGGACCTCGACCTTGCGCTCAAGCTGCTCGATGCGGTGATCGCCATCAGGCCGGATTACGTCGAAGGCTGGAACCGGCGCGCTACCCTCTATTACATGAAGCGGGATTATGGTCGCGCGCTCGCGGATATTTCCGAAGTCTTGAAGCGCGAACCGCGCCATTTCGGCGCCTGGTCCGGGCTCGGTTTCATCCTGCAGGACATCGGCAATAACAGGCAGGCGCTCGAGGCCTATCGCCGCGCCCTGGGAGTCTATCCGCGCCTCGAGCGTATCCCCGACCTGGTCAAGAAGCTGGAGGAGGAGGTCGAGGGGCGGGATATCTGATTCCGGCACGCAAGTTCCGGGCAACGCACCGGGCCATGCCGATCGCCAACCGATACGCCGGGAACCGCGGGCGAATAAAAATAAAATGCATGCCGCGGCGCGTTTCGTGTGGCGCGCCGTCGACGAATCAGCCCTAATAGAGTCGGGCGGAAGTGCCGCGTTTTGTTGGCGTGAACGGATCCTTGGAGGGAACCCATGTCGATTGAACGCTCGACGCGAGCAGGCTCTGCGCGTGTGATCGTTGTGGCCAACGAAAAAGGCGGATCGGGCAAATCCACCGTCGCGATGCATCTCGCCGTCGGTTTGATGAAATCGGGACTGCGCGTTGCGACCGTCGACCTCGATGCGCGGCAGAGGAGCCTTACCGCCTATATCGAAAACCGGCGTATCTGGGCGGGGCATATCGGTCGGGATCTCGGGTTCCCCACGCATGTTTGTCTTGAGTCGCGCACGGATGCCCTTGCCGGGGCGCAGCCGGCGGACGGCGACGCTTTGATCGATACCGTCCGCACGCTGGGACAGGACCACGACTTCATCATACTCGATACGCCGGGCCACGACGGCGAGCTGATGCGGCGCGCCCACGCGGTCGCCGACACGGTGGTCACGCCGCTCAACGACAGTTTCGTCGACTTCGATGTGCTCGGCGCCATCGACCCGGTGACCTTCGGGATCACCGGCATCCGGCATTATGCCCGCATCGTCGACGAGGCCCGGCGCGAGCGTCGGCTGCGCGACGGCGTCGCCTTCGACTGGATCGTGACCAGGAACCGTCTTTCCGCAGTCGGTTCCCGCAACAAGCGGCTGATGGGCGAATGTCTGCGGCTGCTTGCGGAGAAGCTCGATTTTCGATGTGTCGACGGCCTCGGCGAGCGGGTCATCTTCCGCGAATTCTACCCGCGCGGGTTGACCGCGCTGGACGATCTCGATGAAGCGACGCTCGGCACCCGTCCGACGATGTCGCATGTCACGGCCCGGCTCGAGATCGAGGGCCTCCTCAACGCGGTGCGGCTCGGCGCCGTTGTGGCGAGCGAGGATCTCGAACGGCGCAGCCGCGACGCGGCATGATTTTCGGGATGACCGGAGCGGCGGCCGCCGCGCGCTCCGGCGGAACTTGATCCCGCGCGCCTTTTTCCCCGGCGCGGGCTTAAGGGGCGACATGGCCGGGCCGTTGCCGGTGTCCGACCCTTGAACCGGGCCGGATTCGCCCTAAGTCCTTTGCCAGTCTGGCAGCCGCCAGCTCCGTCTGCTGACAAGGAGGAACTTTCTGCCGCGGATGGCCGTCCGACGGCTGGTGATGGGCGTGTGCCGAGCCTTCTCGGGCGCGGACGCCGTCCGGGCAATGACGCGGCGCAACGGCCGATGGGCATGTGCCGCGCGGCTTCGCTCGATCGAGGAGAGGTTGCACAATGAAAATTGCCCAGATCGCCCCGCTTGCCGAAAGCGTTCCGCCCAAGCTCTACGGGGGAACGGAACGGGTCGTCTCCTATCTCACCGAAGAATTGGTGCGGCAGGGACATGAGGTGACGCTGTTTGCCAGCGGCGATTCAAAGACGGCGGCCGAACTGGTCCGTTGTTCGGAGCTCGCGCTGCGCCTCAATCCCGCGGTCAAGGATCCGTTGCCCTATACGCTCATGATGCTCGACGAAGTCCGCGCCCGCGCGGACGAATTCGACGTCCTGCATTTCCACACCGACCTCATCCATTTTCCGCTATTCCGCGATCTCGCGCACCGGACCGTCACCACCCTGCACGGGCGTCTCGATCTGCCCGATCTCAAGCCGTTCTTTACGGCGTTTTCCGATATGCCGCTGGTGTCGATTTCGAAGGACCAGCGGCGGCCGATGCCCAAGCGCGTGAACTGGGTGGGCAACGTGCCGCACGGGCTGCCGCCGCAGCTGCTGCCGTTCCAGCGCGATTCGAGCGGCGCCTATCTGGCATTTCTCGGCCGCATTTCTCCGGAGAAGAGGCCGGACCGCGCCATCGAAATTGCGGTCAGGGCCGGCCTGCCGCTCAAGATCGCGGCCAAGATCGACAAGGTCGACAAGGACTACTGGGACAGCGTCATCGCCCCCATGGTGCGCGACCACAAATCCGTCGAGTTCATCGGCGAGATCGACGAACGTCAGAAAGCGGATTTTCTGGGGAATGCGCGCGCCCTGTTGTTCCCTGTTGACTGGCCGGAGCCGTTCGGTCTTGTCATGATCGAAGCGATGGCGTGCGGCACGCCGGTGGTCGCTTTCCGTCGCGGCTCGGTACCCGAGGTGGTCGATGAGGGTGTTACCGGATTCATCGTCCATGACGTCCGCGAGGCGGTCGCCGCGATCGAGCGGCTGCCGGAACTGGACCGCCAGCGGGTACGCAAACAGTTCGAGCGTCGGTTCACCGTCGAGCGCATGGCAGCCGACTATCTGGCGATCTACGGCAGTCTGCCCGGCGTCCGGGCGGATCAGCGTCGTCGGCGTCGCCTGAGCGAGGAGGAGGATATGCGCGCGCAAGCCGCCGGTTGAGAGACCAGGACGCGATGACGCCAATCGCCGCCGACGCAGGCGAGGAACCCTCGCACCCCGAGGCGGAGGTGCTGCAGCCTGCGCCGTTCGTCATACCGGCGGCCGCCTCGCTGCATGAGCGGCGGCCGCGCACCCTCAAGCACGGTGACACCTTCGCCTTGTTCGACCACAACGGCGACGCTCTGTTCGCGCCGGGCAGCCCCGAGGGCATTTATCACCGCGACACGCGGCATCTTTCGCATCTCTACCTGACGATTTTCGGCGCGCGGCCGATCCTGCTCAGCTCGACGGTGCGCGACGACAACGCGGTGCTGACCTGCGATCTCACCAATCCCGATCTCTACGATCGCGATAATCGTCTGGCGCTCGACCACGACCTCATTCACATCCGCCGTCTGCGTTTTCTATGGAACGCGACCTGTTTCGAGCGTCTGTTGATCCGCAATTTCCACGAGCGGACATGTACGATCCGCCTCGAGCTCGCCTTCGCCGCCGACTTCGCCGATCTTTTCGAGGTGCGGGGAGCGCGACGTGCCCGGCGCGGAGAATTGCATCCGCCGGAAATTGGCAAGGCCGCCGTGACCTTGAGCTATACCGGCCTCGACGGCCTGCGCCGTTCGACCAGCATCCGGTTCGAACCGGCCCCGGCGCAGCTCGCGGCGGATCGAGCCGTGTTCGAACTCAGCCTTGCGCCGCGCAAGATCTGCCCGATTTTCATGGAGATCCGTTGTCAGAACGGGAGCGAGGGGCAGCACACGCGCCACAATTTCTTCGGTGCTCTGCGCGAGGCGCGGCGCGCGCTGCGCCTGTCCTCGTCGCGGGCGACCGCCATCACCACGTCCAACGAGCTGTTCAACGAGGCGATCCGCCGCAGCGTGTCAGATCTTTACATGCTGATGACCGACCTGCCGCAGGGACCCTTTCCCTATGCCGGCATTCCCTGGTTCAGCACCGTCTTCGGACGCGACTCGTTGATCACCGCCTGGTCGCTTCTGTGGATCGATCCGCATATCGCGCGCGGCGTGCTCGAATATCTGGCGTGCCATCAGGCGACGTCCGTCGATCACGCGGCGGATGCCGAGCCGGGAAAGATTCTGCATGAGGTAAGACGCGGCGAAATGGCCGAGCTCGGCGAGGTGCCGTTCCGCCATTATTACGGCAGCGTCGATTCGACGCCGCTGTTCGTGTTGCTGGCCGGCGCTTATCTGAGGCGCACCGGCGATCTCGATACGATCCGCGGCCTGTGGCCGCATATTGAAGCGGCGCTGCGCTGGATCGAGACCTATGGCGACGCGGACCAGGACGGCTTCGTCGAGTATTACCGTCGCACGCCGGACGGGCTCGCCAACCAGGGCTGGAAGGACAGCCGCGATTCCGTCTTCCATGCGGACGGACGCCTTGCGCGCGGTCCGATCGCGCTGGTCGAGGTGCAGGCCTATGTCTACGGTGCCTGGCAGGCGGCCGCCGACATCGCCCGTGCATTGGGAGACCACGCGCGCGCCGACGCGTTGAGCAACAAGGCGGCGCTGCTCCGCGAGCGTTTCGACGCGGCCTTCTTCGACGAAGAGCTCGGAACCTACGTACTGGCGCTCGACGGCGACAAGAAACCCTGTCGCGTGCGGACCTCGAATGCCGGCCACGCTTTGTTCACCGGCATCGCCCGTCCGGAACGGGCAAAGGCCGTGGTCGACACATTGATGGCGGCCTCCTCCTTTTCGGGCTGGGGCATCCGGACGCTCGATTCGGGGGAGAAACGTTTCAACCCGATGAGCTACCACAACGGTTCGGTATGGCCGCACGACAACGCGTTGATCACCGCGGGCTTCGCGCGTTACGGGTTTCGTCGCGAGGTGGCGCGCACTTTCACCGGCCTGTTCGAAGCCTCCAATTACGTGGATCTGCGGCGCCTGCCGGAACTGTTTTGCGGCTTCCCGCGCCAGCGCACGCGCGGGCCGACGCTCTATCCCGTCGCCTGCTCGCCGCAGGCCTGGGCGGCGGCGGCGCCGATCTCGATGCTCCAATCCTGCCTCGGGATCGGATTCGATCCCGCCGCATGCACGGTCACGTTCGATTCGCCGTTTCTGCCGCCGTTCCTCGACACGGTATTGCTGCGCCGACTGAGCGTGCCGGGAGGCACGATCGACGTGAAGCTGCGGAGCACGGGCGCGCGGGAAGTGATCGTCGAGGCGGTCGAACGGCAGGGCAATGTGCGGCTCGTCACGACGAGCTAAGGAAGGCTCCGATCGGATGGAGCCGGCGCCCTCCTCGCGCGGGGCCAGACAGAGACGACGAAGCAGTCCCCGGCGGGCACGATCAATTCCGGATTGATCGCCTGCGCTCGCCATGAGGGGCCGATTTCGCCGTCGGAACGGATCGCCTCTTACGCGGGCAGCGTGGCCCGATCGGGGCGCGTTTCTGGGACGAGACATAGGACCACGGCCAATCCGATCGCGGCGATCCCGGCGAGGCCGAGGAAAGCGACATGGCCGCCGCAGCGATCGAACAGATAGCCGCCAAGGCACGTGCTGAGAGAGGCGCCGATCCCGACGGCGCTGCCTGTCAATCCGAGCGCGAAATTAAATCGGCCGCTGGCGCGGGCGATGTCGGCCACCACCAGCGTGAAAACGACGCCGCCGACCGCCGCGCAGATGCCGTCGAGGGCCTGGATGGCGACGACGGCATAGGGATCGGCGGTGAGCGCGAAAAGGATCCCGCGCAGCGTCAGCGCGGCAAAACAACACAGCAGCAGGGGTCGTCGGCCCCACGATTGCGCCCAGCGCCCGACCTGCGGACAGATGAGCGCGACCACCCCCTGCGGCACGACCATGCAGGCGGCGACGAGAGCGGTTGCCCACCGGCTTTCCTCGATCGCGGCAGCGCCCGCGACGAGCGGGAGCATGGCGGCGTTGGCAAGATGAAAGAGCAGCACGCAGAGGCCGAATATGAGCAGCCGGCTATCGCGCAGCAACGCGCTGATCGCGAGCGCCTCGCCGCGCGGCCTCGCCTCGCGCCGCACCGTTGGGCCGGCCGCCTGCGGCCGGACGCCGCGCAGGGCGAGCAGCGCCGGCAGAACCAGCAGCGCCGCCAATACGAAAATCGCGCGGTCGGAGAACAGATGTCCGCACGCCCCCATCGCCAGCGCGGCAACGCCGTTGCCGATCGAAGCGAACCGCGCATTGCGCCCGATCCGTTCGCCCAAGGCGGCGTGGCCGACAACGTCGAGGCTGATGGCGGCAAGCGCCGGCCCGACGATGCAACTTGCCGCGGCATGCAGTACCCGTCCGGCAAGCACGATGGGATAGATCGGCCAGATCGCGAGCACGAGCGAACTCAGACAGATCGCGATCACGGCAAGCCCGGCGAGCAGGCGGCGCGCGCGGATCATGTCCACCGCCAAACCGCCCGGCATCTGACCGACGAGCGCCACGAGCCCGCCGACGGTGAGGACGAGACCGATCTCCGACTGCGTCCAAGCGTGCGCGGTAAGATAAATCGCCACGAACGGGCCAAAGCCGGTCTGGATGTCGGCGAGGAAGAAGCTGAACCAGTCGAGTCCACGGCAGCGCATCGCGCTTCGACCCGACGCATTGGTGCAACAATCGGGCACGCGGCGGGATTCTTCCGCCGCGGCGTCAAGACCCCATGTCGCCGTATAAGCCAGTGTTCGTCTCCGGCATCATCGGGAACGTGCGACGCCGGGCTGACCTGCAAGCTACTCCCCGCGGCCACGAAAACTGTGAACGTTCCCCCGAATCTCGTGCCATCCAGTAGATCAAACATGGCCGTTTTTGGGAAGGCGACGGCGTGAGGATATTTGTTGCGGGAGATGCGTTCGAGCGTTCGGTTCCCTTGCCGACCACAGATGCGCGCGGTGCGACGAAACTTGCGGTCAACGCGGCTTACGTCGTCCCGACGTGACGCGGGCGACGATGAGGTCGCGATCGCGACCGAGCGCGCCCGCCAGTGACGGCCGCGACTTGCGGGAGGTCCTGCGCGCAGGCTCGCCTTGCGGATCGGCCAGCCGACCGAATGGCCTTCCGTCTAATCGCCGGCGGCCTCCCGTCCGACATAGGCGATGCGCAGCATGTTCGTTGCGCCCGGCGTGCCGAAGGGAATGCCGGCGACGATGATGACGCGCTGACCCGCCTTGGCGAAACCTTCTTTGAAGGCGATGCGGCAGGCGCGGTCGACCATGTCGTCGACGTCGTGGGCGTCCTCGGTCACCACGCAATGCACGCCCCACACCACGGCCAGACGCCGGCCGGTGGCAATGTTCGGCGAAAGCGCGACGATGGGCGGCCGCGGACGCTCGCGGCCCACCCGGAGCGCGGTCGAGCCCGACGCGGTCCAGCAGATGACGGCGGCGAGATCGAGCGTATCGGCGATATGACGCGCGGCGTCGGCGATGGCGTCGGCGCCTGTCGGCTCCGGCACGGCGCGTTGCGCGTCGAGGATGCCGCGATAGGTCGGATCGCGTTCCACTTCTTCCGCGATGCGGTTCATGGTGGCGACCGCCTGCACCGGATATTGCCCCGCCGCCGATTCGGCTGACAGCATCACCGCATCGGCGCCTTCGAAAATTGCGGTGGCGACGTCGGAAACCTCGGCCCGGGTTGGCACCGGCGAATTGATCATCGATTCCAACATTTGCGTGGCCACCACGATCGGTTTGCCGGTGACGCGGGCAAGCCGCGTCATCTGTTTCTGTACGCCCGGCACCTTCTCGAGCGGCATCTCGACGCCGAGATCGCCGCGCGCCACCATCAGCGCATCGGCGAGATCCATGATCTCGTCGAGCCGCTTCACCGCCTGCGGCTTTTCGATTTTGGCCATTACCGCCGCGCGGCCGCGGGTCAACTTCTTTGCTTCCGCGATATCCTCAGGCCGTTGGATGAAGGAGAGCGCCACCCAATCCACGCCGACCTCGAGCGCGGCCTCGAGATCCGAGCGGTCCTTTTCCGCGAGCGCGGAGAAGGCAACGGTCGTATCGGGCAGGCTCACGCCCTTGCGATCGGAGAGCTTGCCGCCGACCTCGACCCGGGTGACGAGGCGCCGTGCGTCGGCCTCGGTCACCACCAGTTTGATCTTGCCGTCGTCGATCAGCAGCGCATGGCCAGGTTGTGCGGCGGCGAAGATCTCCGGATGCGGCAGGTGAACGCGGCTCGCGTCGCCCGGCGCCGGATTGCTGTCGAGGATGAACCGGTCGCCGCGGTTGACCGTCACCGACCCGTCGCGGAAACTGCCAAGTCGGAGCTTGGGGCCCTGCAGGTCGACCAGAATCCCGATGGGCCGGCCGGTGGTCTGCTCGATGGCGCGGATGGCGGCGACGAGTTCGCGTAGCCGGTCCTGGCTGGTGTGACTCATATTGATGCGGAAAACGTCCGCGCCGGCTTCGAACAGCCGCGCCATCATCTCCGGCGTGCCCGAGGCGGGGCCGAGCGTGGCAACGATCTTGGCCCGACGCAGGCGTCTCATTCGGAGGCGCCTCCGGCGGACGGCGCCGGCGGCGCGGTGGGCAACGGCGTCGCCGGCTCCCGCTGCCCGGGAGCCATCCTGACCGTGGGCGCGAGCGGCGCGAGCGGCCGTTCCGGCGCTGTTTCGGCGCTGTCGGTCAACTGCACGGTCCAGGAACGCTGCTCTCCGGTGTCGACCTCGAAAAAGCCGGTGCGGTCATAGCCGCGCGCCAGGCAGTTGTCGGTGCCGCGAATGGTGAATTCCTTTTCGCGCGAGCACATGAATGCCTGTCCCGACCATTCGCCGCCGCGGTCATAATCGACCGCGTAGATGTAATAATAGCGCGCCACCAACGGCCCTTGCAGCAAGGTTTCGCAGCTGCGCGCCGATATGTTCCACCAGCCTTCCGTGACCCAGCCGTCCTTGTCCTTGTAGCCGATCGCGACGCCGACGCGGCTGCCGGTATTGTTGCATAGGCGGAAGTCGGCAAAGGCCGTGCCGGTGACGAGCGGCAGAAGGCAGGCCGTGACCGCGAGCGTCCTGCGCAGGCGGCGCGGCATGGCGGGATGAGGCATCGCGATCACGGGCAAACGCCGGACATGGATTCACGGTGGTTTTGGCGTGGGCGCTTACGGCCTGTCAACGAGAATGGCGCGGAAATCGTTGACGTTGGTGTAGGTCGGGCCGGTCATCAGCAGATCCCCGAGAGCGGCGAAGAATCCGGTGGCGTCATTGTCTGCGAGAAAGACGGCGGGATCGAGGCCGCGCGCTCGCGCGCGTTGCACCGTCTCGCCAGTGACGCAGGCGCCGGCGGGATCGTCGGCGGAGCCGCTGCCCCCGTCGGTCCCGTCGGTGTCGGCAGCGAGCGCGGCGACCGCCGGCATGCCGTCGAGCGCGATCGCCAGCGCCAGCGCGTATTCCTGGTTGGGGCCGCCGCGGCCCGCTCCGCGCACGGTGACGGTGAGCTCGCCGCCGGAAAGGATCGCCGCGCGCTTGCCCTGCGCACGCAGATCGCGCGCAAGCTTGGCGTGCGCAACCGCGACCTCGCGCGCCTCGCCCTGCAGATCGTCGCCGAGCAGGATGCAATCGTAGCCGGCCGCGCGCGCCTTGGCCGCCGCCGCGCGCAGCGCATCGGCGGGCCGCGCCGCCAGCTTGAATTGCGCCTGGGCAAACACGCCGTCGCCCGGTTTGGGTGTCTCATTGGCGCCGTCAGCGAGCGCGCGTTCTACCGAGTGCGGCAGCGTCAGCGCATATCTAACGACGATTGCCCGCGCGTCGGCGAGCGTCGTCGGATCGGGCACGGTGGGTCCCGAGCCGATCGCGGAGGGATCGTCGCCCGGCACGTCGGAAATCGCGATGGTGGCGACCGGCGCGGGAAAGGCATGACATGCGAGGCGTCCGCCTTTGATGCGCGAAAGGTGCTTGCGCACGGTGTTGATCTCGCCGATGGTGGCACCCGAGCGGATGAGCGCGCGCGTCACGGCCTGTTTGTCGGCGAAAGAGATCCCGCTCGCCGGCGCGATCCAATTGGCCGATGCGCCACCCGAGAGCAACACCAACACGAGGTCGTCCGCGCCGGCTTCGTCGGCGAGGGCGAGCGCGCGCGCGGCCGCTTCCAGCCCGGCCTCGTCCGGCACCGGATGGCCCGCCTCGATCATCCGCAGCAGGCCGAGCGGCCGGCCGTAGCCGTGTCGCGCGACGGCAAGCCCGGCGATGCGGCCCGGTTCGACGTGGCAACGGGCGAGATAGTGCGCTTCCGCGGTTTCCGCCATGGCGCCGGCCGCCTTGCCGGCGGCGAGCACGATCAGTCGCCCGCGCGGCATCGGCGGCAGAAGCGGGGGCAGGCATGTGGCCGGCTGCGCGGCCGAGACCGCGGCGCGGAACAGGTCCTCGAGCAGGGCGCGCATTTCCTTCATGGCATCGATTGCGCCGCGTTTCTCCCGCCGTGGCAAGCCCTCGATCGAACCCCTATCTTTATCCGCATCACCGGAGAGTCGCGATGATGGACGACAAGACACGCATTGAACTTGAGGCCGCGGTGTACCGCCGCCTCGTTGAGCACCTGCGCGCCCGCGTCGACGTACAGAACATCGACCTGATGAACCTTGCGGGCTTCTGCCGCAACTGTCTCGCCAACTGGATGAAGGAGGCGGCCGACAGCCGGGGAGTGCCGATGTCGAAGGAGGAAAGCCGCGAAATCGTCTACGGCATGCCCTATGACGAGTGGCGCCGGAAATATCAGAAAGAAGCCTCCCCGGAACAGAAGGCGGCGTTCGAGAAGTCCCGGCCGCCTCATTGAACTTCTCCCGCCTCTACGGCGCGCGGCATGTGGACAGCGTGGATGGTGCCGCGTCTTGCTTGACCTGCGCGCGGGCAAATCCGAATTCTCTGGTCGGGTGATCGATGAGGAGCGTCCGATGTCCGCCAGTGCCGCCATGGAAAAAGAACAGCCGGCAACTCGCTTCGCCAAGGAGCAGCTGAAAGCCTTCGTGGAACGAATCGAACGGCTCGAGGAGGAGAAGAAGGCGGCTGCCGACGATATCCGAGACGTCTATGCCGAGGCCAAGGGCAACGGTTTCGATGTGAAGGCGCTGCGCGCCATCGTGCGGCTGCGCCGGCTCGATCCCGACGAGCGGCGCGAGCAGCAGGAGGTGCTCGAAACCTACATGCACGCGCTCGGCATGGCGACCTAGAATGGCGTCGGCCGATAGGGGCCGCTCTTTGCGGGCGCGGCGTTGACCCGTCATTGCGAGCTTGGGCGACGGCGAGGGGAAGCCATCCGGACTTGACCATGTGACCCCCGGATTGCTTCGTCGCCCGCCGGGGCTCATCGCAATGACCATGGCGGGTCAGCTCGCCCCTTTCCGAGCTCCGCGCGATGACGGGGATGGGGTCAAGTCGATCGCGACCCGCTCCGGGCGCGGCCCTCCGCTTGGGCCGCATGGCCCGGCGAGGGCGCCGCGATTCCTCCGTTTCCTTGAACCATGTGCGGGAGCGCCGTCGGCGAGACCGGTGCCCGGCCTCGGCCCGCGGTGTCAACTTCCGAATATGTGATAGTTTTGCATCGGCGCGGGGACCGATGCCTTGGAATTCCGGCAGATACGATATGCCCTTGCGGTCGCCAAGGAGCGCAGCTTCACACAGGCGGCGGAACGACTGAACGTTTCGCAGTCGGCCGTCAGCGAGCAGATCAAGCTGCTCGAGGAAGAAATCGGTTTTCCCCTTTTCCGCCGCACCTCGCGCGGCGTCGAACTCACCGAACCGGGACGCACCTATCTCTACGAGGCCGAGCGGGTGATGGGCGACGTGCTCAGCCTCTCCGACACCGCGCGGCGCCTGCGCGGCGCCCCGACCGATGTGATGACCATCGGCATGGGCTCGGGCATGGCGCAGATCTTCATTCCGCGCCTGGCGCGATACCTGTCGACGAGGCTGTCGGGGATGCGGCTGGAGATCCTCACCGCCCCGACGAAGAACATTTTCCACGACCTGCACGAGGAACGGATCGACGCGGGCATTGCCATCGAATCGGATCCGCAGCGCGTTCCCACGGGCATCGTGTTCGAGCATCTGACGCAGGCGGAGATGGCATTGATCGTGCCGCCGTCGCATCGCCTCGCGCGCTCGCGCCGGCCGGTCGAGGTCGCCGCGCTGGTGAGCGAGCCGCTCATCATGAGCGAGCTGACGATCGGCTATGGGCAGGTGGTGCTATCGCTGTTCGCCGATCAAGGATTGCGCCCGAACATTCTTGCGGTTGCAGACAACATCGAGACCATCAAGGTGGTGGTGCAGTCGGGCGGCGGCATCGCCATCGTCCCGCGCGCCTGCGTGGCGAACGAGACGGCGCTTGGGGCCGTTGTCGCGCGACCCCTCACGCCGAGGCCGGCCGTGACCTTGAGTCTCTTTCGCCGCCGCCAGCCGTTGTCGCGGCGCAAGGAATTTTACCTCGCGGCGGTCCGCGCCATCCTGAAAGGCTGAGCGTCGGCCATCGGAAATTCCGATAAGGCAATCGCCAAACGGTCTTGGACGGGGCCCCGCGCCTGCGCCCATACTTTGCCCGGCGGGGCGGCTTGTCGCGTCCCCCGTGCTGTTTTGGACGGAGACCTGCAATGACCATCTACGACCTTTCCCAGCCTTTGAACCAGGACTGCTCGTTCTGGCCGTTCTATCCTCCGTTCGAGGTCAAGTATTTCAAGCGCAAGGCCGAGCACGGTGTGAACGCCCAATACATCATGACCTCGAATCACATGGGAACGCATCTCGATGCGCCCCGCCATTTCGTCTCGAACGGCAAGACCATCGACCAGATCCCGATCGAGTGGTGCTACGGGCCGGGCGTCATCGTCGATCTGAGCGACATGCTGGGGGAACTCGATTTGTTCGGGCCGGACGACATCGAGAAACGCGCGGAGGTGCGGGACGGGGACATCCTGTTCATCCATACGGGATGGCATCGGTATTCATTTCTGAGCCCCGACGCGGATGAGGAGAAATACATCCACCGGCATCCCGGCCCGCACTACAGCATCTGCGATTGGCTCCTGAAAAAGAAGATTCGTATCTGGGGCGTGGACATGATTTCCACCGACCATCCGATGAATCTGCCCATCGGGCGTTTTCTCGGCAAAGGAGGTCTTGAGCATTGGCAGCGCGTGCGCCGCCAATGCGAAGAGAAGTTCGGCAAGGAGAAGATGGACGAGTTGTTCCCGGAAAAGGCCTACCAGCTCACGCATAACGCGTTGTTTCCGCATGATTGCATCCACGTTGAAAATCTCGGCGGCGACATCGGATTGAAGCACCTGCACAACAGGCGCATCACGCTCGGCGTCTTTCCTTGGAACTTCAAAGGCGGCGAGGCGGCCTTCTGCCGTGCCGTCGCCTTCGCGTGACGCGGCCCGGCGGGGACGACGCCGACCATTCGGGCCGCGCCCCGGGGTTGGCAGTTCTTTCCGGCACCGGTGCCGGCCGTGCGGACGGCCCGCCAAGGTCGGAAATGACGGGTGCCTGGACTTGCCGTGACGTGGAGATTCGCAACCTCGAAGTGACGATTCGCAACGGAGAAGGACCATGTGTCAATTTCGCAACGGAATGATCGGCGGAATGACCTTCCTTGCCGCCGTCTTCGCACAAGCGGGAAACGCGGGCGCCCTCGACAAGGTGACGGTCGGCGTGTTCCCGGTGAGCTCGTCCCTGCCTTATTTCGTGGCGGTCGAGCGCGGCTTCTTCAAGGAGCAGAACATCGAGCCGACCATGGTCCGGCTCATCGGCGGGCCTCCCAACGTCGCCGCGATGATCAGCAATCAGATCGACGCGAGCGCCGTGCTGGTGACGATCGAAGGGATGAATGCCGATCTGAAAAAGCCGGGTGTTGCGATGTATATCTCGCTCAACAGCCAGAACCGGACCTACCAGATGGAGCAATTCGTGGTCCGCACCGGCTATAAGGCCCAATCGCTGAAGGATCTGAAGGGGGCGAAAATCATGTCGGCCCCCGGGCCGGCGAATGTCGTCATGGCGAGGGCGGTGCTTGCGGCCAACGGCCTCAAGGAAAACGACTACTCCCTTGATCAACTCGACATGGGTCAGCACGTCAACGCCATGAAGGCCGGCACCTTCGACGCCGGCTACACGCTCGAGCCGAATGCTTCGGTCATGCGCAAGATGGGAATCGCACGGACGCTGGAATCCGGCGTGATCGCCAAGTACATTCTCGGTGACGCGAATGCCAACGCCTATGTGGGCGGCTGCGCGCTGACGAGCGACTTCATCGCCAGCCGGCCGGATGTCGCCAGACGCTTCGCCGCCGCCTGGGACAAGGCCATCGACTTCATCAACAATCATCCCGATGAGGCACGCAAGCATCTGCTCAACAATACCTTCACGCCTGCGGATGTCGTGGATACGGTGCCGATGATCAAATACGTGTCCTCCAAAAATCTGACCGCGAAGGACAAGGCCGAGTTCCAGAAATTCATCGATTTCTCCGTCAAGACCAAGATCCTGCCGGGGCCGATCGATGCGACCAAATACATCAAGGTGTTCTGAGTGTTCGCGGGCCGCATCGCCATGGAGCGGCTAGCAACGGGGTCTGCCAGGCTCGCATCGGCGAACGCCGCCGGCGGGACGGCGGGCTCGGCCGCCGCCTTGCCGCATGTCACGATCCGCGGGCTCACCAAGCGATTCGACAGGGTGAGCATCTATGAGAACTTCGATCTCGATCTTCCGCGCGGCAAGCTGATCTCGGTGTTCGGCCCCAACGGCTGCGGCAAAAGCACGCTGATCAATATGATTGCCGGGCTGGTCACCTACGACGCGGGCGAAATCCTTTTCGCGGGCAAGCGCCGCGAGCAGGTCAAGCTCGGTTACGTGTTCCAGAATTACCGCGAAGCGCTGTTTCCGTGGATGCGCGCATTCGACAATATCGGTTATCCGCTCAAGCTCATGAAGGTGCCGAAGCCGGAGCGCCGGGCGCGCACCGAACGGCTGGTCGCGCATCTCGACGTCAAGATCGATCTCAACCGCTATCCCTATGAGCTGTCCGGCGGGCAGCAGCAGCTCGTCTCGATCATGCGCGCGCTGATCGTGGAGCCGGAGATCCTGTTTCTTGACGAACCGTTTTCGGCGCTCGACTACGAGATGACGCTGTTTATGCGGGAGCAGTTGCAGCGCATCTTTATCGAGACCGGCATGACCATCGTGTTGGTGTCCCATGACCTGGAGGAGGCGGTCTATCTTGCCGACCGCATCCTTCTGCTCTCGCGCCATCCTGCCCGTATCGCCGATTTCGTCGTCTTCGACAGCGCGCGGCCGCGTTCGGCGGCGACGCTCTCCAGCCGCGAATTCGTGCAGACCAAGGCGCATTGCCTCGACGTATTCCAGCGCGAGGTGCGTGGATGAAGCAAAGGCTCGATCCGCTGCTGCCGGTGGTCGGCGTGGTCGGTCTGATCGTCGCCTGGTATGGCGCCGTGTGGTACGGAATCGTGGATCCAGTGCTGCTGCCGTCGCCCGGCGCCACCTTCCACGCGCTGTGGAGCGGCATGAGCGGAGGAGCGCTGGGACTGGATTTCGTCAAGACCGTGTGGCGGACGGCCGTGTCGACCGCCATTGCCGCGGTCATCGCGATCCCGCTCGGAATCTTCCTCGGCTCCTCCGAAAGACTCTACCGCTCGGTGGAATTCGTCATTGATTTCTTTCGCTCCACGCCGGCCTCGGCGATGTTTCCGCTGTTCCTGGTTCTGTTTGGCGTCGGAGACAAAACCAAGATATCGGTGGCGGCGTTCGGCGCCGCGCTTGTGATCCTGTTCAATGTCGCCTACGGCGTGATGAACGCGCGCAAGGTCCGGCTTTTGGCGGCCAAGGTGATGGGGGCGTCACGCCTGCGCGTCCTGCTGGACGTGATGCTGCTTGAATCGCTGCCGCAGACCTTCGTTGGGCTGCGCAATGGCGTGTCGCTCGCGCTGGTCATCATTGTGGTGGCGGAAATGTTCATCGGCTCGCGCGACGGCCTTGGGCATCGCGTTTTCGAGGCGCAGCAGCTTTTCGACATGCCTGAAATGTATGCGGCGATCTTTGCCGCAGGCGCGCTCGGCTATGGCCTCAATCTGCTTTTCATCCTGGTCGAACGCCGCTTCGTGCACTGGTCCGGAAAGTAGCCGCATGTCCGACGAGACCCTCACGCGCAAGACGGCCGGCGAACTCGCGGAGCTCGTGAAGACGCGCGCCGCAAGTCCGGTGGAAATTCTCGACGCGCATCTCAGCGTGATCGCGCGCCTCAACCCGCAGCTCAACGCCATCGTCACTCTGGCGGCGGAGAGCGCGCATGAGGCGGCGCGCGAGGCCGAGCGCCGCGTCATGCGCGGGGAGGGGCTCGGCCCGTTGCACGGCTTGCCGGTCGGCATCAAGGACGTGGTGGAGACCGCCGGCATCCGCACCACCTTCGGTTCGCCGCTCTACAAGGACCACGTGCCGAACGAGGACGCCGAGGTCGTCCGCCGCCTGAAGCAGGCGGGCGCCATCGTTCTCGCCAAGACCAACACGCCGGAATTCGCGACCGGCGCCAACACGGTCAACGAACTGTTCGGCGCGACCCGCAATCCCTGGAACACCGAATTGAGTCCGGCAGGCTCCTCAGGAGGGTCGGCGGTCGCCGTTGCCACCGGCATGCTGCCGCTTGCGCACGGCACCGATTTCGGCGGCTCGGTCCGCGCGCCGGCGGCGTTTTGCGGCCTCGTCGGCATCCGGCCTACGCCGGGGCTTACGCCCAACCATCCCATGCCGCTGCCATGGGATCCGGGCCAGGTGCACGGGCCGCTCGCGCGCACGGCCGAGGACGCCGCGCGCATGCTCGACGCCATGGTGGGGTTCAGCCGGATCTCCCCCATCTCGGTCGCGCCGCCGTGGCCGAGCGCCCTCGCCGCGGTTGTCGCGAGTAGGGACGCGAAAGGCCTGCGTCTTGCCTATTGTCCCGATATCGCCGGCATCGGCGTCGACACCGAGATCGACACCATCTGCCGCCGTGCGGCCATGGCGCTTGGCGCGGCAGGAGCGGAGGTTGAGGAGATCGCGTTCGACGCTTCCGAGGGGCTCGAACCCTATTTGACATGGCGCGGCGTGTGGATGGTCGGCCAGCAATTCCTGCGCCTCGATCGGCTCGAGGAGTTCGGCGCCAATCTGCGCGACAACGTGAAGGCCGGTCTCAAGGTGACGGCGCGTGACCTCGCCGCGGCCGAATGCGCGCGTCAGCGGCTGTTTCTCCGCTTCCGAGACCTGTTCGAGAGATACGATCTGCTGTTGACGCCAGCCACGCCGATCAAGCCGTTCCCGGTCAGTCAGAATTTTCCCACCGAGGTCAACGGCCGCAGGCTCGGTAATTACATTCACTGGATCGCCGGACTGTTCCTCATCACGTTGATGAGCCTGCCGGCGGCGAGCGTCCCCGCCGGCAAGACCAAGGATGGTCTTCCCGTCGGCCTGCAGATCGTGGGCGCGCGTTTCGAGGAGCCACGCATCCTCGCACTGGCCAAGCTGATCCAGGCCATGCAGCCGATCGGCTGGCCTCCGGTCGGCTGAGGGGCGCTGCGCGTCCGCGTCCAGCGCCGCGACCTGCGCCGATCGCGCGTCAATCGAGCCAAGCGGTGCGCTGCACGGTGGTGAACTTGGCGGTGGCCAGGAACACCACCGCGCTTCCGGTGAAGCGCGAGGTCACCATTCCGCCCTGCGGGTCGCTGCCGAAGGTGATGGCGAGCGCCTCTGTCGGCCTGTGCAACAGGGCGCCGAGCCAACGCAGGTCGGTCTTGCCGACGCGCGTCATGGTCATGAACGAGGCGAGGCTCGGCGTCAGCATGAGCGCGCGCATCCAGGGGCCGCGCGGGTCCTGGCCGCCGATCGCCATCCCCCATATTGCGGTCGTCGGTCGGCCGGCCGCGCTGTCGGACCGCAGCTCGAGCGCAGGCGCGCCGCTCGCGCGCGGGGACGGCGACGGCGCAAGCGGCTGCGGCCATGCGGATTGCGGGGCGGACTCGGCGGCATAGGCCGATACGCGGGGGCCGGCGCTGCCCGTGACGCGAGGCTCGAGCGCGGCAAGCTCGAAGGGAGCAACCCTCGCCACCGCCGCCGATTCCGCCTGCGCGACGAAAGTTTCTCCGCGCGTGCGCGCCGGCCGTGCGACGGGCAGCGGCACCGCCGGCGGCGATTGGCGCGATCTGGCGGCGAGGCCTGCAAGCTTGAGCGGCGCGCGCGCGGTGCGGGCAAAGCCGCTCTCGTTGTCGTCGTTGTCGGCGAGGTCGACCTGCTGCCAGCGTTGCTGTGCGAGGAGCGAGGCCACGTGCTCGTCGTGATCGCTGATGAGGCCGGCCGCCCGTGCGGCTTCCAGCGAGCGCGCGCTCGGCGCGTTGCCGTGCCGTTCGACCTCCGCCAGCGCCAGTCGGTAGCCGGGCAAGGGCTGGCCGTCCGCGGGAATATGGACGGTGCGACCGTTGGGGAAGATCCTGACGAGTTGTTCGCGCGGCACGCTCGGCCAATGCCGCACCGTACCGGTGTCCATATGCACGAATGGCGATCCCGAGGTCGGATAGAAGCCTACTCCGCCGCGCTGCAGCCGCAGGCCGACCTCGCGGATCTTCGCGAGCGGCACGCCGGGGATGGCAAAATCGATGGCGTGGCCGAGCGTGTGCTGGCTGAAGCGGGCGACCCCGCTCGAGCGCGCGTGCAGCATGGCATTGGTGCCGGGCGAGCGATAGCCGCAGATCACCTCGATGGGTTGGCGGGCGCCGACCTCGCGATAGACCTCCCATAGGAGATCATAGAGATGCGGATCCATATGGATCGCCTCACCCTTGCGCCAATCGCGCATGAACCAGTCGAGCCGCTTCAACGCGGCCTCGTCGTAGCGGCCGTTGCGCTTGAAGGTGACGGTGATGTCTTCGCCGGTATGAGCGTGATGGAAGGAGAGCGTGCGGGTGTCGCCTTCGGCGACGGCGTTCTGCAGCGCGTCGCATGCGCCGAACATCGCGAGCCAAGCAAGCCCGAACCGCAGGCTTGCGCGCGCCAGAAACGAGGCCACAGCGTTTGCGCGCGCGGGCTTAACCGGCACAGCGATGTTCCGTGAAATGACCCGTCCCGTTGTCCCCGTCACGGTCCCCCCTGGCCGCCCGTGGCGACGACCCGGCTAGTGTTGTCGCGACCGGTTAACGCCCCCTTAGCGCGGGGCCCCGTGAGCCCGATGACTGCCCGGCGAACATGGCAGAAAATGGCCGAGCGGTGCATCGCGCGGCGGAACCTGCGGCAAGGTCCGCTGGCTTGCTGCGCGATCCGCCGGGCTATCGGCTCGATGCCTGCTGCTCGCCGATCGCGGCGTTGTCGCCGCGCAGGCCGAGCGCGTCGAGCTTGCGGTAGAGCGTCGAGCGGCCGATCTTGAGC
Organism: Pseudolabrys sp.; assembly: GCA_019689975.1. Lineage (GTDB taxonomy): Bacteria > Pseudomonadota > Alphaproteobacteria > Rhizobiales > Xanthobacteraceae > Pseudolabrys. Next base: position 19,667 of record JADGGK010000010.1, read on the forward strand.
CGCCTCGCCACCTCCGACATTTGTCCGCGATAATGCGCGATTGCGAACCGGATGACCTCGCGCTCGATGTCCTCGAGCGGACGCGCCTCGCCCCGCGGATCGACGAGGGAGAGCGTCGAAGGAGCAAGTGTGGTCGCTGCCGGCTCGGGCCAGGCGGTTGCGATGGCGGGGGGAGACTCGATCGAGGGCGCAAGCGGTGCGGCCTCCGGGCCGACCTGCGCCGCGATTTGCGGGAGTTCGCGCAGGCCGATCTCCTCGCTCTCGGCGAGCACCACCGCGCGGAAGATCGCGTTTTCGAGCTGACGCACGTTGCCGGGCCAGCGATAGGCGCACAGGAGCGCCAGGGCCTCCGCATTGATGCTGCGCACGCGCTTGCCTTCCTCCGCCGCGATGCGCGCGAGAAAATGGCGCGCGAGTTCCGGGATGTCCTCCGGTCGGCGGCGCAGCGGCGGTACGGAAATCGGAAAGACGTGCAGGCGATAGAAGAGATCCTCGCGGAATCGGCCGCTTTTCACGTCGGCGATCAGGTCCCGATTGGTGGCCGAGACGATGCGCACGTCGACCTTGATCGACCGGCGCGAGCCCACCGGCTCGACCTCGCCCTCCTGCAGCGCGCGCAGCAGCTTGACCTGCGCCGCCGGCGGCAGCTCCCCGACCTCGTCGAGGAACAGCGTGCCGCCGTCCGCCTCGACGAACTTGCCGGTATGCCTGTCGGTCGCGCCGGTGAATGCCCCCTTCTCGTGACCAAAAAGGATCGATTCGATGAGCGTTTCGGGCAACGCGCCGCAATTGACGGCCACGAACGGCTTGGCGCGGCGCGGGCCGCTGCCGTGGATCGCGCGCGCGATCAATTCCTTGCCGACGCCGGACTCGCCTTCGACCAGCACCGGTATCGCGGACGCCGCCGCTTTTTCCACCGCTTTGATCACCGGCCGCATCGCGGGCGAACGGGTGATGATGTCGGCGAAGGTGAGGGTACCCTCACGCCTGCGCTTGAGCCGCTGCAACTCCCCGGCGAGCGCGCGCGCGGCAAGCGCGTTGCGCAGCGATACCTGCAGGCGCTCGGGGCTGACCGGTTTAACAACGAAGTCGGCCGCGCCCGCGCGCATCGCCGAGACGACGTTGTCGATGCCTCCATGCGCGGTTTCGACGATGACGGGGACGTCGCAACCCGCCTGCCGCAGCCGCGCCAGCAGGCCGAGCCCGTCGAGATCGGGCATGACGAGGTCGACGACCAGCGCGTCGATGCGTTCCTCCGGCGTATCGAGCAGCTTGAGCGCGCTGTCGCCACCCTCCGCGGTGAGCGCGCGATAGCCGAAACGCGTCACCATGGCGGCGAGCAGCCGACGCTGCACCGGATCGTCGTCGACGATGAGCACGGTTTCGGACATGCAAGATTCTCCACGCGGCGCTGTGCCGAATTGGGGCACTGTCGTGCGCTTCGCTTAACGGCCTGTTAAATCGCCGGCCGAGCCCCGAGCCGGTGGAAAAATTGCCGCGCCGGAATCGCAAGTGCGGTCGGAAGGCCCTAAATAGCGCGGTATTCACCTTCCTCCCCAGGTTTTCCCCGATGGTTTCACGCGCCCACCGAAAGCGTCAGAAGCGTGCCGCCAAGCTCGGCGCGCTGCCGCAATGGAACCTTGATGACCTCTATCCGGGCATCGACAGCCCCGAACTCAGGCAGGATCTCGAGAGCGTGCAGGCGCAATGCCTGGACTTCGCCGCCGAGTTCAAAGGCAAGCTCGCCGCCCTGGCGGCGGGGCCGGAGGCGGGGCAGGCGCTCGCCGCAGCGGTCGGGCGCTATGAGAGGCTCGAGGAACTCGTCGGCCGGCTGATGTCATACGCTTCGCTCGTCTATGCCGGCGATACCGCCGATCCCAAGCGCGCCAAGTTCTACGGCGACGTGCAGGAACGCGTCACGGCGGCAACCGTGCATCTCCTGTTCTTCACGCTCGAGCTCAATCGCATCGACGACGCCGTGCTCGAGGCCGCCATGCGGGACCCCGCCTTGGGCCATTACCGTCCCTGGCTCGATGACCTGCGCAAGGAGAAGCCCTACCAGCTCGAGGATCGTATCGAACAGCTCTTTCATGAGAAGTCGGTCACGAGCTATGCGGCCTGGAACCGGCAGTTCGACGAGACCATTGCGGCGCTGCGCTTCAAAGTCGGCGACCGATTGCTGACGATCGAGCCCACGCTCAACCTGCTGCAGGATCCAGACGGCAGGAAGCGCCGCCTGGCGGCGGATGCCCTGGCAAGGACCTTCAAGGCCAATCTGCGCACCTTCGCGCTCATCACCAACACGCTCGCCAAGGACAAGGAGATTTCCGATCGCTGGCGCGGATTCAAGGACGTCGCCGACTCCCGACATTTGTCCAACCGGATCGAGCGCGAGGTGGTCGAGGCGCTGGTTGACGCCGTGCGCGCGGCCTATCCCGATCTGTCGCACCGCTACTATGCATTGAAGGCCAAATGGTTCGGCAGGAAAACGTTGCCGCATTGGGACCGCAATGCGCCCTTGCCCAAGGTCGCGCAGCGCACCATCCGTTGGGACGACGCGCGCGCCACGGTGCTGGAGGCCTATGGCGATTTCTCGCCGAAAATGGCCGAAGTGGCAGACCGGTTCTTCACCCAGCGCTGGATCGATGCACCGGTGCGTCCCGGCAAGCAGCCGGGGGCCTTCTCCCATCCGACCGTGCCCTCCGTCCACCCCTATGTCCTGCTCAACTACCAGGGCAAGCCGCGTGACGTGATGACGCTCGCGCACGAGCTCGGGCACGGCGTGCATCAGGTACTGGCCGCGCCCAACGGCGCCTTGATGGCGCCGACGCCGTTGACGCTCGCGGAAACGGCAAGCGTGTTCGGCGAGATGCTGACCTTCCGCAAGCTGCTTGCGCGGACAACGGATAAAAAACAGCGCAAGGCGATGCTCGCGGCCAAGGTGGAAGACATGCTCAACACCGTGGTGCGGCAGATCGCCTTCTACGTGTTCGAACGCAAGGTGCATACCGAGCGGCGCTCCGGCGAGCTGACCGCGGAACGGATCTGCGACCTATGGATGGAAACGCAAAGCGAGAGCCTTGGTCCCGCGATCGAGCTCAGGGAGGGCTATGAGACTTTCTGGTGCTATATCCCGCATTTCGTGCATTCGCCGTTCTACGTCTATGCCTACGCCTTTGGCGACTGTCTGGTGAATTCGCTCTACGCCGTCTACGAGAAATCGGCTTCCGGCTTCGCCGAGCGTTATCTCGAGATGCTCGCCGCCGGCGGCACCAGATCCTATGCGGAACTGCTCGCACCGTTCGGGCTCGATGCGCGCGATCCGAAATTTTGGCAGGGCGGGCTGGGCGTGATCGCCAGTCTCATCGGGGAGTTGGAGGCGCTGGGATAGCGCCGGTGTCACTCGGTCCGGCCTGGGTCCGGCCGGAACGATCCGGCATTGCCCGTCGCCTCTTGCTCCCGTCGGGCCGCGGCCATCACCCGTCGTCGTTCCGCTGCAATCTCGGTTTTCCGGCCTATATTGGCGACAAAGGGTCCCGTCTGCGGTCATGTCCCCCACCGATCCGGAGAAAAACCGCTTTTCCGCCCGCGCGCGCCGCTATGCGCGGGTCGGCACCAGCGTCGGTGGGATAGCGGCGCGCATGGCCGGCGGGCGTCTCCTCGGCGGCCGGGGAACGCGTGCGGACAACGCGCTCGCGCTCGCCGCCGCCCTCGGCGGGCTGAAAGGCCCGATCATGAAGGCGGCGCAACTCATCGCCACCATTCCCGACGCGCTGCCGCCCGAATACGCCAACGAACTCATCAAGCTGCAAAGCCAGGCGCCGCCCATGGGCTGGGCTTTCGTGAAGCGTCGCATGCAGGCCGAGCTCGGACCCGAATGGCGGAGCAGGTTTGCGGAGTTCGACCATGAGCCGGCGGCGGCCGCTTCGCTCGGCCAGGTGCACCGCGCACGCAGCCTTTCCGGCGCGGCGCTCGCCTGCAAGCTGCAATATCCGGACATGCAGTCGGCGGTCGAAGCCGATCTCAAACAGCTCCGGCTCCTGTTCGCAATCCGCCGGCGTTTCGATCCGGCGATCGATACCTCCGAGATCGCGGTTGAGATCGCCGCGCGCCTGCGCGAGGAGCTCGATTACGAACGCGAAGCCAAGCATGTCCAGCTCTACCGGATCATGCTCGAGGGCGAGCACCTGATCCGCGTGCCGCGGGTCTGGCGCGATCTTTCCACTCGCCGCCTGTTGACGCTCGATTGGCTCGACGGTTCGAAGCTGCTTGCGCACCGGAACGATCCGCTTGCGCAGCGCAATCTCCTGGCGACGGCCATGTTCACGGCCTGGTGGCGGCCGTTTTCACGCTATGCCGTCATTCACGGCGACCCGCATCTCGGCAACTACAGCGTTTTTACCGACGGCAAGGGCGAGCCTGCCGGCATCAATCTGCTCGATTACGGCTGTATCCGCATTTTCCCGCCGCGTTTTGCCGGCGGCGTTGTCGACCTCTATCATGGATTGTTGCGCGGCGACGACGATCTCGTCGTGCATGCCTATGAGACCTGGGGCTTCAAGCGGCTCAATCGCGAGCTGATCGAGACGCTCAACATCTGGGCGCGCTTCATTTACGGCCCGCTGCTCGACGACCGCGTGCGCACCATCGCCGACGGGGTCAAGCCGTCCGACTATGGCCGCAAGGAGGCCTATCGCGTGCACCAGGCGCTCAAGACCAAGGGGCCGGTGACGGTGCCGCGCGAGTTCGTGTTCATGGACCGCGCGGCCATTGGGCTGGGCGCCGTGTTTCTCCATCTTGCCGCCGAGTTGAATTTCCACCGGCTATTCAACGCCGCGATCGAGGATTTCTCCGTCGCCGAGGTGTCGCGGCGCCAGAACGAGGCGCTGGCCGCGGCGGGGCTTGCCGCGCCGGCGCAACGACAGGCTCCGTGATCGGTTCCGGCACCGCACGCGCGGACCCCTCGGAGCGCCCGGCGGGCGCGGCGAAGCGGTCGCGGGTTGACCGGCGGGCGCCGTTGCCCTTGCGCGGCAATTGCGCTAACCCCTGAGGCGCGACCCGCCTTTTGGAGATCCTCGGAGTGACCTGTCATGGCTGACCACGGCACCGTCGATTTTGCCACCGCGACCGGCAACGATTATCCGGCGCACGAGGAAAGCTATCGGCGCTTCGTCCATTTCATTTTCGTCGGCATCGTCCATGTCGTGAACATCCTTTTCGGCCTCGCGGTGGGCGGAATCATGGGGCATTGGGTGCTGGCCCTGCTCGTTTTCGTCATTGCGATCATGGGTGCGATCCCGGGTCTGATCGGCGGCTCGCGCGCATCGAGCTATGTCGCCTTCGTGCTCTGCTTCCTCATTTTCGCCTTCACCGGCCTGTCGTGAGTTAATCGCCGGCGCGGGTCGGACGGGAGGCGCGGATGCGGATAGCGGTCGCCCGTGAAGTGGACGCGAACGAACCGCGCGTCGCTGCAACGCCCGAGACCGTCAAGAAACTGAGATCGCTGGGCGCCTCGGTCGCCGTCGCGCGCGGCGCCGGCCTCGCCTCGGGCATTCCCGATGCGGAATTCGAGTCTGCCGGCGCGGAGCTCGGCGCGGAGGTTGGGCGGGACGCCGATATCGTGCTCAAGGTGCGCCGGCCGACGGAAGAGGAGATGGCCGTCTATCGGAAGGGCGCGCTGGTCATCGCGATGATGGATCCCTACGGCAACGAAGCCGCGCTCGCAGCGATGGCCCGCGCCGGTCTGGTCGGTTTTGCCATGGAATTGATGCCGCGCATCACCCGCGCGCAATCGATGGACGTGCTGTCGAGCCAGGCCAACCTGGCCGGTTACCGCGCGGTCATCGATGCGGCGGAACAATACGGCCGCGCGCTGCCGATGATGATGACGGCGGCCGGCACCGTGCCGGCGGCGAAGGTGTTCGTCATGGGCGCGGGTGTCGCCGGTCTGCAGGCGATCGCCACCGCGCGCCGCCTCGGCGCGGTCGTCACCGCGACGGACGTGCGCCCCGCCGCCAAGGAACAGGTGGAAAGCCTCGGCGCCAAATTCATCGCGGTCGAGGACGAGGAGTTCAGGCAGGCGGAAACGGCCGCCGGCTACGCCAAGGAAATGTCGAAGGAGTACCAGGTAAAGCAGGCCGCGCTCGTTGCCGAACACATCAAGAAGCAGGACATCGTGATCACCACCGCGTTGATCCCGGGAAGACCCGCGCCGCGCCTGGTGTCGCAAGCGATGGTGGCGTCGATGCGCCCGGGCTCGGTCATCGTCGACCTCGCGGTCGAGCGCGGCGGCAATGTCGAGGGCGTGAGACCCGGCGAAGTCGCGCGCGTGGGCGAAGTCAAGATCGTCGGCTACCTCAACGTCGCCGGGCGCCTCGCCGCCTCCGCCTCCGCGCTATATGCGCGTAATCTGCTCAACTTCGTCGATATCCTGATCGACAAGAAGGAAAAGAAGCTTGCCGTCGACTGGGACGACGAGATCATCAGGGCGACGCTGCTCACGCGCGACGGGGCGGTGGTGCACCCCAATTTCAAGGCCAAGACGTGATGGTTCCTCGTGCACCACGGATCTTTCCGACCCTTCCCTCCGCAACCGGAAGGGCGGCAAGCCGCGCGAGCGGAATGCCGCACACGGGCGGGAATCGTTCGGTGGTCGCCCGCCGCGCTCCGCCCGCCGTCCCGCGGACCTGCCCGGCGCGGGAAGAACCCGCCGGGCGCGCGCAGGCCAGAACCTTGGGAGACTCGCATGTCTGACATCGCCGCGGCGGTCGATCCCTTCGTCTTCCGCCTGTCGATCTTCGTGCTGGCGGTATTCGTCGGCTACTATGTCGTCTGGTCGGTCACGCCGGCGCTGCATACGCCGCTGATGTCGGAGACCAACGCGATCTCGTCGGTCATCGTGGTGGGCGCGCTCCTGGCGGTCGGCGTCGGGCTTGTCGCCGACGACAGCGGCCCCTTATGGGCGCGCGTGCTCGGCTTCTTCGCGCTTACCTTCGCCTCGATCAACATCTTCGGCGGCTTCCTGGTCACCCAGCGCATGCTCGGCATGTATCAGAAGAAAAAGAAATGAGTCCGAACCTCGTCGCGCTGCTCTATCTCGTCGCCGGCGTCCTCTTCATCCTGGCGTTGCGCGGGCTGTCGAGTCCGGAATCGAGCCGGCGCGGCAACCTGTTCGGCATGCTCGGCATGGCCATCGCCGTTCTGACCACGCTGGGCTCGCATCCGCCGGCCGATAGCCTTGCCTGGAGCCTGGTGGTGGGCGGGATCGCGGTGGGCGGCGGCGTCGGCGCCGTGGTCGCGCGGCGCGTGCCGATGACGGCGATGCCGGAGCTCGTCGCCGCCTTCCACTCGCTCGTCGGCATGGCAGCGGTGCTGGTGGCGGCAGGCGCCTTCTACGCGCCTGCAGCCTTCGACATCGGCAGCGAAGGCCATATCCATCCGCAGAGCCTCATCGAGATGTCGCTCGGCGCGGCGATCGGCGCGATCACCTTCACCGGCTCGGTCATCGCGTTTCTGAAACTTTCGGCCCGCATGAGCGGCAAGCCGATCCTCCTGCCCGGCCGCCACGTCATCAACGCGGCGCTGGCGCTGGCGCTCTTCTTCGTCATCTATGGCTTCTTCGTCTCGCAGGCCGCGCTCGATTTCTGGCTCATCGTCGCGATTTCGCTTCTGCTCGGCGTGCTCATCATCATCCCCATCGGCGGCGCCGACATGCCGGTCGTGATCTCGATGCTCAATTCCTATTCGGGATGGGCCGCCGCCGGCATCGGTTTCACGCTCGGCAACACCGCCCTGATCATCACCGGGGCGCTGGTCGGCTCGTCGGGCGCGATCCTGTCCTACATCATGTGCCGGGGCATGAACCGCTCGTTTATTTCCGTCATCCTCGGCGGCTTCGGCGGCGAGGTGGCGGGGCCGGCGGCCGGCGGCGCGCAGAGGCCGGTCAAGCTCGGCTCGGCGGAGGACGCCGCCTATGTGCTGAAGAATTCCTCCAAGGTCATCATCGTGCCGGGCTACGGCATGGCGGTCGCGCAGGCGCAGCATGCGCTGCGCGAGATGGCCGACAAGCTGAAGGCCGGCGGCGTCGAGGTGAAATATGCCATTCATCCGGTCGCCGGCCGCATGCCGGGTCACATGAACGTGCTGCTGGCCGAGGCCAACGTCCCCTACGACGAGGTCTTCGAACTCGAGGACATCAATTCCGAATTCGCCCAGGCTGACGTTGCCTTCGTGATCGGCGCCAATGACGTTACCAATCCGGCAGCCGAGGAAGACCCCAAATCGCCGATCTATGGCATGCCGGTCCTGCAGGTGTGGAAGGCGGGCACGGTGATGTTCGTCAAACGCTCGCTCGCGTCAGGCTATGCCGGCATCGACAATCCGCTGTTCTACCGCGACAACACCATGATGCTGCTCGGCGATGCCAAGAAGATGGCCGAAGGCATCGTCAAGGCGATGTGAGGCGCGGCGCGACGGGGTGACCGCGCCGCCGCGGGCCGTTTCCGTCTGCTTCTCGTCTTGCCCCGGTGGGAGGCATGGGCGAACATGCATGCAGGGGGCTGCGGTCAGGAGCACCGCCGGCGCAGGGAACGATCCAGCAGGGAACGATCCACAGGAGGAGGAGGAGCAGCGACAATGATCAGGCTTGGGAACATCGCCACCGCCGGTTTGACGGCATTGGCGCTGGCCTTCGCGATTGGCGCGGCCGGCGCGAAGGAAAAGGTCAAGGTCGGCTTCATCGGCCCGCTCACGGGCGGCGTCTCGGCCAACGGCATCGGCGGCCGCAACTCGGCCGATCTCGCGGTCAGGCTGCGCAACGCCGACCCGAAGGCGAAATACGAGTACGAGATGGTGGTCTACGACGACGAGTGCAAGCCGAACGTCGCCGTGCAGGTCGCGACCAAGATGGCGGCCGACAGGGACATCATTGCCGGCGCGACGCACTATTGCTCCGCGGCCGCCATCGCCACGGTGGACACCTACCACAAGTTCGGTTTTCCGGTGATCGTATGGGGCGCGGTGCTGCCCGACATTACCTATCGCAACAAGTATCCTGAGATCCATCGCGTCAACGGCACGATGATCAACCAGAATGACGTCAACGCGGAGCTGATCTCCAAACTGGGATTCAAGACCGTGGCCGTCATTCACGACACCACCGACTACGGCAAGGGACACAACGAATATTTCAGCAAAGCGCTCGCGCGCATCGGCAAGGCCAGGATCGTCGGCACCTTCGGCGTGACCGCCGACCAGCAGGACTTCACCGCGGAGCTCACCAAGATCAAGGCGCTCAACCCCGACGTCATCTATTTCGGCGGGCTGACGCCGATCGGCGTGCGCATCCGCCAGCAAATGGACAAGCTCGGCATCAAGGCGGTATTTGACGGTACTTCGGGCATCGTATCGGATGCGTTCATCCAGGGGCTGGGACCGCTCGCCGAAGGCACGCTCGCCTTCCGTGAGGGCGCGCCGATTGAGAAGCTCCCCGGCGGCAAGTTCTTCCTGGAAAAATATAAAGAGCAGCATTACGAGCAGCCGCCGGAAGCCTACGGCGCCTTTGCTTTCGCGGCGATGAACATGATTCTCGACTCGATCGAGAAGGTCGGCCCCGACCGGAAGAAGGTGATCGCCGATCTCGGTAACGTGCATGACCGGGACTCGATCGTCGGCAAGATCACCTTCGACGATCACGGGCAGAACACCGTGCCGGTGATCACCAAATACGTGGTGCAGGACGGCAAGTTCGTCGAATGGGAAGACAGCGACTATGCCACCGGCAAGCGCAAGCTGCCGGGCCAGAGCTAGGATCAGACGGCGATCGGAGTGAGCCGGCGCCGCCATGGCGAGGAGCCCCGCATAAGGCGACGAAGCAATCCGGGAGCAGATCAATACCGGATTGCTTCGCTCGGCTCGCAATGACGGACCCTTCTGGATCGTTTCGCTGCGCCCGCAATGCACCCGCTCAACGCCCGCGCTCATGGGTCGGTATCGACGAGGTCCGCTTTAGGATCCGCCGCGGCCCGCGCATCGAGAACTCGCGTGAACCTCGCCCTGACCGTCCCCTGTCCGCCCGCACGGAGGACCGGCGATAGCAATGCAGGGCGCGCGCAACAAGGCGGGAAGGCGGCGCCGTATCCTCGGTCGGCGGTCCCGGAAACGGAGCCGGGATGGCGACGTCCGGTGACCGGCTCGGCGGCGCCGGTCTTGCGCTGGTCAAGCCAGGAACCTGTGCCGGGCGTGCGCAGCTTGCGATGCGGCATCGGGTACGGGAAAAAGGGCGCGGATCCCGTCCTGAGGCGGGATCCGTTGCGACGGCGAACACCATGGATATCGGCCTCTTCGCCCAATATGTCATGAACGGGCTCATGCTCGGCATGATGTATGCGCTGGTCGCGGTCGGCTTCACGCTTTTCTTCGGCGTGCTCGACGTGATCAAGTTCTCGCACGGCGACGTGCTCACCGTCGGCGCCTTCACGGCGCTCGCCACATTCGTGGGTCTGAGCCGGCTTGGGCTCGAATCGCAGTGGTTCGACCTCGCCGTCATGCTCGGCGCGGCGACGCTGGCCATGGCTCTGCTCGGCATGCTGATCGCGCGCGTCCTCGTGCTGCCCCTGCGCGGCGCACCGCCGCTCAACACGCTGCTGATCACCTTGATGCTCGGAACGGTGCTGCGCGAGAGCGTGCGGCTGTTCTACCCGCAGGGTGCCAATCCCAAACCCTTTCCGGCATTGTTGCCCCGCGGTTCGGTCAATCTCGGCGATTTTCACCTGCGCTTCGACAACGTGATGATGCTCGCGGCGGGCGTCGCGGCGATCGCCGCGCTGCAATACCTGCTCCACCGCACCAAGCTCGGGCTCGCCATCCGCGCGGTGGCGCAGGACGAGGAGACCGCGCGCACCATGGGCATCAACTTCACCGCCATCGTCCTCGTCACTTTCGCCATCGGCTCAGCGCTCGCGGCGTTCGCGGGCGTCATGAACGGACTGTACTATAATGAAATAAACTTCGGCATCGGCCTCTATCTCGGCGTCATCGGCTTCTCCGCCGCCATCATCGGCGGGCTCGGCAGCATCTACGGCGCAATTCTGGGCGGCTTCCTCTTTGCCGCGTTGCAGACGGTCGGCACGGTGCTGCTGCCCTTCGCCAGTGCGTACAAGGACGTGTTCGCCTTCGCGGTCGTCATCGCACTGATGGCATGGCGGCCGACCGGTCTCATCCGCGAGAAGATCAGCGAGCGCGTGTGATGGTGGCAGCCGACGAGAAGCGCGCGGATCTTCGGCCGGCGCTCGCCGCGCTCGGCGCGGCGGACGCCTATCTGATCGCGCTGCTCGCGGTCGAGAGTACGGCCGCCGTCCTCGCGCTGCTGATTGCCGGCGTCGCGGCCGTCATCGTCGCCGCCCGCTTCGGTCTCGTCGGACGTGTCGCCCGTGCGTTCGCGGCCCATGAAGACACGCTCGGCCTGTTCGCCGTCGCCGCGCTGCTCGTCGTCGCCGCGGTCTTCCATTCCGACCATTTCGTGCTGTTGCTTCTGGTGACGGTGCTGCTCTATTCGACCGCGGCTCTCGGATTGAACGTGCAGTTCGGCTATGCCGGCGTGCTGAATTTTGCCGGCGCGTCGTTCTTCGGCATTGGCGCCTATGCCGCCGCGGTGCTCAACACCTTCACCGCCGTCCCGCATCTCGTCGTGCTGGCCATCGGCGGGCTCGCGTCGGCATTGATCGGTTGCCTGCTGCTGCTTCCGGTCCTGCGGACGCGCGGCCACTATGCCGCCGTCGTGACCATCGCCTTCGCGCTGCTGTTCAAGACGTTCCTCGAAGTCAACGACGTCCTCGGCGGCCCGCAGGGGATGCCGGTGCCGGGCATGGCGCTCCTCGGCTGGTCGTTCAATGACAACATCGAAATCGGCGGAATCCGGCTCTCCTTCTACATGAGTTATCTGGTTGCCAGCCTCCTGCTCCTGGTCGCCGCCTTCATCGTCGTGAGGCGCCTCGAGCGTTCCTGGATCGGGCTCAATTTCGATGCCCTGCGGCTCGACGAAACCGCCGCGAGCTGCTTCGGCCTCGATATCGCGCGCTGGCAGATTACCGCCTTCCTGATCGGCAATTTCATCATCGGGCTCGCCGGCGCCTTGTTCGGTATGGTCGGCGGTTTCGTCGCGCCCAACAACTATACCTTCGCGGATTCGCTCATTCTCGTCTCGATTTTGCTGCTCGGCGGCATCGGCAATCCGTGGGGATTGATCGTGGCCACCTTCATCGTGGTGGTGGTGCCGGAAAAGCTGCAGGGAATCCAGGAATACCGTTTCCTGCTCTACGCGCTCATGGTGATCGTCGTACTGCTTTTTCGTCCCCAAGGCCTGCTGCCGCGGCCGGTGCGGCACTATTTCCCGGGCCGGAAGCCATGACGGCGCTGCTGGAAGCGCGCGGTCTCACCAAATATTTCGGCGGCGTGCTCGCGCTCGATCACCTCGATCTCGCGGTTGCGCGTAACGAGATTGTCGGCCTCATCGGCCCGAACGGGTCCGGCAAGACGACGTTCTTCAATGTCATCACCGGCATCTACCGCGCCGACGCCGGCCGCGCGATTTTCGACGGCCTCGACATCACCGCGGCGTCGGCGCAGGCGGTCTATCGCGCGGGCATCTCCCGCACTTTTCAGCGCTCGCGGTTGTCCCTGCCGCTGTCGATCTTCGACAACATCATGATCGGCAATCACAAGCATCTCAATCAAAGTTTATGGTTCAATTTATTCCGACGCGATGATTTCAAGCGCGAATTCGAAGCCGGCTATGCGGCGGCCCGCGAGTTGGTCGACGTGTTCGAACCGCATCTGGCCGATCGCCTATTCGAGCCGGTGGCCGGCCTGCCGATGATCGACCGCCGCCGGATCGAGATCTGCCGCGCCCTGATCAGTCGGCCCAAGCTTTTATTGCTCGACGAGCCTTCCGCCGGAATGACACATGACGAGACACGGGCCCTGATGCAGGACATCCTCTCGGTGCGGGCGCGCAACAAGGACCTCGCGATCATCATCGTCGAACACGAGATGGGCGTCATCGAGCGGATTACCGATCGCTGTGTCGTGCTGAATTTCGGCCGCAAGATCGCCGAAGGCCCCTACCGTGCGGTGGCCGAGGATGCCGAGGTGCAGCAGGCCTATCTCGGAGCGACGTGATGGCGGGCCTGCTGCGGATCGAAAGCGTGTTCACCGCCTATGATAGGGCCGACGTCCTGCACGGGGTGTCGCTGACGGTGGAGCCCGGCAGCATCACCTGCCTGCTGGGCGCCAACGGCTCGGGCAAGACCACGCTGGTGCGTTCGATCCTGGGACTGACGCCGCCGCGCGCCGGACGCATCATCTTCGATGGGCGCGAGATCACCGCGCTGCCGACCCACAAGATCATCGCCGCCGGGATCGCCTGCATTCCCGAAGGACGCAAGGTGTTTCCCAAGCTGACGGTGGAGGAGAACCTGCGGGTCGGCGCCTATGGCGAACGCTCGAAGGCGGCCGTCGCCGCGCGCATGGACGAGATCATGCGCATTTTCCCGCGGCTCGCCGAGCGCCGCGCCCAGCTTGCCGGAACCATGTCGGGCGGCGAGCAGGCAATGGTATCGATCGGCCGCGGCCTCATGTGTGCGCCGAAGCTGTTGCTGATCGACGAGCCGTCGCTCGGGCTCTCGCCGCTTTTGGTCAAGGAAAACTTCAACATCATCCGGCATATCAATGCCCGCGGCATTACGATCCTCCTGGTTGAGCAGAACGTGCACCAGACGCTCGCGATCTCGCACCAGGGTTATGTATTGTCGAAGGGCAAGGTGGTTGCGGCGGGCAGCCCGGACGAGCTCAAGGACCGGGCCGAGGTACGGGAAGCCTATTTCGGCTGAGCGCCGCCGCGCGGCGCGGCGTCCCGCATGGATGCGGGCGGCGTCGAACGCCGATCAGGCCGCCCCTTCCGCCGGCAGCGGCACTTCGTAATGGACGCGCACGCCTTCCGGCGCATATTTCACTCGCGTCTTGGCCTGAAGCTGGCCCGGCATCACCACTCTCAGCAAACGGGTACCGAAGCCGACGCGCGTCGGCTTCGAAACCCGCGGGCCGCCGCTCTCGACCCAGTCGAATACCAGCCGTCGCCGCGTCGAATTGACCACCCGCCAGGTGATCGCGACCCGGCCGCCATGCACGGAGAGCGCGCCGTATCGCGCCGCATTGGTGGTAAGCTCGTGCACCGCCATGCCCAAGGAGAATGCAAGCCGCGGCGTGATCGCAATCGGCGGTCCGTCGAGAACGAGGCGTCGGGGATCGCCGTCGTCGAACGCATCAAGTTCGCTGCGCAGGATGTCGGAGAAATCGACGCTCTTGCCTTCTTCCGCAAGGAGCAGATGGGTTCGCGCGAGTGCGCCAATGCGCCCGATCAGCGCCGATTTGAACTCTTCGACGCTTCCGGCGGATCGCGCCGTCGAACTCATGATGGCTTGCACGGTGGCGAGCGTATTCTTGACGCGATGATGCAGCTCGCGCAGCAGAAGTGCCTGCTGGTTTTCGGTCCGCTTGCGCTCGCTCAGGTCGACCAGCATGTCGATGCCCCCGGTCAACCGGCCGCCGTCGTCGAATAGCGGCGTGGGATGGGGCAATAGCGACACCCGGGTTCCGTCGGGTCGTTCCGCCTCGACTTCCATGTTGCGCACCGGCCGCCGCTCCTTGAGCGCTATCGCCATCGGCGATTCGTCATGCGGCAAAGGCTTCCCGTCCGGCGTGAAGAGCTTCCAGGCGCCGCACCATCGGGTGGCGCCAAGCGGAGGCCGGCGTCCCCACAACTGCGCGGCGGCGTCGTTGTAATAGGTGAGGCGACCGCCGGCATCGGTCGTGTATACGGCGGCCGGCAAGGCATCGAGCAGTGCGTGGATGGCCGACTTGCTCCCTGCGGCCGCAGGGCCCGCGGGGTAAGCCGCGCGCGCAGCCGGCGGCTGCGGACTTTTAGGATTATATTCAACTTGCTCGGCCGACGGCTCCATGGCTGTCGCGTCTCCGCAGCGCCCCTCGGGGCCCGGGCGAGAATTGATTGGTCCTCGTCTGCTCGTGCTCCCCGGCCGCCTCGTCAACGCCGAAACTCCTGCCAAGTTTCGGCCCGCCCGCGGTTTTTTTCCGATCTCCTTCCGCCGCCGCCCGGCCGGTCAGAGCTGGCGGTGCATGACATAGGCGTCGACCAGGCCGCGCGTGGGATGGCGGAACACGCCGGGCAGGGTGCCGACGATCGTGAAGCCGCACGAGCGCCACAGCCGCACCGCGCGCTCGTTGGAGGCGATCACGAAATTGAACTGCATGGCGGTGAAACCGCGGCGACGCGCCTCCTCGAGGGAATGGGCGCACATCGCGCGCGCAACGCCGCGACCGGTGGCCTGCGGCGCGGTCGCATAGCCGCAATTTGCGACATGGGCGCCGCCACCCTGATGATTCGGACGCAGATAATAGGTTCCGACCACGGCGGCATCCGCGAGCGCGACGAACACGGCATGGTCGGCCGAGTGCCAATAGGCGAGCGCATCGGCGCGCGAAATGTCGCGCGGAACCGGATAGGTCTCGCCGGCCCGGAATACGGGCTCGAGGATGGCCCAGATGGCGTCGGCGTCGGCCGCTGTGGCGGGGCGGATGACGTAGCGCGGCGGCATGGCGGGTTGCCGGATTCCCGGATCTTACCATTGGATCATGGTCGATGCAGAGGCCGCAGCCGGCGCGGCCGCGGCATCCCCATCCAGCGGTCGGTTGCGGCGCCGCAGCTGCAAGAGCAAAGGCGCCGACCGGATCGAATAGACGCGGTCATTGCGAGAAGCCCCGATGAGGCGATGACGCAATCGGAGTTGAGCCGTCAGTTCCGGTTTGCTTCGCCCCATTGTGGCGGGCTTACAATGACGAGACAATGCCACGCCAACAATGCCACGCTGGCAATGACGGGTCGCTATCAGCGAAATTCGCGCTGGCCTTTGCGCAGCGTCACGTCGGTCAGCGTGCTGCCGAGCACCGAAATCCGCATGGAATAGGTCGTCGGGGAGACCAGCGTCAGCGCGACATGGGCGCGCGGCAGGAACGCGCCGAAATTTGCCGTGAAATTGGCAACGTCGCCGTTGCGACTGCCCGTGACCGAGCCGGCATAACGCGTCGGCGCTCCCTCGCCGGTGCGGCTCACCTGTTCGACGCTGCCGGTGAAGCGATCGCCCTCGAACGCAACGCTGAACCGAATGTGCTTGCGCAGGCCGGCATCGCCGCTGCAGTCGATGCTGGCGGACAGATGGGTCGCATCGCTTGCGAGCCGGGCGCGGCAGCGGGTGTTCTGCGCCGACGCGAACGGTCCGTCGCGGTCGCTGCCGCCGCCGCTCCACAGTCCGGTCAACTGAACGAGCGGCGTCGCGGCGGCGGACGGTTCGGGCGGCCCGGCGACGCAGAAGCACAGAAGAATGCCGGCGACGGCACAGCGATCCACGGCAGGAAGATCCGTCGTTCTCGCACTCCTCAATCAAGAACAACGGCGCGGACAAAATATGCCGGCGCTCCGCGTCGGGTTCTCCGCCCTGCCGCCGGGTACCGAAAGGCAAAGATGCACGGAACTCCGCGGCCGTCGCGGCGCGGCGCCGTTCCTGCTTTACCGGTTGTCTCGATCAGGTTCCGAACGGCGAGTGATGTCGCCGCGCAAGGCCGCGCGAAATTGGGCCTCGCCCGCCCGGAGCCCGGGCTTTGGCCGAGGTCGCCGCGTCCTGTCCCATTTTTCCGCGACCGTCATGCGGCGCCTTGCGGCCGCGCATGCGCGCCGACCACGCCGAGCGATCCCAATGCCCCGCAACGGGGCGGGCAGGCCATCCAGGGGCGGTCCATCAGGACTCGGTCGCTTCGCCCTCGCTTCCCGCGCGGGCTCGCAATCGCGGGCCGGTCTCGACGGCGCGCCAAGGCTGTTCCGCCGGCGCCGCAGCTCGGCTCGCGATGACGGGGAAAGATCGGGGAAATCTGCTCTAAGGATGAAGGCCGCGCGGGCCGCCGGCGCCGCCCGAACCCGGGCGCGACTTGGTCGGAAGGAGCCCTTCGCGCTGCATCTTCTTGCGCGCGAGCTTGCGCGCGCGGCGGATCGCTTCCGCCCGTTCCCGTGCCTTCCGTTCCGAGGGTTTTTCGTAATGGCCGCGCAGCTTCATCTCGCGGAAAATGCCCTCGCGCTGCATCTTCTTCTTGAGCGCCTTCAGGGCTTGGTCAATATTGTTGTCACGAACCAGGACTTGCACGCTTGCTCCTTCGTTGCGGATCGGTCTTGCTGCGGATCAGTCGAATCTGTTCCGAAACCCGGTCATCGCCAAGTGTTTCGCGTTGCGCGCCTCTAGCAGAAAAGCCGTTAAGAGTCCATTGTTCCCGCGGCCAGGTACGGGAAGGCCGCTCGGATTCGCGAAACCGCCGCGACCCTCGGCGCCACACGGCCGGCACAAAGGGCCTGCCCGGTCGTGAGGCCGTCGCCGGGGACGGATCAATCGCCCGCTTCCCGCCTACCTCGCCGGCCATATCCGGGTGACGTGCCCCATCTTGCGACGCGGGCTTGCCCGCCCCTTGCCGTAGACGTGGACGGCGGTGTTGGGGAGGGTCAGATAGCGTGATGCCTCGCTCACCTCTTCGCCGATCAGATTGATCATTTCGACCTTGCGTCCGAGCCGCACGGGTCTTGCCAGCGGCCAGCCGGCGATGGCGCGGATGTGCTGCTCGAATTGCGACACGGTTGCGCCGTCGATGGTCCAGTGGCCCGAATTGTGCACGCGCGGCGCGATCTCGTTCACCAATACCTGCCGCTTGCCGGCCTTGCGGACGACGAACATCTCGACGGCGAGCACGCCCACGTAATCGAACGCCCCGGCGATGCGGGCTGCAATGCGGCTTGCCTCCGCCGCGAGCGCCGGCGTCACGCGGGCCGGCACGGTCGAGGTCTTCAGGATATGGTCGCGGTGCTCGTTCTCGGTGACTTCGAAACACTCCACGCGCCCGTCGCGCGAACGCGCGGCGATCACCGAAATCTCGCGCTCGAACGCGATGAAGGCCTCCAGGATGCAGGGCGCGTTGTGCAGCGAGCGCCAGGTCCGGATCGGGTCGACGTTCCGCTCGAGCTTGGCCTGGCCCTTGCCGTCATAGCCGAACCGGCGCGTCTTGAGCACGGCGGGCAGACCGACCTTGGCGATGCCTTCGGCGAGCTGCGTGGCACTGTGCACCGGCGCATAGGGCGCCGTGGCAATGCCCAAATCGCGCAGGAAATCCTTTTCGATCAAACGGTCCTGCGTGGTCTCGAGCACCTTGGGATCCGGCAGCACAGGCCGGCGACGCTCGAGAAACGCGGCGGTCTTGGCCGGAACGTTTTCGAATTCATAGGTGACGACGTCCACCGCTTCGGCGAAGCGGCGCAGGGCCGACGCGTCCTCATAGGGCGCGCAGGTCGCGCGGCGCGCGACTTCGAAGGCGCAGGAGTCTTTTTCCGGGGCATAGATATGGCAGTTCAGTCCGAGGCGCGCCGCCGCGAGCGCCAGCATGCGGCCAAGTTGGCCGCCGCCGAGAATACCGATCGTGGCGCCCGGCTTGAGCACGGGTTTCCTGTCGAGCGCGCCCGTCGTCATCGGCGCGCCCTTGCTTGTTCAGGGATTCGGTCCGCACCGGCCTGGCACGCAACCCTGTGATTTCCCCCACGCGCGGGGGTGAAGGGAAGGGACGCGGTCATGTCAATCTTTCGGTCGCTTCGCCACCGACTTCGTCTGCCGGGCGCGCCATTGATCGAGCCGCTTGGCGAGCTTCGCATCCGACAACGCGAGCACGGCCGCCGCGAGCAGCGCCGCGTTGATCGCGCCCGCCTTTCCGATCGCGAGCGTCCCGACCGGCACGCCGCCCGGCATCTGCAGGATCGACAGCAGCGAATCCTTGCCTTCGAGCGCATGCGTGTTGATCGGCACGCCGAATACCGGCAGCGGCGTAAGGGCCGCCGTCATGCCGGGGAGGTGGGCGGCGCCGCCGGCGCCGGCAATGATCACTTTGAAGCCGGCCGCACGGGCGCCGCGGGCGAACTCGTAGAGTCGTTGCGGGGTGCGGTGGGCGGAAACGATTCTTGCCTGATAGCCGATCTTGAGAGCGTCAAGCGTCGTGGCCGCGTGTTTCATGGTCGTCCAATCGGACTGGCTTCCCATGATGATCGCGACTGGCGGTGCCGCCATGAATTCTCCCCATCCCGCGCGACCCGGACGGGCGAAATGCCGGTTGCGGATCCGTCTGGCGCGCCCCGCAACGAAAACGGTTCCCGCCGCGGGGAACCGGCCTTCGCCCCTTCCGCATGGGCGCCGTCCAGTTCCTTCGCATTTCTGCGCGGTCGGCAGATCCGATCCCGCCGGCGCGGGACCAATCGCGGGTGCACACACCGAAAGGCTTGCGGAAGCAGCAAATTATAGGTGCGGCGGCCGAGTCGCAAGCCGCCGCCTACCGCGACCAGCGCGCGGGGATCGTCACGCAATGATATCCGGCGTAAGCTGGTCCTCGATGGCGCGGATCCGGTCGCGCAGCATCAGCTTGCGCTTCTTCAGGCGCTGGACCTGGATCAGATCCGAGCCGGGGGAGGCCGCGAGCGCAGCGATCGCGGCGTCGAGGTCGCGATGTTCCTGCTGCAGGCGCGCCAACTGTTCCCGCAACGCGCGTTCTTCCTCCGGGGTCATTGCCACCGCTGGCCCGCTGCGGTCCGGTCCGATGAAACCAGTGCCGCCACTGTCGGAATTATCGCGTTTTCCACAAGCGTGTTCAAGGCAAACCCGTTAACCATCGGTGGTCAAGGGCTTGGATCGCCGTTGCGGCGGTCGGGCCGGATCGGGCTGTCGCCAGGCTCGCGACTCTGGGCTACACTTCAACCGGCTTAAGCCATTGATTGAGGAGACATGCCGCATGTCGCTGCAATCGCACCTTGCGGAACTGGAAAGGAAGCATCGGGCACTCGAAGAGGAAATCAGCGAATGCCTGAGCCATCCCGCGGTCGATGATTTGAAAATCGTGGAGCTCAAGCGCAAGAAACTGCAGGTCAAGGACGAAATGGAGCGGTTGCGCCAGGCAAGCGCCGCGGACGTGCATTAATTCAATTCGGCAACCGCGCCGATCGCCGTCGCCCCTCGGGCCGTTGGCTCGGACTGTGCGGGCGGCAGGGGACGCATCGGGTCGCGCCCCGCGAGAGGTATGGCATGGATTGCCGTTTCCGCGCGCTGCGGTCGCCTCGTGCCGGCCGTTTGGCGCCGAGCCGGGGGAGCTCGAGAATGCCGCCGTGCAGCCACATTGTTCTGGCCTGTCTTGAAGTCGTCTCAGTGCCTCCCGGACGGGTGCTTCTCCATGCCGACGCTCCTTTATCCGATCATCGTCGTTTTCTGCCTCGCTTTGTTCCCGACCGTGCCGGCACGGGCCTTCACCTTCGAGAATTCCGACGGCACGGCAGGTAGCTCACAGGGCTTCGTCGACCTCGATACCAAGGCGGTCACCGATCCCGGCAGGTCGGAGGCGCCGTTCAACCAGAACGGTGAAATCCGGCAGGGCAATTTTTATCTGAAGTTCGGCGATCCGCGTTCGTTCAATCAGCGCTACAATCCCGACCGCATGTTCGACGCGATCGAACGGCCCGCGGGCGAACGCTGAGCCGAACCGGCGCGCGGCTCGGCAACCGGGGCGCTTGAGGCGGCCTCGGCCGCGCGGACTAGCGGCAAGGCGTCTCGCGCGAGAGCCGTTATCGGCGATCTCGAGCGGTGACTGCGAGCGCAGCAAAGCCGTCCACAAGCGGCAGTGCCGCCAAAGCATGCATGCTGCACGCGGTCGGGCAGGCTGCATGTGGTAGGGCAAGGCCCGGATTGCGTCGTCGCCCCTTACGGGGCTCATCGCCATGACACGGCGCGGTCAATCCGATCCGAGCCCGCTTCACGACGCCGTCGCGCGCGATTTTGCCGCGCCGCTCTTCCCGCGGCGCCGTGCCGGACATTGCGGGCCGTTCTCCCGGCGACTTCCTTGGCGAAGGCGCGGGCGGGCTTTACCCCGAGAGCTGCGCCGTCAGACCGCCTTCGCCATCTCGCGCAATTTGAACTTCTGGATCTTGCCGGTGCTCGTCTTGGGGATCTCCGCGAACACCACATAGCGGGGGCATTTGTATGCGGCGAGATGCTGGCGGCACCATTGGATGAGTTCGTCGGCACTCGCGCGCGCCCCCGGCCGGAGTTCGACGAAGGCGCAGGGAGTCTCTCCCCATTTGTCGTCGGGCTTGGCGACGACCGCGGCGGCGGCGACGGCCGGATGCTTGTAGAGCGCATCCTCCACCTCGATCGAGGAAATGTTCTCGCCGCCGGAAATGATGATGTCCTTGGACCGGTCCTTGAGCTGGATGTAGCCGTCCGGGTGCACCACGCCGAGGTCGCCGGAGTGAAACCAGCCGCCGGCGAAGGCCTTCTCGGTCGCCTTTCTGTTCTTCAGATAGCCCTTCATCACCACGTTGCCGCGGAACATGACCTCGCCCAGCGACTGTCCGTCGCGAGGCACCGGCCGCATCGTCTCGGGATCGAGCACGTCGAGCGCCTCGAGCGGCAGATAACGGACCCCCTGCCGCGCTTTCTTGGCCGCCTGTTCGTTCGACGGCAGCGCGTCCCATTCGGCGTGCCAATCGTTCACCACGGCGGGTCCGTAGGTCTCGGT
Source organism: Pseudolabrys sp. (assembly GCA_019689975.1). GTDB lineage: Bacteria > Pseudomonadota > Alphaproteobacteria > Rhizobiales > Xanthobacteraceae > Pseudolabrys. The sequence continues at coordinate 41,375 of JADGGK010000010.1, forward strand.
CAGGCCGTAGAGGTGGGTGACGTTGAAGCCGGCCTGCTTCATGGCGGCAAGCACCGCCTCGGGCGGTGGCGCCGCGGCGGTGAAGAACTCGACCTGGTGCGGCAGCGGCTTCTTCTCGTGCGCCGGCGCATTGAGCAGCGTGGCCATCACGATCGGCGCGCCGCACAGATGCGTCACCTTGTGGGCGGCAATCAAATCGTAGATTGCCGGCGCGCGCACATAGCGCAGGCAGACATGGGTGCCGGCCACGATCGAGATCGACCAGGGAAAGCACCAGCCGTTGCAGTGAAACATCGGCAGCGTCCAGAGATAGACCGGGTGCTTGCCCATGCCGCAGGTCACCACATTGCCGAGCGCGAGCAGATAGGCGCCGCGGTGATGATAGACGACGCCCTTGGGATCGCCGGTGGTCCCGCTGGTGTAATTGAGCGTGATCGCGTCCCATTCGTCGTCGGGCATTTTCCACGCAAAATCCGGATCGCCGGAGGCGATGAACGCCTCATATTCGAGCTCGCCGATCCGGTCGCCCGGCCCCGCATATTCCGGATCGTCGTAGTCGATCACGAGCGGCCGGACCGTCGCGCGCGCCAGCGCCTCCCGCATCACCCGGGAATATTCGCGGTCGACGATGACGGCCTTGGCCTCGGCGTGATCGAGCGAGAAGGCGATCACGGCGGCGTCGAGGCGCGTGTTGAGCGTATTGAGGACCGCCTGCGCCATCGGCACGCCGTAGTGGGCCTCGAGCATCGCCGGCGTGTTGGCGAGCATCGCCGCCACGGTATCGCCGCGCTTGATGCCGCGCCGCGCCAGTGCCGACGCAAGCCTCCGGCACCGCGCGAAGAACTCCGCGTAATTTCGCCGCAGCGCGCCGTGGATCACCGCGACCCGGTCGGGAAAGACGCTCGCCGCGCGCTCGAGGAAGGTCAGCGGCGTCAGCGGCTGGTAGTTGGCCGGATTCCGATCAAGATCGATGTCGTAAGGCGTTCTCGCCATCGGGTGCTCCCCCTGCGGCTATCAGGTTACGGAGCGGACGGGTAGCGATCAATCGCCGCCTGTCGGTGTCGCCGCCGGCGGGCGGGGCGACGCGGCCGCTTGTGCCGGCGCGCGGGCGACGACACAATAGGGTAAGAGGACGAGCCATGGACGCCCGCCCGAGTCGGTATCACGATGTCTATGCGCGCTGGCAGCGCGATCCCCTAGGCTTCTGGGGGGAAGCCGCCGCGGCGATCGACTGGTACGAGCCGCCGAAGAAGGTGTTCGATCCGCAGGCCGGCATCTACGGCCGCTGGTTCACGGGCGGCGTCTGCAACACGTGCTTCAACGCCGTCGACCGCCACGTGCTTTCCGGCCGCAACAACCAGCCAGCGCTGATTTACGACTCGCCGGTCACCGAGACCCGGCAGACCTTCACTTACGGGCGGCTCCTGTCGGAGGTGCAACTCCTCGGCGCCATGCTGCGTGATTTCGGCGTGGACAAGGGCGACCGCGTCATCATCTACATGCCGATGGTGCCCGAGGCGGTATTCGCCATGCTGGCCTGCGCCCGCATCGGGGCGATCCATTCGGTGGTGTTCGGCGGTTTCGCGGCCAAGGAGCTTGCAACCCGCATCGACGACGCCAAACCGAAAGTGATTCTGTCCGCCTCGTGCGGGCTCGAAGGCACCCGCGTCGTACCCTACAAGCCGCTGCTCGACCAGGCGATCACGCTCGCGCGGCACAAGCCCGAGGCCTGCCTCATCCTCCAGCGCCCGCAATGCGAAGCGCCGTTGGTCGCCGGGCGCGACCACGACTGGCGCGCGCGGTGGGAGCACGCGGTCAACTATGCCAAGACATCGGAATGCGTGCCCGTGGCCGCCACCGACCCGCTCTACATCCTCTATACGTCGGGTACCACGGGCGTGCCGAAAGGCGTCGTGCGCGACAACGGCGGCCATATGGTCGCGCTCAAATGGTCGATGCAGTACCTCTATGGCGTCGATCCGGGGGAGGTTTATTGGGCCGCCTCCGATGTCGGCTGGGTGGTCGGACATTCCTACATCGTCTACGCGCCGCTGCTGCACGGCTGCACCACGATCCTTTACGAGGGCAAGCCCGTCGGCACGCCCGACGCCGGTGCCTTCTGGAGGGTGATTTCCGAACACAAGGCGGTCGCGCTGTTCACCGCGCCGACGGCCTTCCGCGCCATCAAGAAGGAGGATCCCGACGGCGCACTCATTGCGAAATACGATTTGTCGCGATTCCGCACTTTGTTCCTTGCGGGCGAGCGCGCCGATCCGCCGACCGTCGCCTGGGCCGAACGCGTGCTGAAGGTCCCGGTGATCGACCATTGGTGGCAGACCGAGACCGGCTGGTGCATTGCCGGAAATCCGGTGGGGCTCGGTCAGCTTCCGGTCAAGCACGGGTCGGCCTGTGTGCCGATGCCGGGCTACACCGTCGACATCGTCGATGATTCGTGCCGGCCGGTTGCGGCGAATACCGTCGGGTCGATCGTGGTCAAGCTGCCGCTGCCGCCCGCCTGCCTGCCCACGCTGTGGGGGCAGGACGAGCGCTTCAAGGAAGCATATCTTGCGGAGTTCCCCGGTTACTACAAGACGGCGGATGCCGGCTACAAGGACGAAGACGGCTACATCTATGTGATGAGCCGCACCGACGACATCATCAACGTCGCCGGCCACCGGCTCTCCACCGGCGGCATGGAGGAGGTGCTCGCCTCGCATCCCGACGTTGCCGAATGCGCGGTGCTCGGCGTCAGGGACCCTCTCAAGGGCGAGGTGCCGTGCGGCTTCATCGTGCTCAAGGCCGGCGTCAACCGCCCGCACGAGGAGATTGAGAAGGAGGTCGTCGCGCTGGTGCGCGATAAGATCGGGCCGGTCGCCGCGTTCAAGCTTGCCATCACCGTCGCGCGCCTGCCCAAGACGCGCTCGGGCAAAATTCTCCGCGGCACCATCAAGAAGATCGCCGACGGTGATCCCTGGACCATGCCCGCCACCATCGACGATCCGGCGATATTGGATGAGATCGCCGCGGCGCTGAAGGAACATGGGCTGGGCGCGTGACGGCCGTTGCGGTTCCGCGCTCGACGCGCCACGGAAGAAGTTCCCGCCCCGGCCGGGTGGGACCTCGCGCCGCGGCACCGCCGGCGCATGTCTCGAACCGGGCGCGGCGCGCGTCTCCGGTTCCCGCATGTGACAAATCGATCACACCCGGAATGAAAATCGATCGCCGGCGCCCGCCGCCGTGATCTCGTCACGTGGCCGCCCCGATCGCCTGGCGGATTGCCGCGATCGGGGACGCAGCCTTGATACGATCCGTCCGGGTTCGCAACCTTATACGATCGGTTGTTCTCGCGGCCGCCGCCGTGATGCTGGCGGCCTGCGCGCAGCCTGCGGTCGTCGATCAACCGTCGCTGCGCGCCGCAAGCCGGCCGATGCCGATCGGTGGCGCAAAGACCGAGCCCGCAACGTCGCACCGCGTCGCGGCGATCGCGCACGCCCGGTCGCGCCGGGCAGAGGAGACGCCGCGAACGTCGTACGGCATGGCGAGCTTCTACGCGGAGGGACAGAAGACGGCGAACGGCGAGAGATTCGATCCGAATGACCTGACCGCCGCCCACCCGACGCTGCCCTTCGGCACCCGCTTGCGCGTGACGAATCTCGCGACCGGCCGCTCGGTGACGGTCCGCGTCAATGACCGCGGCCCGTTCGTTCCGGGGCGCATCGTCGATGTCTCCTATTCGGCGGCCGCCAGCCTCGGCATGGTCGGGCAGGGCGTGGCGAAGGTGAAACTCCAGATCGTGCAGTAAAACGGGCCCGCGGCGGCGCCGCGGCATTCTCGTGCCGGTGCGCGGCCGCTCCTCCGCCCCGACCTGGCGCGGCCTTAGCCTCGGCGGTCGGGTGGGAGACGGCACAACCTATTGACATCCCGCATCTAGGCCGACCGCCCGCATTTCACCTATAATCGCGCACGCATGAGCCCGCCGCCGACGAGCCGCTGGGGGCGTTTTCGCGCCCTTACCCCGCGTCAGGTTTTGATCATAGTGCACGACGTCGTCGCCACGGCGGCGGCGATCGTGCTTACCTTCGCCGTGCGTTTCGAGCAGGCGGAGTTCGTCTCCCGCCTGCCCGCGCTTAGGTATCTGCCGCTGTTCCTGATCTACGCCGCCGGCATCTATTTCGTGGTCGGCCTGCACCGCAACAAGTGGCGTTTCACCTCGCTGCCCGACCTCTACAACATCTTCCGCGCCGCGAGCGTGCTCGCCGTCTCGCTGCTGGTGCTCGACTACGTGCTGCTCGCGCCGAATGTCCTCGGCCATTTCTTCTTCGGCAAGGTCACCATTCTGCTCTACTGGCTGCTGCAGATGTTCCTGCTCGGCGGCAGCCGGATCGCCTACCGTTACTTCCGCTATACGCGCACGGTTCAACGCGCCCGTGTCGCCAATGCCGCGCCGACGTTGCTGCTCGGTCACGCCGCCGACGTGGAAGTTCTGCTGCGCGCGATCGAGAGCGGCGCGGCGCGAAGGATCTGGCCGCTGGGCGTCCTTTCGCCCTCCCATGCCGATCGCGGCCAGTCGATCCGCGGCATCCCGGTGCTCGGCGAGATCGACGATCTCGAACGTATCGTGGCCGATCTGGAACGCCACGGCACGCGGGTGACGCGGCTCGTGTTCGCGCCCTCGGCGCTCTCGCCGCAGGCGCGTCCGGAAGCGGTGCTGGTGCGCGCACGCCGGCTCGGCCTGACCGTCAACAAATTGCCGGCGCTCGACGCCCCGGGCCCGGCGGTTGCGCTCGCTCCGGTTGCGGTCGAAGACCTGTTGCTCCGGCCGAGCGTCACCATCGACTACCGTCGGCTCGAGCGCTTCGTTGCCGGCAAGTCGGTGGTGGTGACCGGCGGCGGCGGATCGATCGGCGCGGAGATATGCGATCGCGTCATCGCCTTCGGCGCGGCGCGACTTTTGGTGATCGAGAATTCCGAGCCTGCGCTGCACGCGGTGCAGGAGACGCTCGCCGCCAGATCGGGCGGCACGGAGTTTTCCGGTCACATCGCCGATATCCGCGATCGCGACCGCATCATGCGTCTGTTCGCGCGGTTCAAACCCGATATCGTCTTCCACGCCGCCGCGCTCAAGCACGTGCCGTTGCTCGAACGCGATTGGGAAGAGGCGGTCAAGACCAATGTGTTCGGGTCCGTCAACGTCGCCGACGCGGCGGCGTCGAGCGGCGCCGCCGCGATGGTGCTGATCTCGACCGACAAGGCGATCGAGCCGGTTTCGGTGCTCGGCGCCACCAAGCGGCTCGCGGAAATGTATTGTCAGGCGCTCGATGCCGACTTTGCCCGCCGCAGCGGCGCCATGCGTCTCATCGCGGTACGATTCGGCAATGTGCTGGCCTCGAACGGCTCGGTGGTGCCCAAGTTCAAGGCGCAGATCGAGGCGGGCGGACCCGTGACCGTCACCCATCCGGACATGGTTCGCTATTTCATGACCATCCGCGAAGCCTGCGACCTCGTGATCACGGCCGCAAGCCACGCGCTCGGTTCCGCCCGCAGCGAGGTTTCGGTCTACGTGCTCAACATGGGCCAACCGGTGAAGATCGTCGACCTCGCCGAACGCATCATCCGCCTGAGCGGGCTCGAGCCGGGCCAGGATATCGACATCGTCTATACCGGCATTCGGCCGGGCGAACGTCTGCACGAGGTCCTCTTCGCGCGTGGGGAAGCGAGCGCGGAGATCGGCATTCCCGGTATCGTCGCGGCCAAACCGGTGCAGCCCTCGCTCGAGGCCGTGCGCGCCTGGATGGCGATGCTGGAGCAGGGGCTTGCGCGTGGAGAACGCGCTGCGATCGACAAGGTGTTGCGCGAAGCCGTGCCTGAGTTCCGCGGCGAAGCCGCTTAAGCGGGCCGGGAAAGACGGTAACGCGTCGCACGCAAGAACAGACGCAGGAAAGGGCCGGCAGCCGTGGACCTCGCCGCTTATTTCACAGCCGAATTCGCCGAGCACCACGCCGTGGCGCGCGACACGGAAGCGGCATTGGCGAATGCCTTCGCGGGGCTTGTGCGCGTCTGCGCCCGCGCGCTGCGCGCCGGCGGCAAGCTTCTGTTCTTCGGCAATGGCGGCAGCGCCGCCGACGCGCAGCACCTCGCCACGGAACTGACGATCCGTTACAAGGCAGACCGTCCCGCCATCGCCGCCCTGGCGCTCACCACCGACACCTCGGCGCTGACGGCGGCCGGCAACGATCTCGGCTTCGAGCGTATCTTCGCTCGCCAGATCGAGGCGCTCGGTCGCCAGGGCGACGTCGCCATCGCCATCTCCACCTCGGGTCGGAGCGCCAACATCCTCGCCGCGCTGCGGCAGGCCCGGGCGCAGCGGCTCGTGACGGCGGCGCTCGCCGGCAAGGGCGGCGGCGACCTTCGAGACCTCGCCGACCACCTGCTCGTGGTGCCGTCCGACACCACCGCCCGCATCCAGGAAATGCATATCCTGCTCGGCCAGATGCTGTGCGGCGCTCTGGAGCTGGAACTGGGTGTCGTCGCTGCCGGCTGACGCCGCGCTCCCGCGACCCGGCGGCCCGCTGCCTTCGGATCTATTTCAAATCGTGAAAACGACGCTTCCGGTCGGGAAATCGCCTTGACTTCGAGGCGTTTGGCCGTTTCCCTTGCCGGAAGGGAGAAACGAGCCATGGATGCGAAGATCCTCCGGGGGCCGGGCGCCGGCGCCGGCGCGGCGACTGCGGGTGACCGCCACAGTATTCAGTCCGTCGACCGGGCGCTTTATCTCCTGGAGACCATTGCCGACGCCGGCGGGGAAGCGAGCCTCACCGAACTTGCGCGGCGCACCGGGCTGAATATCTCCACCTGCCATCACCTTCTGGCCACGCTCGTCAAACGCGGCTTCGTGGTCAAGGTGCCGAGCCGCCGCCTTTACGGGCTCGGCAACCGGATCTTCTACTTGAGCCGCGCCTGCCTGCAGGTCGATCTGCCGCGGCGCGCCGAGCCCTATCTCGACGCGATCAACCGCGCCACCGGGGAGACCGTGCACCTTGCCGCGCTGCAGGGCGATGCCGTCATCACGCTCGCGGTGCGCGAGGCGCGCCACGCGGTAAGGGTTGGAACCGGGAAGGTGGGCAAGGTCGAAGCGCCGCACGCGACATCGGTCGGCAAGGCGATACTCGCCTGGCTGCCCGAGGATGAGATCCGGCGCATTCTTGCATCCGGCATGAAGCGCTACACCAAGAACACCATTACCGATCTCCCGTCGCTGCTCGAGTCGCTTCGCGCCGTGCGCCGTCGGGGCTATGCGATCGATACCGAGGAATATCTGCCCGGCGTGATCTGCATCGGCGCCGCCATTCGCGATCAGGCGGGTACGGTGATCGGGGCGATCAGCGCCTCGACCCCGACGATGCGCGCGGATGAAGCGCATCTCGCGTTGATGCGGGACGAGATTTGCGCCGCCACGCGCTCGCTGTCGGCGGAATTCGGCGCGCCCAATGCCCCGGCCGGTGCCGCGCAGGCGGCCGCCGGCTGAGCCGTCGATCGCGTCCTCTCGTGGAGGTTCGGATGTATGCACCGCCGGGTGTGAAGACCAACCATAATGAATTCCCCATCCCGGAGCGCATGAGGGCATGGGTGCTCGGGGCACCCGGTGAGCTCGCCATGACGACCAAACCAACGCCCGTGCCGCGCAGAGCCGAAGTGCTGGTGCGGGTGGACGCGGTGGCGATCTGCGCCACCGATCTCGACGTCATCTATCACGGACCGCCGGCGCTTATCCAAGGCGGTCTGCCGTTCAACAAGAACTTCACGCCCGGCCACGAATATATGGGCACCGTGGTGGCGCTCGGGCCGGGCGTGGACGAATACCGGATCGGCCAGCGCGTGGCGGTCGAAATCCACGCCGGCTGCGGCCAGTGCAAGCGCTGCCGCGAGGGCATGTATACCTCGTGCCACAACTACGGCCTCAATTACGGCGAGGTCGACAAGGGCCACCGTGCCAATGGTTTTACGACCGACGGCGGCTTCTGCGACTATCAGGTCAACAATATCAACACGCTGGTGGCGATCTCCGACACGATGTCGGATGAGGAAGGGACGCTCGTCGTCACCGCCGGCACGGCGATGTATGCCCTCACCGAACTGGGCGGCCTGGTGGCCGGCGAGAGCGTCTGCGTCACCGGCCCGGGCCCGATCGGGTTGCTGACCGTCGCCGTGGCCAAGGCGCTCGGCGCCCAGCCGGTAATCCTCACCGGTACGCGCGACAACCGGCTCGAGATCGGGAAAAAGCTGGGCGCCGATCACGTGGTCAACATCCGTCGGACGCCCGACGTGGTGGCGGAGGTGAGGCGGCTCAACGGCGGCAAGGGTGTCGACTATGTCGTGGAATGTTCGGCGGCGTCCGGCGCGGTCAACGATGCCGTGCACATGGTCAACCGCGGCGGCAGGGTATGTCTTGCCGCTTTCGCCCATGAAGAAGTGCCGGTGGATGTCGCCCACATCGTGCGCAACAATATCTACCTCTACGGCATTCGCGGCGAAGGTCGCAGCGCCACGCACCGCGCCGAGGCCTTTATGCGGCAGAAGCGTTTCGATGCGACCTTGATCCATACCCACACCTTCTCCCTCGACGATTTGCCGACGGCAATTCGCTACGCCAAGGATCGCGTCGAGGACGCCATCAAGGTAGTGGTCAAGACGAGGCTGAATACCGCGAGCAAGGTCGCGGCGGAATAACCGCACGAACCGAAATACCGCCCGCGCCTTCGCGCGGCGACCGGGCGTTGCGGGCGTGCCATGGAGCCGGCGGGCCGGCGTCGCCGCGGCGGTTTTGCGCGCAAGCCGGTTACCGCGCTCGCGCCTTGCCGCTCGGCTCGAGCACGAGGCGTCGCTGCAGCGGCAGCATCTGCCAGCCGAGCCGTTCGACGATGAGGCCCCAGATACCTTTCGGCGCCGCCAGCATCACCGCGATCGCGACCGTGCCCATCATCATGAGGTAGAGACTGCCGAGATCGGCCAGCGTCTGCCGCAGCAGGAAGAACACGATGGTTCCGATGATCGGACCTTCGATGCGACCGATGCCGCCGATGACGACGATGAAAATGACGAAGGCCGTCCAGTCGTTGACGCTGAAAGCGGTGTCCGGCGAGATGCGCAATTTCATCAGGAAGATCAACGCGCCGATCATGGCGGTGCCGAATGCGGTCAGCACGTAGACGGCGAATTTGAGCCGTCGCACGTCGATGCCGCTGCTCTGCGCGGCGAGTTCATTGTCGCGGACGGCGGTGAGCGCGAGCCCGTGGCGCGAGCGCAGCAGAACGAAGATCGCGACGAGAACGGCGACGGCGAGCGCCAATGCCAGCCAATAGATCTCCAGCTCCCGCCACTGCCGCGTCGGCGCCATGGCGAGGACGAGCGAGGCCGGCAGGCTTATGCCGGAACCGCCGCCGAGCGCCGCGATTTGCGATGCCATCAGGCGGAACACTTCCGCCATCACCCAGGTGCCGATGGCGAAATAGGCCCCGCGCAGGCGGAAGATCAGCAGGGCGACGGGGATCGATACGAGCGCCGCGACCGGCCCTGCGACCAAGACGGCGGCCAAGGGCGGCACCCCGAATTGGATGCCGAGGGCGAACAACAGATAGCCGCCAAGGCCGACGAAGGCCTGCTGACCGACCGAGACGAGCCCGGCATAGCCGGCAAGCAGGTTCCAAAGGCTTGCCAGCGCGACATAGGTGAACATTTCGGCCAATAGCCTGAGCGTCGCGCGATCGGCCCAGAGCGGCGCCATCGCGAGGGCCGCGAGGCCGAAGCCGGCGAGGGCGACGCCGACGCGGCTCGAACGCGATGCGTGTTCGACGCGGCTCATCCCGACACCTTGGGGAACAGTCCCTGCGGGCGGAGCGCCAGGATCACGAGAAACGCGATATGGCCGGCGAGCAATTGCCAGCCGGGATCGAGCTCGGCGCCGATCGCCTGCGCCACCCCCAGGATGACGCCGCCGGCGAGCGTTCCCCACATATTGCCGAGGCCGCCGATGATCACGGCCTCGAAGCCGAAGATCAGCCGTGCCGGACCGATCGCCGGATCGAAATTGCTGCGTACCGCGAGAAACACGCCGGCAATTGCGACCACCGCGAGTGACAGCGCCATGGCCAGGGCAAACACGTGCCGCGTGTTGAGACCCATCAATTGCGCCACCGGCTGATCATCGGAGGTGGCGCGGAAGGCGCGGCCGAGCGCGGTCTTGTAGAACAGCACCTGCAGCGCGGCGATGACGAGGATCGCCACCGCGAACTGCACAAGCGGGAGATAGCCGACCCATACCCCCGGCATCAGCTGCGCGGTCAGCACCTCGATCGCACCGGCCTGCAGTTTGCGGCTGTCGGCGGTGAACAATTCCAGCAGGCCGTTCTGGATGATGACCGAAAGACCGAAGGTGACAAGCAGGGGCGGCAGGAGGTCCTCGCCGAGGGTGAAATTGAGCAGTCCGCGCTGCAAAGCGTAGCCGACGAGCGCCATAATCGGCACCACGAGGACGAGCGACGTCAGAGGATCGACTCCGAGCGCCTGCGTCACCATGAGCGACACATAGGCGGCAAGCACGATGAGATCGCCGTGAGCGATGTTCACGAGTCGCATGACTCCAAAGATCAACGACAGGCCGACGGCGAACATGGCGTAGAGCCCGCCGGTGAGCACGCCCTGCACCACGACATTGAGCCATTCGGTCATCGGCCTCATACTCCGAAATAGGCCGCGCTGATGGTCTCGCGCGTGAGTTCGCGGGTCGCCCCGTGCAGCGCGACGCGACCCTCCTGCAGGCAGTAGGCGCGAGCGGCCGCCTTCAGCGCCTGGGCGATGTCCTGCTCGACGATGACGAGCGACAGGCCTTCCGCGACGATGCGCGGGATCTGCGCGTAGATGTCGCGCACCACGATCGGCGCCAGGCCGAGGCTGATCTCGTCGCAGAGCAGGAGCCTCGGATTGGCCATCAGCGCGCGGCCGATGGCTGCCATCTGCTGCTGCCCGCCCGAGAGCGCGGTCGCGGGCAGGCGACGGCGCGCGGCAAGCGCGGGGAAGAGGTCGTAGACGCGAGCGAGGGTCCACGGTCCGGGGCGTTTGAGCTGCGCGCCGATCAGGAGGTTTTCTTCGACCGTGAGCGAGGGAAACAGCCGTCGCCCTTCCGGCACCAGCGCGACGCCGCGCCTGACCACCTCGAATGCCGGGCTGTGCGTGATCGAGGCACCGGCGAGCCGAATCTCGCCTCGCCGGGGATGCATCAGACCGGCGATGCTTCTGAGCAGCGTGCTCTTGCCCGCGCCATTGGCTCCGATGACGGCGACCACCTCGCCGGTCTCGATGCGCAGCGACACGCCGAACAGCGCCTGGAAATCACCATAGAAGACGTCGATGCCGCGCACATCGAGCAGGGGGTCAGCCATCGGCGGCGATTCCCATGTAAATCTCCGCCACCTGCGAGGAGCGGATCACCTCCCGCGGTTCGCCTGCGGCAATAAATCTGCCGCCGTGCAGGACGAGCAGGCGATCGATGCTGGCGAGCAGGGCGTGCACGATGTGTTCGATCCACACGATCGAGACGCCGGAAGCGCGCACGTCCTTGATGAGCTCGACCAGCGCGTGGCATTCGTGCTCGGTCAAGCCGCCGGCGACCTCGTCGAGCAGCAGCACTCGCGGCTTCGTCGCCAGCGCGCGCGCAAGCTCGAGCCGCTTGCGGTCGAGTAGCGTCAGGCCACCGGCGCTCCGGTTCGCCTTGTCGGCGAGTCCGCAGCGGTCGAGCAGATCGGCCGCGCGGTCATAGACCGCGGCCTCCGGCTCGCCGGCGCCGAAGGCTGCGGCCACGACGACGTTTTCGAACACCGTCATGCCGACAAAGGGTTGGGGAATCTGGAACGCACGGGCGAGACCCTTGCGGCAGCGTCGGTCCGGCGACAGGCCGGTAATGTCTTCGCCCGCGAACAGCACGCGTCCGGCATCCGGGGCCAGGGCGCCGGCGGCGATGGCGAAAAGGGTGGTCTTGCCGGCGCCGTTGGGTCCGATGATGCCGAGCGCTTCGCCCGCATTGAGCGCAAGGGAAATGCCGTCGGCGACGACGACCGCCCCGAATCGCTTGGATATGTTGTCGAGCGCCAGCAGCGGAGCCATGGCGGTCGTCAGGTCAGCGGCTTCAGCTTGCCGCCGACGGGGATCATCGGCGCCGATTCGTTCTCCGCGATCACGAGATCGAACTTGCCGTCCGTCTGCCGCACCCATTGGCCGGCGACCAGCGGCGTCTTGGTCACGTTCTTCACCGGCTGCCCGGTCCACTGCACGGGGCCGACGATCGATTGGTAGCGGGTGGTCGTGATCGCTTCGAGGATCGACCGCGGATCGCTCAGGTTCTTCGCTCGCTTGAGGATGTCGATCGCCACCTCGAACAGCGCATGCTGATAGCCGATCGGCTGCGTCCACGGCCGGCGGGTGGCGCGCATATAGGCGTCGGTGAGCTGCCGTGCGCTTTGCCCGGTGAGACCGGATTTGAAGGGGAAGTTCGGCGTCCACCAGATCTCGGTGGACAGCCCGTCGCCACGCGCGCCCAGCGCTTCGACGGCCGAGGGGAAGAGCAGCGCCTTGCCGATGGTCACGATTTTGGGCCTGAACCCCTGCTGTGCCGCCTGCGCCCAGAAGGTGGCGAAGTCGGGCGGGATCATGTTGCCCACCACCATCTCGGCGCCCGCCGCCTTGAACGCCGAGATCTGCGACGTGAAGTCGTTGTTCATGACTTGGTAGCGGCCGGGATCGATCAGCCGGTAGCCGGCCTTGGTCAGCGCCGGCGGCAGGCCGTGCTGCGGATCGCCCCAGGCATTGCCGTCGGCGTCGTTCGGGAACAGCCCGCCGACCACTTTGTTGGTCGGAAGCTCCGCCCACATCGGCAGGTAGGAGGCGATGACGTCTTCCAGGCCCCAGAAGAAGTGGTAGGTCCAGGTGAAACCCTTCTTCGGATCGCCCTTGCGTCCGAAGAAATAGGGCTGCCACGGGCAATTGGTCGTCACGCAGGGCGTTTCGTTGACCTCGGCCTGATCGGCGACGGGGTTGGTGGTGTCCGGCGCGGCCGAGGCGAGGATCAGGTTGACCTTGTCGCCGAGGATGAGCTCGGAGGCCACCTCGGCGGCGCGGCTGCCGCTCGACTGGCTGTCCTTGGAGATGATCTCGACCGGATAGGTCTTGCCGTTGTTCTGCAGGCCTCGGGCGAGAATGCCGCGCACCTGTTCGAGGATGAATGCGTCGGCCTCGCCGAAGCCGGCGAGCGGGCCGGTCTTCGGGCTCACATGGCCGATCTTGATGACCGCGGACTGGGCATTGGCCGGCAACAGGCGCAGAACCGCGGGCGCCGCCGCCATGCCGAGGCCGCGCTTCATCAGCGTGCGTCGCGAAATCGTCCCCTCGACCATAGTCTCCTCCCTTCGCTGCGCTTCAGGTTTCCTCCGTGCTCGCCCGTCTGAGGTGCCGCAGCACTTTCGATCGGAGAGCGGCCTGTTGGTCCGGCGTCCATCGACGGAAGCCTTCGCCCGACTTGAAACCAAGGCGGCCTTCCCGCACCAGTCTTTCGAGATAGGGCGAAGGGGCGGGCCGGCTGTCGATCGCCGGCAGCACCGTGCGATGAATCGCCAGCGTCATGTCCGTGCCGACGAGGTCGGCGTTTTCCAAAGGCCCGAGCACCGCGAGACGACGGCCGAACGAGTTCTTGATCACCATGTCCACCGTCTCGGCATCGCAGATGCCGTTCTCGACCAGCGCGATCGCCTCGCGCCAGAGCGCGTGCTGCAGGCGATTGCCGATGAATCCGGGAACGTCCTTTTTCACATGCGCGGGCTTCTTGCCTGCCGCCGCATGCAACGCCATGGTGAAGGCGACGACGGCCGGGCTCGTCCATTGCGTCTCGATCACCTCGACGAGCGGCACGAGGTAGGGAGGGTTCCACCAGTGCGTGCCGAGGGCGCGCTCGCGGCGCGCGAGGCCTTGCATGATCTGCGAAATCGGGATGACCGAGGTGTTGCTGGCCAGGATCGTATCGGGCCCGACGTACCGCTCGATCTCGGCAAACAGCGCCTGCTTGAGGGAAAGATCTTCAGGCACGGCCTCCACCACATAGTCGGCCCCGCGCACGGCACGCGCAAGATCGGCGACCGGCGTCACCCGCGCGGCGGCGCCCGTATCCTCGCCGAGATCATTGAGGTTGGAGAGAATGCGCGCTTTCGCGCTTTCGAGGCTGGTCGCGTCGGAATCGTGGATCGTCACCTCGTGACCGGCAAGCGCGAAAACCTGGGCTATGCCGTGACCCATCAGGCCGGCGCCGATCACCGCGATTTTTGCCTTGTTCGCGGCCATGGTCATGCTCCACCGTCGCGCAGCGATCCCGACGATCGGATCTCGGTGCGATGATCTGCCGTGCGGCGCGAATGGTGCCCGGCATTGGCTCGCGCGGTTGGCGCGCGCCGACGAATTCCGCCGCGGGGTGCGTCAAGCTCCATCGTCATCCCGCGGTGTAGCCGCCGTCGGCATAGAGGATGTGGCCGGTGTAGAAATCGGATGCCTTGGAGGCGAGGAAGAGGAGCGGTCCTGCGAGATCCTCGGGCTCGCCGAGCCGGCCCTTGGGTACGCGCGCAAGGAAGCCCTTGCGCACGGCTTGAGCCCGTTCGGTGTCTTCGTACATCCACGCCGTGAGCGGCGAGCGGAATACCGTGGGCCCGAGGGCATTCACGGTGATGCCGCTTTCGCCCCATTCGCAACCGAGCGCCTTGGTGATGCCGTCGACCGCCGCCTTCGACGCGCAATAGGCGCTGTAGCCGGCGGGATGGCCGAGCAGACCGCGCGCCGAAGACGTGAGGATCACCTTGCCACCCTGGCCCTGTTTGAGCATCTGCCGGCCGGCTGCGCGGGCCATCAGCCACGACTGGTTGACGTTGGCGTCCATCACCTCGCGGAAGTCATCGTAGCTCTGGTCGACGATCTTCGATACCTTGTTGAGGCCGGAGGCGACGACGAGGATGTCGAGCCGGCCGAATTTGTCGACCGCGGCCTTGACGATCTTGTCGCAGTTCTCCTCGCTCGAAGGCCGCAGCGCCACGATTTCAGTCTTGGCGCCGAGCCGCTCGCACTCGGCCGCGACCTTCTTCAGCTCATCGATCCGGCTCGCGGACAGCACGACATGGGCGCCTGCGCCCGCAAGCGTTCTCGCCGCGAGCGAACCGAACGCGCCGGTTGCGCCGACGACGATGGCGACCTTGCCGCGGATGTCGAACAAGGATAGCGGGTTTTTCAGAAATTCATCGGACATTCTCTGGCCTCCCCGAACTCGCTGCCGCCGTACGTCGCCCGGCACGTGGCCGAGGCTCAAGCCCAACCGGATCATCGTGCCGCCGGCGCAACGCGCCGTCGCGACGTGCGATCTCACCCCGCGGGCGCCGCGGCGACGGCGACGAGAATGGTGCACACTTCACGGCCGCGGTTGACGATCTCGCGCGTCTCGTTGGGCGCGATGAACACGGTATCGCCTGGTCGCGCCACTTCCTGCCTGCCGCCGGCGATCACCGTGAGCTCGCCCTTGAGCACGTGGTAGATCTTTTCCGGCGGCGACGCGTCGGGGCCGGCGCCGCCGCCGGGCTGGAAGTGCGAGATGCCGAAGATCAGGTTCCGCGAGCCGCCCATCTCCGCGCCGAAGATGCGCAGCGACTCGTAGTTGCGATGGTGCGGGGCCGCGTAGGGTTTCGCTTCGGCCAGCCTGCGAACGATCATCAGAACCTCCTTCCGCGCTCGATACGATATTTTCCCTCCGGATCGATGATCGCGACGAGCCGCACGATGCAGCCGTCGCCCCGCTCCCAGTTCCAGGGGAAGAACGCGAAGGTGCAACGCTTGCCGGTCACCTTGTCGATGTCACCGCCGACATTCTCGATCCCGAGAATGCCGTTCTTGAACAGGATGCGATGGACCGGCTCCCATTCGGGGAAGTCATCCTTCCAGTTCCGTCCGCCCGACCACTCGTAATATTCCTTTTCGAGATGCGGATGCAGGGGACCGTTGCGTTGCGGGCCAATGGCGGTCGCGAGCGGATGATCGTTCGCCTGAGTATCGTGGCCGACCACCTTGACCTTTTTCTCCACGAACCACTCGCCGGCCGAAGGCACGAAGCCGGGCGCGTAGCAGAAATATTCCTCGCTATCCTCGTATTTGTGGTGCCATCCAGTATTGACGATCACCACGTCGCGCGGCCGCACCGCCTTGCCGCACGCCTTTTCGAGATCGTCGGCGGTGATCGGCTCCCATTTGTTCTTGGGGATCGACACCACGATGCCGGAGCCGAAGAAATGCGGCAGCGGGACCTCGTCGATGAAGGGGGTGCCCTGGACGACGTGCGCCGGCGCGTCGATATGCGTGGTATTGTGCATCGAGGTGGTGATGCGTTGCGAGAGCACGCCCGATTTCGCCATATAGTGGATGCGCTCGATCTTGACATCCTCGAAATAGGGCCAGTTCGGCGATTGATAGCCGAAACGATGGGACAAATTGTAGAATTGCAGTCCCATGCTGTTCTTCAGATTCTCTTCGAGCATCACGCCGCGAATTCGCTTGGCCACGGTTTCCTCCTCCTCCTTTTTGCCGGTCGCATGGTCATTGCCTCGCATCTGGCCTCGTGCCGCATGGCAGGACCGACCGGCTGCGCTCAGGTCATCGTCGATCGGATGCGCTCCTCCAGCGCGTGCTTGGTGGCGATGAGACGCTCGGCGATCATCCCCTCGCGGCCGTTGAAACGCTGCGTCGGCACGGGCACGGAAATCGCAACGGCATTGCCGAGCGGGTCGCGCAGCGCCACGCCGGCGGCGCATATCCCGAGCGTATGCTCCTCGCGGTCATAGGCGACCCCGGTGCGACGCACCGCCGCGATGTCCTTGAGCAGCGCGTCGAGGCGCACCAGCGTCCTGGGCGTGCGCGACTCATAGACGCGACCGATGAGCTTCTCGATCGCTGCGTCGCTGAGCTGCGCGAGATAGGCCTTGCCGTTGGCGGTGCAATACAGCGGGAAGGTTTCGCCGACCGCCGAGACCGTGCGCAGACGCTGCGACCCGATCACCTGGTCGATGAAGACGAGATGATCCTTCTTCACCGTGGATAGGTCGACCGTCTCGCGCAGGTCTTCCGACAGACGTTCGAGATATGGCCGCGCCAGGGCGACGAAGTCGCTGCGCACCGAGGCGGCAAGCCGCAGGATCGCCGGGCCGAGCCGCACGCGCCCGTTCGGCGTCGCCGCGATGACCAGCTTCTCGCTCTCGAGCGCGGCGACGATGCGTTGCACGGTCGAGCGCGCAAGTTTCACCCGCTGCGCGATCTGGCCCAGGCTCAAGCCCGCGTTTTCCTCCTCCAGCGCGCGCAGAATGGTCGCCGCGCGGGCGATCACCTGCACCCGATTCTTGCCGTTGACGACGAGGCGGTCGCTCATGGTGGCCGGCTGCGATCCGTGTCACGCGGCCCCTGCGGCCGCCTTGCAATACGGTACAGAATAGCCCAAAATCCGATACAGTTGGAAGCGCCAAGTTGCGCCGGCCGCGGGGAGGGGTTCATGGTGAAAAAGATCGCGCTCGAGGAGCATTTTCTCGACCCGGCCACCGAGCCCTATTGGCACCCGACCATGGTGGACGTTGCGCCGGAGAAGAAGGCGCAGCTCTACCGCGCGCTGACCGATTTCGACGACGCGCGCCTGGCGATGATGGAGAAGACGGGCATCGCGCATGCGGTGCTCGCGGTCGCGGGTCCCGGGGTGCAGGCGGAGCGCGACACCGCCACGGCCGTGCGGGCGGCGCGCGCCGCCAACGATTTCCTCGCCCGACAGGTGCAGAAGCGGCCGGACCGTTATTCAGGCTTCGCTCATCTTGCCATGCAGGACGCGCGCGCGGCCGCCGACGAGCTCGAACGCTGCGTGCGCGAGCTCAGGTTCCGCGGCGCCATGATCAACGGCCACACCAACGGACGTTATCTCGACGACCCGGCCTATGATCCGTTTTGGGAGCGCGCGGCGGATCTGAACGTGCCGATCTATCTGCACCCGGCCGATCCGGTCGCGCCGCTGCCGGCGATTGCCGGCTACAACGTGCTCGCGCGTCCGATGTGGGGCTGGGGCGTCGAAACTGGCTCGCATGCCTTGCGCATCATCTGCGGCGGCGTGTTCGAGCGCCATCCGAAGGCGAGACTCGTGCTCGGCCATCTCGGCGAAACGCTGCCGTTCCAGCTCTGGCGCTTCGACAGCCGCTCCGCTCCCTACGGCTGGAGACTGCCCAAACCGCCCTCGCAATACCTCAGGGAGAACGTTTGGGTCACAACGTCCGGCATGTACGACCTGCCGCCGCTGCGCTGCTCGCTCGAGGCGCTCGGGCGCGACCGCGTGATGTTCTCGGCGGATTATCCCTTCGACTGGTCGGGCTGCGAATTCATCGACACGGTGCCGCTCGAGGAAAGCGTGCGGGCCGATGTGGCTTACAACAATGCCGCGGCGCTGTTGGGACTTTGACCGTCCCTGCGGCGCGGGCTGTGACTGGATTGCTTCGTCGCCCCTTCGGGGCTCCTCGCAATGACGGGTCACATTCCCCGTCATTGTGCGCCCGCGCGCATTTTCCCCGTCAT
>JADGGK010000011.1 GCA_019689975.1 Pseudolabrys sp.
CTAGCGGACGGCCGGCGGATGGCGGCGCCGGTTTTCGTCAGAAGTGCGTGCTGAGCAAGATCCCCGGCAGGCGCCGCGATCGGGCCGCACGGGCGAAAATTTTTCCAGGCTGCTTTTTGCGCGCGGGCGGCTCGAAGGTCGAAAATTGTTGGAAACGCGACACGACTATGCGCCGCCGCGGCCAGTCACCCGAGCCCGGTCGCGATCGGCGCGAGCATGCCCGACACCGTAGCGCCGATGGCCGCAACTACCGCGACCAGAACGGCCGCGATGCCGCTGGCAATGAGCGCATATTCGATGGCCGTGGTTCCGGCACGGGCCGCGATGAAGCATTTGAGCGAATCGACCGCTGAAGTGAAGCGCATGGGCTGCATCCTACTGGCATCGGTTTCTGATCGGTATCACAGCAACGCAACCAGATGAGCAATCAGGGGAACGTCGGCGGGTGGCATGTCATAATCCCGCAACCGGTTCGGCCTCACCCAGGCGAGCTGCTGCCCCTCCATCGCGCTGATAATCCCTTCCCAGCGGCGGCACACATAGAGCGGCATGAGCAGATGAAAGTCATGATACGCATGACTCGCGAAGGTGAGGGGCGCGAGGCAGGCTTCGTCGACGGCAATTCCCAACTCCTCCCTAAGTTCACGTATCAGCGTCTGCTCGGGCCGTTCGCCATCCTTGACCTTGCCGCCCGGAAACTCCCACAAGCCCTCCATCGGCTTGCCCGGGGGACGTCGGGCGAGGAGCACGCGTCCGTCCGGATCAATGAGCGCGCAGGCCGCGACAAGAACAAGTTTGTTCACAGCTTTTCTGTTCTCAAACGATATGAGCCGGCTGGTTAAGAGGTCTTCAAACGTCCGGCGACGAGGCCGTCTCTTCGTCGGCCGGTTAACACGGTCTTAAGATCGGTAATCGCCGTTGATGGTCACGTATTCCTTGGTGAGGTCGCAAGTAAGAATGCGATCCCGCCCTTTGCCGAGTCCGAGCGCGACCTTGAGGGCGATTTCCGGCTTCCGCATTACCGCAGTGACCCGCGCTTCGTCATAATTCGGGTCGCGTTCCCCCCTGTGGGCGACCCGGACATCGCCGAACCAGATCGACAGTTTGTCGCGGTCGGCCGGCTCGCCGGCCTTGCCCACGGCCATGACCACGCGACCCCAATTGGCGTCCTCGCCCGCGATCGCGGTCTTCACGAGCGGTGAATTGGCAATCGACAGCGCGATGCGCCGAGCGGACGCTCTCGAAACCGCGCCTTCGACCGTGACCTCGACTAGCTTGCGCGCGCCCTCGCCATCGCGCACCACGAGTTCGGCAAGGCGCGCAACGACTTGCCGGAGGGCCCATCTGAACGATCGAAGGCGCGGGTCCGCGGCCTTGGCGATGCGCGGAGCACCGCTCTTGCCCGTGGCAAACAGCATCAACGTATCGGACGTCGACGTATCGCCATCCACCGTGATCGCGTTGAACGTATCGGCAACGCTATCCTTCAGCATCGCATGCAGCGCCGGTGCCGCGATCGCGGCGTCGGTGAAGACGAAGGAAAGCAGGGTAGCCATATCGGGGGCGATCATGCCGGCGCCTTTGGCAATGCCGTTGATGACGACATTCGTCCCGCCGATGACGGCGCGCGCCGTCGCCACCTTCGGAAAGGTATCCGTGGTCATGATGGCTTGCGCGGCTTCGAGGAATCGGCCCGGTGCGGCACACGCCCTCAGGTCGTCCATCACCGCGGCGAATTTGCCGACATCGAGCGGTTCGCCGATGACGCCGGTGGAGGCGAGAAACACCTCGTCAGGTTTGCATCCGGCCGCCTTTGCGGCAAGCGCGGCGGTGAGACGCGTGGCCGTGCGACCCTTCCTTCCGGTGAACGCGTTGGCGTTGCCTGCGTTGACCAGCAACGCGCGCGCCTTGCCATATTTGATCCTCGCGCGACACCATTCGACTGGTGCCGAGGGGCATTTTGAACGGGTGAAGACGCCCGCGGCCGTCGTGCCTTCATCAAACAAGGCGAGCAGGACGTCGGTGCGTCCGGTATAGCGAATGCCGGCCGCAGCGGTTGCCATGCGGATACCGGCGATCGGCGGCAGGTCGGGAATATGCTTGGGAGCAAGGGGGGATATGACGGCGGACATCGGCGCAGGTCTCGCGGCGCAAGCGCGGGTGGGTGTCTCCAACGGGGCGAACACTTAAAAGAGGGGATAAGCCGACACAAGGCCAGCCTCGACCGTGCGCCTTGGCCGCTCGCACCTATTGTTTGTCGGGCGCGGCGGGTGGTGTCTCCGGCTCGGTCTTATAGAATTTTTCGATTTTGGCCTCGGAACGAAGTTTCTGCACAAGTTCGGCCTGCGCACGACGCGTCACGAAGTTTTCGATCTGTCCCTTTACTTCGTCGAACGTAGGCGGCGCCTTGATGCGGGAATCCTCGAGCTTGATGACATGCCAACCGAATTGCGTCTTCACCGGGCCAGAAATTTCTCCCGGCTTGAGCTTGAAAGCCGCTTCCGCGAACTCAGGCACCATCTGTTCCTTGGTGAAATAGCCGAGATCACCGCCATTGGCCTTGCCCGAGGGGTCCTCGGTCGTTTCCTTTGCAAGCGTCTCGAAATTCTCCCCTTTTCGCAACCGGGCGATGATCGCCTTGATCTTCTCCTCGGCCTCCTTGCTTCCCTTTTCGTCCCCGGGCGCGGCACGAATCAGGATATGACGGGCGCGCACCTCGCGTTCTTCCCCCATCTGTTTGACCGCATCGTCATAGACCTTGTGCATTGCCGCGTCGGTGAGTGCCTCCCGGCCGACCGATTGCAGTAACTCCGCCATCAACAGTTTTTTGCGGGCGATATCGAGGTGCTTCTTGAAGCTTTTGCTGTCGGCGAACTTCTTGTCCTCTGCCGCCTTCGACACCAGGATCATGTCGGCCATAAATTGTACCAAATAGTCTTTTCTTGCCTCGGGTGTCATGGGTGGAAGCTGGCCGGCCTCCTCCTCGGCGATCGTCAGGTCGCTTTCGTGAATCTCGACACCGTTGACCTTCGCTACGAGCGGGTCCCGGTCTTGTGCGGGCGCGACACCGGCGGCCGCTGAGGAGAAAGCCAATATGAGGGCGAATAGACCGGCGCGGCGCGGCAACGTCTGCGATCCGGGGGAAATGGCGTATGTCATGAGAATGTCCTTGGACCGGGAAAGACCGCGTCTGGCGCGGATCATAACGCTCTTGTCACCCGACAACCATGGCTTTGCAATGGCCCGCCCATGGCGAGGGGCCGAATCCGCTTCGTCGCCACGCGACAATGGGTTCTGCCGCGGCCGATTGACAAGACTTCGACCCCCTCCTATGTGTCACGGAAACGCCGGCCAATCCGTATTTTGCGTCGAATCTGCCCGAAAAGTGCCGCATTCCAAAGCACCGGAAGCTTCTTAAATCCGACGGCGGCGCCGTGTTAAACCAAATAAACATGCTGGATAAGAACGCCGCGGCCATAACTCGGGAGCTTCCGCGATGATCGGCGCCGTTGCCCGCAAGCTGTTCGGTTCCGCCAACGAACGGCGGATTCGTAGCTATCAGCCTCGCGTTGCCGCCATCAACGCGCTTGAGCCCGAATTGAGCGCGCTGTCGGACGACGCGCTCAAGGCGCGCACCGCCATGTTCAAGCAGCAAATCGCCGAAGGCGCCGCGCTTGACGACCTGCTGGTGCCGGCTTTCGCCACCGTGCGTGAGGCCGCCAAACGCACCATCGGCCAGCGTCATTTCGACGTCCAGCTCATCGGCGGCATGATCCTGCACGAAGGCAAGATCGCCGAGATGAAGACCGGCGAAGGCAAGACGCTGGTCGCTACGCTGCCGGTCTATCTGAATGCGTTGACCGGCCGCGGCGTCCACGTCGTCACGGTGAATGACTATCTTGCCAAGCGCGATGCCGAATGGATGGGGCAAATCTATCGCTTCCTCGGGCTCACCGTCGGCGTTATCGTGCATGGCCTCGATGACGAGCAGCGCCGGGCGGCTTACGACTGCGACGTGACCTACGGAACCAACAACGAGCTCGGTTTCGATTATCTGCGCGATAACATGAAATACCGCTTGGAGGACATGGTCCAACGCGGTCACATCTATGCCATCGTGGACGAGGTGGATTCGATCCTAATCGATGAGGCGCGGACGCCGCTCATCATATCGGGTCCGCTCGACGATCGTTCGGATTTTTACAATACTATCGACGCATTCATTCCCAAGCTCGACAAGGGTGACTACGAAGTCGACGAGAAACAACGCACCGTCACTTTGACCGAGGCGGGCATGGAGAAAATGGAGCAGATGCTGCGCAACGCCAATCTGCTCAAGGCTCCCTCGCTTTACGACATCGAGAACGTTTCCGTCGTCCATCACGTCAATCAGGCACTGCGTGCGCACAAACTTTTCCATCGCGACAAGGATTACATTGTTCGCAACGGCGAGGTCGTCATCATCGATGAGTTCACCGGCCGCATGATGCCTGGTCGCCGCTATTCCGAAGGTCTGCACCAGGCGCTCGAGGCCAAAGAACATCAGCAGATCCAGCCGGAGAATCAGACACTCGCCTCGATAACCTTCCAAAACTATTTTCGCATGTATGAAAAACTCGCCGGCATGACCGGAACGGCAATGACGGAAGCGGACGAGTTCATGGACATATATGGGCTCGAGGTTCTGGAAGTGCCGACCAATATGCCGATGATTCGTGTTGACGAAGACGACGAGGTTTATCGCACGGCGGCGGAGAAATATCGTGCCATTCTTGCGTTGATCGAAGATTGCAAGGAACGCGGTCAGCCGGTGTTGGTTGGCACGACGTCAATCGAAAAATCCGAACAGCTTGCCGAGATGCTGCGCAAGCAGGGTTGGGAGCAGCACGATTTTTCTGATCCGAACGCTTTTGCCGCGCTTTATTCCGGCGACAATTCGTCCAAGGCCAAGGTGTTCGCGATCCTCAACGCGCGCTACCATGAGCAAGAAGCCTATATCGTCGCGCAGGCCGGCGTGCCCGGCGCCGTCACGATTGCCACCAATATGGCCGGTCGCGGCACCGATATTCAGCTCGGCGGTAATGCCGATATGCGCATCCGGCAGGAACTCGCCGGGGTCGAAGGCGAAGAACGCGACAGGCGCGTCGCCGAGATCCGCGCGCAGGTCGCGCGACTCAAGGAGAAGGCATTGGCCGCGGGAGGGCTCTACGTGCTCGGTACCGAGCGTCACGAAAGCCGACGCATCGACAACCAGCTTCGCGGCCGTTCAGGTCGGCAGGGTGACCCGGGGCGATCGAAATTCTTCCTTTCCCTTGAAGATGACCTGATGCGCATCTTCGGCTCGGACAAGCTGGACGGCATGCTGAAGAAGCTTGGTCTCAAAGAGAACGAGGCGATCGTTCATCCTTGGATCAACAAGGCATTGGAAAAGGCGCAGCAGAAGGTCGAAGCGCGCAACTTCGATATTCGTAAGAACCTGCTCAAATTCGACGACGTCATGAATGACCAGCGGAAGGTCATTTTTGAACAGCGGCTCGAATTGATGCGCGAGGAGGCGGTGGACGAGACCATCGCCGACATGCGGCATTCTGTGATCGACGATCTGGTCGGCAAGCATATTCCGGAGAATGCCTATCCCGAGCAGTGGGACACGGCGGGTCTCGAGCAGGCCGTGCGCGGCGTGCTCGCGCTCGATGTACCGATTTCGGAGTGGGCGAAGGAAGAAGGTATTGCCGACGACGAGGTAAGGGAGCGGCTCAAACGTCGCGCCGACGAGTGGATGGCAGCGAAGGTGGCCAAATGGGGCCCCGACGTCATGCGCTATGTTGAGAAGTCGATCTTGTTGCAGACGCTCGATCATCTGTGGCGCGAGCATCTGGTTATGCTTGAGCATCTGCGCCAAGTGATCGGTTTGCGCGGCTACGGTCAGCGCGATCCGCTCAACGAATACAAAGCAGAGGCATTTGCGTTGTTCGAAAACATGGTGGCGCACCTCCGCGAGGCGGTCACCGGTCAATTGATGCGCGTCGAGATCGTGCAGCAGCCGCCCGTCGAACCGGCCGATAATCTGCCCTACATGGAGCCGCACAAGGTGGATCCGGCCACCGGAGAGGACGAGATGGCGCTCGCGGCGGCGCCGCTTGCGCCCTCGCTCGCTGCCGGCGGGGTCAACCCGCAGACCTCCCGTCAATCATCGGGCACGCGCAATCCCAGCGACCCCGCAAGCTGGGGCAAGGTGGGCCGCAACCAGCCCTGTCCTTGCGGTTCCGGCAAGAAATACAAGCACTGCCACGGCAAATACGCGTAACGCCGCAACCTGCCGGCCGTACCCGATACCGTCCATTCCGGCTGCACGGCCGCGGATTGATTCTCTGCATATTTCCGCAAGTGCGGAGTTGGGTTGGGCGTGAGTGGCGCAAGCGCTCGCGCTATAGGAATGGCCGCGATGCCCTGATTGCAGATCGCTTCGACGCGTCGGCGCTGCAAAAGCCGGAGTCGGCAAGAACGGGGCGTAGGGACAGAATTCGCGCGATTCAGCGCAGCGCCGACCAGCGGGCATCAAACGAACCCGCGGGCACGACCGGCTGAGCGCCGGGGAGGGTATCGAAAGACGGTCGTGACGCGGAATAGGCGGTATGGAGTTCTGCCGGCTTGTCCTCGTTTTCGGCCGGCTTTGCCTGTGACGGCTGGGCCGGATGGGAAACGGCAGGCGCCGGTCGTGACGCGTTCTTCGCCAACCGCGGCTCGCTCTTGGGAGGCAACGGCGTCGAAACGCCGGCGGCGCGGCTGGGTACGGATTGCTTTGGCTTGACCAAGCGGTCGTCGGCCGCGACCGAGGGCTCCGCCGCAGCCGGCGGGCCCGAGTGCTTATCGAGCGAGCGGCTCGCCGTTGCGGTGCCCTGCGGCGCGACGCGATTTGCCTTCGGCAGCGGCGCAGGCGGAGGCATCGGCACGCTCGTGGTTGCGGCGGCATCGGCCGTCGACGCGTCTCTCGCTTCCATCAACTTGGAAGCGCCGGGCGGATTGGGCACATGTGGCAAGGCGCCCGGTACTGCACCGATCCCGGCCACCTGATATGTGCGGCCGTCATTGTCGAACACGTTGTACGAAGCCAGCTTGGCCGCGAACACGGGGTTCATGCCGCCGTCAATCCCGGTGCGCGGTGGCACGGTCTCAACGCCGCGCGCGATGTAATTCGCCATCTTCACCTGCTCGTCACGGCGATGATCGAGAATGGCATCAGCGACTGCAGGATCAAGCCGATAGGCCGGACATTTGCCGATAGGATTGAACGTCAGCGGCTTGGTGGCGTTTTCCGGTGCCACGGCATCGAACACATAACGTCTCTCGCATACCGCAACTTTGGGTTCCTGATGCGTGGCTTCAAAATCGTCGTAGCCTTCCTTCAGCATCTTCCAGAACGCGAAGTTCGGATTATTGCGGTGTCGGGCCATGTTGAGTGCGGTCATACGGAAGGGAAAAGCCTGCAATTGGAATTCCTTCTGTCCGCCGAAGAAGGCCTCGCGGGCGAGCGCATAGATTTCCTGAATTTGTTCGTCGGTCATCGCATAACAACCGCGCGACGAGCAGTCGCCATGCACCATCAGCTCGGAGCCGGTATAGCCGTGCGCGCGGTCATAGGCGTTGGGAAAACCGGTATTGAAGGCCAGATAATAATTGGAGTTTGGGTTCATCTGCGCAGGAGTGATCGTATAGAAGCCCTCCGGCGCCTGGCGATCCCCCTCGCGTTTCTTCGGACCTAAGTCGCCTGACCAGCGGCAAATCGGATAGGTCTTCAGCAGTGCGAATTCGCCGTCCCGATTCTTCTTCCAAACCTCAAGTTCAGACTCTTCTTTGAAGATGCGGACAAGGATCGGTGAGCCCTTGTCCATGTTCTTTTCCGCCATGGTGGCGAGCATCTTCTCGGACAGCGGCGCAAGCGCGCGTCCGTTGGGGGCAAGCTTGTCGGCATCACAGCCGGCAAGCGCAACTGCGGCAACCACGGCCGCGAGCGCGGTCAGCGCACGGAATGCGACTTGTATCAAACGTTACTCCCCGAAGGCAGGTCCCTTCGCCGCTTATCGTTAGCCTTAAGATGTGGCGGCCGCAAGGCGTTGGCCCCGCCCCGGCGAACGGCCTAAGCCCATGGTGAAACAGGGGTAAATCGCCAGTTTAGCCGGAGGCCCAGGTCGGGTTGCGGCCGATGGCGAGGAATTTCTCGCGCCGTAGCCGGCGCACGGTCTCGCCGTCGAGGGCTCTCAACTCCGCGAAGGCGGCGGCGATGGCTTCGCCGGTGGCCGCAATCGCCGCCGCCGGGTCGCGGTGGGCGCCGCCGATCGGTTCCGGTATGACGCCGTCGATCACGCCGAAACGCATCATGTCCTGTGCGGTGATCTTCATGCTGGTCGCCGCCTCCTGCGCCTTCGCCGTATCGCGCCAAAGGATCGAGGCCGCCCCCTCGGGGGAGATCACGGAATAAATGGCGTGCTCGAGCATCAACACGCGATTGGCGGTCGCGATCGCGATCGCACCCCCCGATCCCCCTTCTCCCAAGATCACCGCGACATTGGGCACGCCGAGGCTTAGCGATACGTCGGTGGAACGGGCGATGGCCTCTGCTTGGCCCCGTTCCTCCGCGCCTACCCCGGGATAGGCGCCTGCGGTGTCGACCAGCGAAAGCACGGGAATCGAAAAACGATCGGCCATTTCCATTAGCCGTGCCGCTTTGCGGTAACCCTCGGGCCGCGCCATGCCGAAATTATGACGGATCCGGCTTTCCGTGTCTGAACCCTTCTCGTGGCCGATGACGCAGATGCTTTCGCCGCGAAAACGGCCGAACCCGCCGACGATCGCCGGGTCTTCACCGAATTTCCGGTCGCCCGCAAGCGGAACGAAGTCGGTGATCAGGCCGGCGATGTATTCGAGACAATGAGGTCGCTGCGGGTGACGCGCTACTTGCGTCTTTTGCCACGGCGTGAGGTTCGCGTAGAGCTCCTTCAGTGCAACCGCGGCCTTGACCTTCAGCCGGGAAATCTCTTCGCCGACGGCGAGCGCATCGCCTGCCTCGCCCAACGCGCGCAGTTCGTCGATCTTGGCCTCCAATTCGGCCACGGGTTTTTCGAAATCGAGGTAGCTGCGCATGGGTGTCTCTGCCGATCGGCGCCGAGCGGAAATACCGAGGGACATTACGACCGCAACTGGCCTTGACCCTTACCATAAGTCAAGAAAGCGGCCGGATCGGCCGGCAATTCGCTTTGCGTGTCGTTGCCTCTTGCCGAGGGGCGCAGGCCGCGCGGCGCCGGCCGCGACGGCCGCACCGTGCCCTCTCCCTGGGCCACCCGACCGGCACGGAAAATCCGCAGGGCCTGCGGAACCGGTCCTGCGTGCGATCCGTTTTCCGCCTCGGAAATGCCTCGAGCAGGATGGCACAGGCGGTCGGTTACCGACCACGCGGAAATTTCTGCCCGCCGTACCCTAACAGGCGCTGCGGACCGCGAGCGGACCGTTGTCGACAGACGGTCTTTCGCTCCGGCTGGCCGCGTAAACGAGCCATGAGTCGGTTCGGCCCGCAGCTTTCCGCGGTCGGCGTCACGTTTCGACTATGGGCTCCGGCCGCGCACGCGGTGGAGTTGATCTTGGACGCGCCATATCCGATGCAGCGCGATGGTGACTGGTTCACGTTGACCGTGCCGAAGGCGGGCGCAGGAACGCAATACGGTTTCAGAATCGATCAGGACTTGGAAATTCCCGATCCGGCTTCCCACTTTCAACCGCATGACGTCGCTGGACGCAGCGAGGTGATCGATCATTCCGCCTTTGCATGGCGTGCGAGTGATTGGGTAGGTCTGCCGTGGGAGCGGTCGGTGTTCCTGGAGGCCCATGTCGGCACCTTCACGGCTGCCGGTACCTTCGCGGCGATGACGCAGCGACTCGACCATCTCGCCGCCACCGGTGTCACCGCCCTGGAATTGATGCCGCTCGCCGATTTTCCTGGTCGCTGGAACTGGGGCTACGACGGCGTACTCCTGTTTGCACCCGACAGTACCTACGGCCGCCCGGAGGAGCTCAAGACGTTGATCGATGCGGCGCATATGCGCGGTTTGATGGTTTTTCTTGATGTCGTCTACAACCACTTCGGACCGGAAGGTAATTATCTTCATCGTCTCTCGCCCGCATTCTTCACGGATCGGCATCGCACGCCCTGGGGAGCGGCGGTCGATTACCGCGTACCCGAAGTGCGTGCGTTCGCGATTGAGAATGCGCTGTATTGGCTGCGCGAATATCGATTCGACGGGCTGCGGCTGGACGCCGCTCACGCCATCGTCGAACCCGGCGAACCCCATATACTCACCGAACTCGCTGATGCCGTTCGGCTTTATGCGAACCAAAGCCATCGGCACATTCATCTCGTGCTGGAAAACGACGACAACGCCGCGCGTTTTCTCACCCCGCAGGGAGGATATCGTGCGCAGTGGAACGACGACTATCATCACTCCTGGCATGCCCTGCTGACCGGCGAACGCACGGGTTACTACCGCGATTATCAGAATCCTGGTTCGCACATTGCGCGCACCCTGGCGCAGGGATTTGCCTATCAGGGCGAAATCTCGCTGCACCGGGCGGGCAAATCGCGGGGGGAACACAGTGCCTCTCTGCCGCGCGTCTGTTTCGTCAATTTCCTACAGAACCACGATCAGATCGGTAATCGCCCCAAAGGCGAACGGCTTACGACTTTGGCAGAACCCGAAGCGTTGACCGCGGCATTGTCGGTGCTGCTCCTGCAGCCCGGTCCGCCGCTCATATTCATGGGCGAAGAATGGGGCACGCGCCGTCCTTTTCCCTTCTTTTGCGACTTCAAGGACGAGCTCGCTGATGCCATCCGCGAAGGCCGCAGACGCGAATTCGCCGCGGCCTTTGCGTTGCATGGTGACGACATCCCCGACCCGCTGTCGGCCTTCACTCGCGATGCCGCCGTGCTCGACTGGAGCGAGCTTGCTTCTCCCGCCGCGAGGTCGCGACTCGAACTCACGCAAAATCTGTTGGCCGCGCGCCGTCGCTTTATCATCCCGCTGCTGCCGGCGATGACGGGCGCAGGCGACGCGAGTTTCAGCGACGGCGTGGTGCAGGCGCATTGGCGGGCAGGAACAAGGCGGCTGATGCTGATCGCCAATCTCGCGGCCAACCGGGCGCGCAATCCGGTCGCGGAGTGGGGGCAGCCAATCTGGGGCGGCTCGCCGCCGCAGGAACTGCCGCCGTGGACGGTCTACGCCGCCATTGGGAAAGAATGATGCCGCCCACGGTCCCACTCGCGACCTATCGTGTCCAGCTGACCAGGGATTTCGGGTTCGATCAGCTCGCGGACATCGTCCCCTATCTCGGGGAGCTCGGCATCACACATCTCTATGCGTCCCCGTTCCTGAAGGCCCGACCCGGCAGCACGCACGGCTACGATATCGTCGATCACGACCGCCTCAACCCCGAACTGGGCGGCGAGCAGGGCTTTGCGCGTCTCGCAGCCACGCTTAACGCGCACGACATGGGCCTCATCCTCGATTTTGTTCCCAATCACATGGGTGTGGGCCATGCCGACAATGCCTGGTGGCTCGACGTGCTCGAATGGGGACCAATGTCCCCGCATGCGGCGGCGTTCGACATTGACTGGCTCGGGCTGCCTTATCGGCGGCATCCCGGTGTGCTCATTCCGATTCTGGGCCGGCCTTATGGCGAGGCGCTGCGCGCGGGCGAGATCGCCTTGCGGTACGACGCGCCGAGCGGCAGTTTCTCCATCTGGTATTTCCAGCACCAATTGCCGGTCAATCCACGACGCTATGCAGAGGTGCTGCGCACTTGCGTGGCGACCGCAGGTGCTGCAACAACCATGGCAGGTCGCGCGCTGATCGCCCTTGCCGACGACTACCGCGATCCGCGTGCGCCTTCATACCGCGAGGCGCCGGATCTGAAGCGGCGCCTTGCCGCAATCGACGGAGCGGAGGATATCATCACTCGCGGCCTTGCCGCTTATCGCTGCGAGAACGAATCCGGTATGACGGCACTGCATCGTCTGCTCGAGCGTCAATATTACCGTGTCGCCTACTGGCGGGTCGCATTTTCCAACATCAACTACCGTCGCTTCTTCGACATCAACGATCTTGCCGGGCTGCGCATCGAAAATGCGGGGACGTTCCGCGCCGTCCATACCTTGGTCGCGCGACTGATCGAAAGTGGTCAGTTGCAAGGTCTGCGCCTCGATCATATCGATGGCCTACGCGATCCGGCGCAATATATCCGTCGTCTGCAGCGTCTCGTTGCCAGGCATCGGCCCGGATCACGAAAAGGCCGTTTCTATTTGGTGGTCGAAAAGATCCTTGCCGAAGGGGAGACGACGCCGGCTTGGCCCGGAGTTGCTGGAACTACCGGCTATGAATGGCTCAACCTGATCTCGCGCGTGCTGGTGGCCGGCGCCGGCCTCGTCCGCCTCGATCTGACCTGGAGAAACTTCACTGGCGAACAGGCCAGCTTTCGTACCATCCTCGAGCAGGCCAAGCAGCACGTGATCGAGACCATGCTTGCCAGCGAGTTCACGGTGCTGGTGCGCTCACTCGCGCGTATAGCCGCCGGTCATCCCGCCACGCGTGATTTCACGAGCGACCGTCTTCGCTTAGCCTTGCAGCTTTACGTGTTAGAATTTCCCGTCTATCGGACCTATGTCACCGCGGCGGGCGCCTCGCCCGTCGACCGTACCATCATCGACCGCGCAACGACGCGCGCCCGCGCCCGCTGGCAGGGGCCGGACGCGGAAATATTCGATTTCCTGCGTAACGCGGCGACCATCGATCTCGCGAAAAACCCCGGCTTCAGCGCGCCGCGCGTGCGCGATTTCGCACTCAGGCTGCAACAGTTCACGGGGCCGCTAATGGCCAAGGCGATGGAGGATACGGCATTCTACCGACATCACCGCCTGCTTGCGCTCAACGAGGTCGGTGGCCATCCGGAGCTGGGCGCGGTGACACTCGGCGAATTTCATGCGCTCCAGCGGCGCCGAATGAACGAGACGCCGCATGGCCTCACGGCGACGGCAACCCACGACACCAAGCGCGGTGAAGACGCTCGGATGCGTATCTTGGCTTTGTCTGAACTCGCGGACGAGTGGGATCAATCGGTACGTTCCTGGCGTGACATGAATCGCCCGCTGGTGGGGTGTGCTGCCGGCCGTCGCGTGCCCTCCTGCGCCCATGAATATCTTGTGTATCAAACGCTGATCGGCGCGTGGCCAGGCGTGATCGATCGCGGCTTCGTTGAGCGTATGAAAACCTATGCGGTCAAGGCTGCGCGCGAAAGTAAGCAGGAAACCAGCTGGACGAATGTCAACGAAACTTACGAGGCGGCACTGTCGCGGTTTGTCGAGGCTCTTCTCGATCCGGCGCTTTCAGCGGCGTTCATCTCGTCATTTGCGAGTTTTGCGGCACGCACGTCGCTCATCGGATTTTTGAACACTTTGTCGCAGCTCGCACTCAAGACGCTGCTCCCTGGTGTACCCGATTTCTATCAAGGTACGGAATTGTTGGATCTCTCGCTGGTCGATCCCGACAATCGGCGGCCGGTCGACTTTGCGTTGCGCATGAAGGAAGCGGCGCACTCGCCTGACCGAACAAAACTCATTGCGTCGTGCTGCGATGGGCGCATTAAATTTGCGCTGATGCGTGAGCTGTTGGACCTGCGGCGGCGTTTTCCTGACCTGTTCCAGCAGGGTACCTATGAACCGATTCAGGTGACGGGAGCACATGCCGAACACGTCATTGCGTTCGCACGCGAGTGGAAGAATCGCCGATTGATCGTGGCAATCGGGCGTCATTTCGGCCCGCTGACGCAAAGCGGCCGGCGGTGGCCGGCGCGCTGGGAGGCTTGGCTCGCGCTTCCGCCGGGACGCTATGAGTGCTTGATCGGCCACCGCGGACCGATGAATGATACCGGTGTGGATGCGCTCTTCCGTGAGCGACCCGTCAGCGTCATGTTCATGCGGGCAGCTTGAAAACGAGTCCCACGTAACGCCGCATCGGAGCAGGCACGCGGGCTACTCGTTGGCCAGAGGATGCAGGTCGCGCACCAGCGATTTGAGCCGGTCTTGGAGAACATGGGTGTATATCTGCGTGGTGGAAATATCGGCGTGGCCGAGCAGAGTCTGCACGACGCGCAGGTCGGCGCCGTTGTGCAGCAGATGGCTTGCGAAAGCATGTCGCAGCACGTGCGGCGACAGCCGTTCGCCGGCGATGCCGCAGGCGGCGCCAAGTGCCTTGAGTTCGCGTGCGAAGTGCTGGCGCGTCAGGTGTCCGCTCGCGCCGAATGACGGAAACAGCCATTTCGATTCGGCCTGCGCCTTGAGTTGACCGCGCAGCATCATGTAGTCGGACATGGCCTGTTTGGCCGCCTGGTTGAGGGGTACGAGGCGTTCCTTGCCGCCCTTGCCCCGCACGACCAGAATGCGCTGGTCGCGCCGTGCCGCGGACACCGGAAGCGAGACGAGCTCGGAGACGCGCAGACCCGTGGCGTAGGCGGTTTCGAGCAGGCAGAGCAGGCGCGCCGCGCGCAGGCGCTGCAGCGGCGCACGCGACCTGTCGTCGGCCTCGGCGCGTGCCCGCGCAAGCAACGCGTCGACCTCGGCGAGGTCCAATACCTTGGGCAGGCTGCGGCCCCGCTTGGGTCCTTCGAGCACCGCGGCAGGGTCGTCGGCGCGCTTCCCTTCGGTATAAAGGAACCGGTAGAATTGACGCACCGCGGACAGGCGTCGCGCCACCGAAGAGGTCTTGAACCCGCGCGCGGAAAGGTCGGTAAGGTAGCCACGCAAGTCGTCGGTCGCCGCATCTATCATGCGCCGCCGTGCAGCACGCAAATGTGCGGCGAGATCCGCCAGATCGTTGCGGTAGGCCGAAAGCGTGTTGGCGCCGGCCCCGCGCTCGGCGGCCAGCATGTCGAGAAAGAGAGCGATCAGCGTCTCGTCGGCGGTGTTCGGCTCGCGCGCCATCGGTTTATCGCTGCCCGTTTCGCTATGGCTTAGCGAATCTGTCGGACGGTATGGTCACCACGATCTCACGCGGCTGATAGCTGACAAAATTGGCGAGCGAAAACATTGCCACATAGACGAGCCCGCACAGCAGACCGAGGAAGAGCAGGAATCGAAACAGGCTCGGCATGATCGTCAACGTCGGTCGGCCGGCTGTGTAGCCGGCAGTCGGTTCCGGCCACTCGCACGAAGGCCGCCCTCGCGGTTGTCCCAATTGCTGATATATGGAACCGTCAAGGGTGATTTGGAAAGCCTAGCATGACCAACACAATCGCTCAAAAACCGGCGAAGGATGCCCCGGATCGGGCATTGATGCGGGCGCTCGTGCAGTCCCTCGGACGCCGCTCGATCGTGCTGGTCGGCATGATGGGTGCCGGGAAATCCTCGGTAGGCCGTCGGCTCGCCGCCAGGCTGGGCATTCCTTTTGTCGACGCGGACGCCGAGATCGAACGTGCCGCCGGCATGACGATCGCCGAGATCTTCGCCGAGCATGGGGAATCCTATTTTCGTGCCGGCGAGGCGCGCGTGATCGCTCGACTCCTAGAAAATGGTCCGCAGGTGCTGGCGACCGGGGGCGGTGCCGTCATGAACCAGCGTACGCGCGACCTCATCCATATCAAAGGTATTTCGGTATGGCTCAAAGCCGACCTCGATGTGCTCATCCAGCGGACCAAGCGCCGTGGCGATCGTCCGCTCGCCGACAAGATCAAGGAGCTGCTGCCGCAGCGCGAGCCGGTCTACGCGCAATCCGATATTGTCGTGCAGTCGCGCGAGGAGCCTCATGACGCCGTTGTCGGCGAGATCATTGCGGCGGTCGGCAGGCATCTCGGCGTGGAGACGCGGTCATGACGGCACCGCCGCAGACAAATGAGGCGCGCGTGGTCAGGGTCGCACTCCGCGAACGCGGCTACGACATCGTCATCGGCCGCAATCTCGTCGCCACGCTCGGCAGCCGCGTCAAGGCGCTCCGTCCGGGAACGAAATGCGCGATCGTTACCGATGACATGGTGGCAGTTCATCACCTGGAAGCCGTGGAGGCTTCGCTCGCTGCCGCCGGAATTGCCACCGCCCATGTCATCGTGCCGGCAGGCGAATCGTCGAAGAACTATGCCGTTTTCCAGGACGTGTGCGAGCGCATCATTGCCGCGCGCATCGAACGCGGCGATCTAGTCGTTGCGCTGGGCGGCGGTGTGATCGGCGATCTTGCCGGCTTTGTGGCCGCCTGCGTTCGGCGCGGCGTTGATTACGTGCAGGTGCCGACCACCTTGCTGGCGCAAGTGGATTCATCCGTCGGCGGCAAGACCGGCATTGACTCGCCACAGGGAAAGAACCTGATCGGCGCCTTCCATCAACCGGTATTGGTGGTTGCCGATACGGCACTGCTTGACACGCTCCCCGAACGTCAGTTTCGCGCCGGCTATGCCGAAGTCGTCAAGTACGGACTTCTCGGCGACGCCGCCTTGTTTGCTTGGCTGGAGAGGAATTGGCGGGAGGTGTTTGGCGGCGGGGCGGCGCGCGAGTACGCCATCGCGGCATGCTGCCGCGCGAAGGCGGACATCGTGGTCCGCGACGAGCGCGAGACCGGGGAGCGGGCGCTCCTTAACCTCGGCCATACCTTCGGTCATGCACTTGAAGCCGCCACCGGTTTTTCCGATCGCCTGGTGCACGGGGAGGCGGTATCGCTTGGCATGGTTATGGCCTTTGAATTTTCCGCGCGCAGGGGGTTGATCTCCGCTGACGAAGTCGCGCGGGTACGGGCGCATCTGGCGGCCGTCGGATTGCCCGTGCGCGTCACCGAGGTTCCCGGCGGCGCGCCGCGACTTGACGAGGTGATGGATCTCATTGCCCAGGACAAAAAGGTCAGGCGCGGCAAGCTCATCTTCATTCTGGTCCGCGGAATCGGCCGTGCATATGTCGCAACCGACGTCGAGGCCGGCGAAGTGCGTGCATTCCTTGCCGAACAATTGTCCTGAGCCATGAACGCGAACGATTGGCTTTCGCTCATATTTGTTCTTTTCTGTCTGTTGCTGTCGGCCTTTTTCTCCGGCAGCGAGACCGCGCTGACCGCTTCCTCGCGCGCGGGCATGGCGCGTCTGGAGAAGCAAGGAAACCGCGCGGCGGCGATCGTCAACCGTCTGTTGGCCAGGCGGGAGCGGCTGCTCGGGGCGCTCCTGCTCGGTAACAACGTCGTCAACATCGCGGCCTCAGCGGTAGCGACTGGGATCCTGCTCGCTTGGTTCGGCAAGACCGGCGTCGTCTACGCGACCGCGGTGATGACGGTGCTGATCGTTGTGTTTTCCGAAGTCCTGCCCAAGACCGCGGCTTTCAACGCGCCCGACCGGTTCGCACTGACGGTGGCCCGGCCGATGGCGTGGATTGTTACCTTGCTTGCCCCGGTCTTGACGGGCGTAGAGACGCTCGTGCGCTGGTTGCTCCGTCTTTTCGGCATGAAGATCGGCGAAAATCAATCGATCTTGTCCGCGCATGAGGAATTGCGCGGCGCAGTCGACCTTTTCCATCGCCAGGGCGGAGTGGAGAAGATCGACCGCGACATGTTCGGTGGCATCCTCGATCTGCGCGAGCTCGTCGTTTCCGACGTGATGGTTCATCGCACCAACATGATCACGCTCCGAGTCGACGATCCACCGGAAGAGGTGGTCAACGCCGTGATCGCTTCGCCGGTGACGCGGATCCCGCTTTGGCGCGACAATCCGGAAAATATCGTCGGGGTGCTGCACGTTCGCGACCTGCTGCGCGCCCTGCATGCGGCCGACGGGGATGCCTCCAAAGTCGACATCGCCGCGCTGATGACACCGCCTTGGTTCGTGCCCGACATGCGCCCGGTCTCGGAGCAGCTCAAGGCATTTCGCCGGCGCAAAACGCCGTTCGCGTTGGTAGTGGACGAATACGGCGAGGTCGAAGGCCTTGTGACGCTGGAAGACATTCTTGAAGAGATCGTCGGCGATATTACCGATGAACATGATGTCGCCATGCCGGGCGTGCGGCGACAGCCTGACGGCTCGGTGATCGTCGAAGGCGCGGTACCAATCCGCGATCTGAACCGCGTGATGGATTGGAATCTTCCGGACAGCGAGGCGACGACCGTCGCAGGGCTCGTGATCCACGAGGCCCGGTCGATTCCCGAGGTTGGCCAGAGCTTCACTTTCCACGGGTTCCGGTTCAGGGTTCTCCGGCGGCAGCGGAACCGGATCACGGCCTTGCGCATCCAGCCATTGCCGCGTGCCGAACGCTCGGCAAAGCGGGAATGACGAAGTCTGTAACTGTTTTCATTGCGTGTCGGCAGGGTGTTGCGAGGTTTTCCCGGGCAAAGGTTGCGCGGCAAGGGAACGGCGCCACAAGCTCAAACGCCGCCCTCGCCGGGTGCCGCCGCGTGGATGGCGAGCGCATGCACGCCGCTTGCCAGTTCTGTCGAAAGAGTTTGGTTGATCAGCCTGTGGCGCTGCAGCCGGGTCATGCCTTTGAATATCTCGGCCACGATGTAAACCCGAAAATGGGTTTGCCCGCCCGGACGGGATCCTGCGTGGCCCGCGTGCTGTGCCGATTCATCGACTACCTTGAGACTTTGCGGTGCGAAAGCCTCGGTCAACTTTTTGGTGATGGCATCAGCTGTCCGCATGCGATCCGACATAGGAAGGTCCAGGTCACGCGTCAACAACCGCGTGGGGATTGAATCGGAGGTCTTCGCGCAGTCAGGTCTTGCAGGCCCGGCGAACAAGCGCATAATAGGATCCATGAAGTTTGATCCGCAATTGTTCGACCGCATCCGCGTCAAGCCGCGGGTCGATCCGCGCGCAGCGGACGACGCACCGGTTTGCGAATGGGCGGGGTGCAAGGAAAAGGCGACGCACCGCGCGCCCAAGGGCCGCGGGCGGGAGCGGGAGTACTGGCGTTTCTGCCTCGCGCATGTGCGCGCTTACAACCAGTCCTACGATTTTTTTGCCGGAATGAGCGACGCAGCGGTGATGGCCTACCAGAAGGATGCCATCACGGGGCATCGCCCAACCTGGAGAATGGGGACGGGCAGAAGCCGAGCCCGGCCTGATTTCGGCGGCTACGCCGCCGATCCCTTCGGCCTGTTCGGGGAAGGATTGCGCGCCGAGCGCAGGGCGCGAACCGAAACAAGTCGGCCGGTTCGCAACGCCGAACGCAAGGCGCTCGACACCTTGGGGCTCGACGTCGGGGCGACCAAGGCCGAGGTCAAATCCCGATTCAAGCAGCTGGTGAAGCGCCATCATCCCGACGCCAACGGCGGCGACCGCTCCACCGAGGACCGCTTGGTTGAAATCATCCAATCGTACAACTATCTGAAATCAGTAGGTTTCGGCTGAATACCCGTCGTTTGGGGCGCCGGTAGAAGACGGTCGGGGACCGTCTTTCGGACGGTTGGCAGGCGTCTTATCTTAATCCTCTGCCACGGCTATGCAGGTTGGTCGGGTTTTTCGCCGCACCGAGCTCTGCTAAGTTGTACGCCCATCAGCCGGACCGGAACGAATCGGACCGAATCGGCTTCGGGATATCCGAAGCTATGGAGGATCAATGACTGCCTTCGCAGAAGACGTAGCTGGCCTGCCGGATATGAAAGTGTCGATTCGGCAGGTATTCGGCATCGACAGCGACCTTGAAGTTCCGGCCTACTCGACCGCGGACGAGCACGTGCCCGATATCGATCCTGATTATCGTTTTGATCGGCCGACGACCCTCGCCATCCTCGCAGGATTTGCGAAAAATCGCCGTGTCATGGTCACGGGTTACCACGGCACCGGCAAGTCGACCCATATCGAACAGGTGGCGGCGCGGCTCAACTGGCCCTGCGTCCGGGTCAATCTCGACAGCCACATCAGCCGCATCGATCTGATCGGCAAGGACGCCATTGTGCTGAAGGATGGACAGCAAGTCACCGAGTTTCGTGAGGGCATCTTGCCGTGGGCTTTGCAGAACAATGTGGCACTCTGTTTCGACGAATATGACGCCGGCCGCCCCGACGTGATGTTCGTAATTCAGCGCGTCCTCGAAGCATCCGGCCGCCTGACGCTGCTTGATCAAAGCCGGGTTATCAAGCCGCACCCGGCATTCCGCCTGTTTGCAACCGCTAACACCGTCGGCCTCGGCGACACCTCCGGCCTCTATCATGGCACGCAGCAGATCAACCAGGGCCAAATGGACCGCTGGTCGATCGTCACCACCCTTAATTATCTGCCCCATGACAACGAGGTCGAGATCGTGTTGGCCAAGGCCAAGCACTACCGTACCGAGGAGGGGCGCAGCATCGTCAGCAAGATGGTGCGTGTCGCCGATTTGACACGTAACGCGTTCATGAATGGCGACATTTCCACCGTCATGAGCCCGCGCACGGTGATCACTTGGGCGGAAAACGCCGAAATCTTCAACGACATCGGCTTGGCTTTCCGACTCACCTTCCTCAACAAGTGCGACGAACTGGAACGGCCGATCGTCGCCGAGTTCTATCAGCGCTGCTTCGGTCACGAGCTGCCGGAGAGCGCGGTGAACGTAGTGCTGAGTTGATCCTTGCCCTCGCCTTGATGGGCGGCGGGAGAAGAGGCCATGGCTTCGAACATCAAGCCAAGATCCTCGATCAAGGAGTCTCCGACCGAGCCTTTCAAGCAGGCCGTGGCCGGCTGCCTGCGTGCCATCGCGCGCAAGGCCGACCTCGACGTTTCCTTCGCCGCTGAGAGACCCGGGCTGATGGGCGGCAAAGCGCGTCTACCCGAGCCGCCGCGCAAGCTGAGCAAGCACGAGGCGGCGGTGGTGCGCGGCCATGCGGACGCCATCGCATTGCGTCTTGCCTGCCACGATGCCGCCATTCACCGACGGCTGCAACCCATCGGGCAACAGGCGCGCGCGGTGTTCGAGGCCGTGGAGCAGGCTCGTGTCGAGGCGATCGGCGCGCGCCGCATGGCCGGCGTGGCGACCAATCTCGCCGCCATGTTGGACGAACGCTATCACCGCAGCAAGTTCGACGAGATCACCGAACGCTCCGAAGCGCCCATCGAGGAGGCGCTGGCGCTTATGGTACGCGAGCGCTTGACCGGCCTGCCGCCGCCGGCGGTCGCCAGGAAGTTGGTCGATCTTTGGCGACCGCTGATCGAAGACCGTGCGGGGCGCAGCCTCGATAGGCTTGACGCGCTGATCGAGGACCAGCGCCGCTTTGGCGATGCGATCCATGATTTGCTCGACGCGCTGGATATGGGTGAGGACAGGAGTCGAGACTCGGAAGAGGACACGGAGGAGGGGGAGGAAGATCGCCGCAAGCAGCAAGCCGATGCGGAAGGCGATGCGGAGGCGTCGGATGATGCTCAGCGCGCGAGCGCCGAAGATACCGATGTGACCGCCGACGATATGGCGGACGCCGCGGCCGAAGCCGTCGATGCGCCACGTGCCGACACGACGGACGACACGGAGATGGGCGATGCGGAAACGCCCGGGGAGCCGCAGCGGCCGCGTCGTGGCATCATAAACGAACCGCGCCTTCCCGATTATCGCGCCTTTACGATCAAGTTCGACGAGACGGTGGCGGCCGAGGATTTGTGCGAGCCAGAGGAACTTGATCGTCTGCGGGGCTATCTCGACAAGCAGTTGTCCCATCTTCAAGGCGTTGTGGCTCGGCTTGCCAATCGCCTACAGCGTCGATTGCTGGCACAGCAAAATCGTTCGTGGGAGTTCGACCTCGAAGAAGGAATCCTCGATTCGGCCAGGTTATCGCGCGTGATTATCGATCCGTTGCATCCGCTTTCTTTCAAGGCGGAGAAAGACATGCAGTTCCGCGATACCGTGGTGACGCTTTTGCTTGACAATTCGGGCTCGATGCGCGGGCGACCCATCACGGTTGCCGCCACCTGCGCCGACATACTCGCGCGTACGCTTGAACGCTGCGGAGTCAAAGTGGAGATTCTTGGATTTACAACGCGAGCCTGGAAGGGCGGACAATCGCGAGAACATTGGCTCACCGCCGGCAAACCTCCTAATCCCGGCCGACTCAATGATCTGCGCCATATCATTTACAAATCGGCGGACGCCCCGTGGCGACGTTCGCGCAAGAATCTCGGCCTGATGATGCGCGAAGGTCTGCTCAAGGAGAACATTGACGGTGAAGCACTCGATTGGGCTCACAAGCGTCTTCTGGCTCGGCC
This sequence comes from Pseudolabrys sp., assembly GCA_019689975.1. Taxonomy (GTDB): domain Bacteria; phylum Pseudomonadota; class Alphaproteobacteria; order Rhizobiales; family Xanthobacteraceae; genus Pseudolabrys. Next base: position 22,228 of record JADGGK010000011.1, read on the forward strand.
GGAACAGCGCCGTATCCTGATGATGATTTCTGACGGCGCGCCAGTCGACGATTCCACACTCTCGGTCAATCCTGGCAACTATCTTGAGCGACACTTGCGGTCGGTTATTGAGGAAATTGAAACGCGCTCGCCGGTTGAGCTGATCGCAATCGGCATCGGCCACGACGTGACGCGATATTATCGACGCGCGGTCACGATAGTGGATGCCGAGGAATTGGGGGGTGCAATGACCGAAAAGCTTGCCGAACTGTTCGAGGAACGTCCGGGCAAGGGTCGACCTGCGATGCGGCCGCAACGACGCGTGGCGTGAGACCATAGTATATCGTTTCCGTAATCGTCCGTCCGCAGGCCGAGGCGGATCACGTCGGCCGTGGCAGCTCGCCACGCGGAATGCAGCCGGCCTGTCGCGCAGTCGTCGCGGCCATATGCCTTCTTCTCTCTCCTCCCAATCGGCACCCCAGGTCGCAACACACCGAGAAAACCGATGCCCGCGCAATTGCCCAGCCGCCGCTGGATCGCAGTTTTCGGCATACTGATAATCGCAATTGGGCTTCTCGTTTCTCTGGCGGTTGCGGCCAGCTTTCGTACCGCCAAGGCGATCAGCCGTATCGCGATTACCGCGACGCCGATCACGTTTTTCGACAACCGAGATCCGAGCCGTACTCGTTTTGGTGCCCTGGAATTCCGCGGCGGCCTCGTATTGACATCCGATGAGCCTGCGTTCGGGGGCTTCTCCGCCATCCACATGCATGCGGACGGCGAACATTTTCTTGCGCTCACCGACCACGGCTCATGGCTGCGCGGTCGTCTCGTCTATCGCAATGGGCGGCCGGTCGACCTCATCGAGGCCGAAATGGCCCCCATGCTCGCTTGGGACGGGAAACCACTCGCGGCGCACGGTTGGCATGACGCCGAGTCTATGGCCGAGCTCGATAGCGCGCTTTATGTGGGCATCGAGCGCGTCGAACGCATCGTGCGCTTCGACTACCGCCGTGACGGTCTGCGGGCGCGCGGCATACCGATTCCGGTGCCGGCCGATTTTGCAGACCTTGCATACAATATGAGCCTGGAATGTCTCGCCGGCGCTCCGGAGCGTTCGCGTCTTGCCGGGCGGCTGATCGTGATCACCGAGCGCAGCCTTGACCCAATGGGCAATCATCGCTCCTTCCTGCTCGGGAACGGCGACGTTGGCCGCTTCTCGGTCAGGCGCAGCGATGATTTCGATGTCAGCGACTGCGCGATCCTGCCTCCGTCCGATCTGCTGTTACTGGAGCGGAGACTATCTTTCGCGCGGGGATTCGCCATACGCATACGCCGCATTGCGCTCGATGCCATTCAACCAGGAGCGCTGGTGGATGGGGCGACCCTGTTCGAAGCCGACCTCGGCTACCAGATCGACAACATGGAGGGTCTCGCGGTACACCGCACGGCTGCGGGTGAGGTCATCTTGACGCTGATATCGGATGATAATTTCTCGCCCCTGCAGCGTAACCTTCTACTGCAATTCGCGCTGGTCGGAGGATAACCGCGCTCAGGCCGATGCCGGTCGGCCGGATCCCGGCCCAGCCTTGGAAACGGGGCGCGCGGGACCATATCGACGGATATCCTCGATCACCCTAGGCCGGAGCGGAGGATGTGGTGCACACCGGTGATCAAGAGGCCGTCCGAGGGATTGGCGTGCCGCCCGCATACGAGGGGAGCGAGCGGCGCGAGCGCGCGTCAAGCGGTGCGGGCTGCCCGTTTCTTGGCAATTTCGCGTTTCAGTTCCCGCATACGCGGGGCAAGTTCCGAATCGTCGGCCTTGAGCAAGAACGCATCCAAGCCGCCGCGGTGGTCGATCGTTTTGAGTGCATTCGCCGAAATGCGCGCGCGCACCGATCGGCCGAGCGTGTCGGACTTCAGCGTCACATTCACCAGATTCGGCATGAAACGCCGTTTGGTTTTGATGTTGGAGTGGCTCACTTTATGGCCGACCAAGGGCTTTTTACCGGTCAGTTCGCAACGCCAAGCCATGGATCATGTCCTCGTAAGAACCAGCCGGCACGATCAACCGACGGCGACTTGCATCTCGTCATCCAGTTTGAGCGTGCGGTTGTATAAAGAGGGGTCCAAAAGCCGTCAAGCAGCGGTTTTTGTGGCCTTTTGGCCCGACCGGCCACCGGAACCGGGTAGAAACGAACACAGAATCGACTTATTCAGCGCCGGATATCGCCATGGCGGCCATATCACATTATTGGCTGATGATGAGACACGGCGACGGGCTACGGCGGACAGATTCTGCAGCAAGACCGGGTGCGCCGCCTCGCCAGGATATGTGTTGGCGCACATAGTTGGGCTCAGTTCGCGGTCTCGGTACGCTTCGGAATACGCGGGGCCGATGTGGGTGCAATGAGAAAACAGGCGCTCGTCCGTCGTGCGCTGATCGGGAGCGGACTGCTCGGCTTGATTGTCGGCATTCCACCGGTCGGCGCGTCCGCCCAGGGCAAGCTCGAAGCACACTATGAAGCGACGCTTGCCGGAATTCCGATCGGCAAGGGAAACTGGGTGGTCGAGATCGGCGACACCCATTACAACGCCGCGGCCAACGGTTCTACGACCGGATTGATCCGCGTGTTCACCGGTGGCGAGGGATTTAGCACGGTCCGCGGCACCATGAGCGGGGGAAAGTCGATCTCGGCCGTCTATTCCGCAACCATCAAGACTCGCGGCAGGAGTGACGAGGTTCACCTCGTCATCAGCAACGGCAATGTCAAGGAATTCAGGCTCAATCCTCCGCCCGACAATGACCCGGAACGTATCCCAATTACCGAGGCGCATGAGCACGGCGTCGTCGATCCGATGAGCGGTTCCCTGCTGCGCGTTTCGGGCGAGGGTGATCTCCTGGCGCCAGAATCGTGCAAGCGATCGGTGGCCGTATTCGACGGCCGGCTGCGTTACGATCTCGAACTCGCATATAAGCGGATCGAACAGGTCAAGGCGAACACGGGTTATGCGGGACCTGCCTTGGTCTGCGCGGTTCGTTTCGTGCCGGTTGCCGGCTTCGTGCCCTCGCGTGCGGCAATCAAGTACATCGCCAAGCAACGCGACATCGAGGTATGGCTCGTTCCTATAGCGGGAACCCGGGTACTGGTACCATTCCGTATGCAGGGTCCGACGCCGATCGGCGAGTTCCGCGTCGAAGCGCGGCAGTTTGTTGCCGCGGGTGCGATGCGGCAGGCCGTAGGCCGAGCCAAGGCGCAGTAAGCGTTGCGGAGCACCGCGGCGTCTTGACTCCGCCGTGCGCGCGGGTTCATCCCGCGGTTAACGATTTGAAAGGAAAAAAAGCCAATTGATCACCCGATTGCTACTTGATCTTGTGGTCCGCTCAGCCGGCATCGCGACATATCGGCGTGAACGAATCCGCACAGGGCTCGAGTCAGCGATTCGGGCGCGATTCGTTCGAGACTCGTTCCAAAGCTTAATCGCGGCGGCGGATCGCTGTCGCATCGTGGTACAGAAGGCTGGCGACCGTTCTTGCCAGCAGGTTTCCTTGCCAGGTTTGGACGCGTAATGACCCTGACATTCTCTCCCCATGCGTCGCGTGGTCCGCGCCTCCGCGGCGCCGGCGTTACAGCCGTCCTCGGGCCCACGAATACAGGCAAGACGCATCTCGCGATCGAGCGCATGTTGGCCCATTCGAGCGGCCTGATTGGGCTCCCGCTGCGGCTGTTGGCGCGGGAGGTTTACAACAAGGTTGCGGCTCGCGCAGGCACCGAAAACGTTGCCTTGATCACCGGCGAGGAAAAGATCAAGCCGCCCAATCCGCGGTTTTGGATTTCGACGGTCGAGGCCATGCCGCGCGATCTGGACGTCGCGTTCTTGGCAATCGATGAGATCCAGCTTGGCGCCGACCTTGATCGCGGCCATGTTTTCACCGATCGCATCCTCAATTTCCGGGCGCGAGAAGAGACGTTGGTGCTCGGCGCCGCCACCATGAGGCCGCTGGTCGAGCGGCTGTTGCCGGGCGCCCATATTATCAGTCGACCGCGCCTGTCGAGTTTGACTTACGCGGGCGAGAGAAAGCTCACGCGCTTGCCGCGTCGTTCGGCGATCGTCGCCTTTTCCGCCGAAGAGGTATACGCCATAGCCGAACTGATCCGGCGCCAGTGTGGTGGTGCCGCCGTCGTTCTCGGCGCGCTCAGTCCGCGCACACGCAATGCTCAGGTTGCGCTTTATCAGGCCGGTGACGTCGATTACCTGGTGGCCACCGACGCCATCGGGATGGGGCTAAATCTCGACGTCGATCATGTCGCCTTCGCGTCCGATCGCAAGTTTGACGGCTACCAGTTCCGTCGTCTTACTCCGGCGGAGTTTGCGCAGATCGCGGGACGCGCGGGACGCGCGACGCGCGACGGCACGTTCGGCACGACTGGCAGATGTGACCCCTTTGAACCGGAACTGGTACGGGCGCTCGAGAGTCATGCCTTTGAGCCGGTGCGTGTCCTGCAATGGCGCAATTCCGATCTCGATTTTTCATCACTGGGCGCGGTGCAGGCCTCGCTTGCCATGAACCCGGAGGAGCCGGGTTTGACGCGTGCTCCCGTCGGTGAAGACATCCTCGTTCTGGAACATGCCGTGCGTGACGACGGCGTGCGTGCTCTGGCACGGAGTCCGCAGGCCATCGCGCTCTTGTGGGACGTGTGCCAAGTTCCGGACTATCGCAAAATCGCTCCCGCGACCCACGCCGAACTTGTGGTCACCCTCTATGGATTTCTGATGCGGGAGGGTAAAATACCGGCAGATTGGTTTGCGCGTCACGTTGCCGAGGCCGATCGAACCGACGGCGACATCGATACGCTGTCCAATCGCATCGCGCACGTCAGGACGTGGACCTTTGTCGCCAATCGGCAAGATTGGCTTGCCGACCCGGAACATTGGCAGGCGGTCACGCGTGCAATCGAAGATAAACTTTCCGATGCGTTGCACGAACGTCTTACAGAGCGGTTCGTGGATCGCCGCACCAGCGTGCTGATGCGGAGACTGCGAGAAAAGACGATGCTGGACACCGAAATCGGCAAGACGGGCGAGGTGATCGTCGAAGGTCATACGATCGGACGACTGATTGGTTTCACGTTCGCGGTCGATGCGTCGGCCGGCGGCTCGGAAGCCAGGGCGCTGAATGCCGCGGCACAGAAGGCCTTGGCCAGCGAAATCGACGCGCGCGCGACGCGTCTATCCCACTCCCCGAATGAGCAGATCGTATTGGCAAACGACGGCATCGTGCGCTGGATCGGTGATCCGGTGGCGCGACTCGTTGCCGGCGAGGACGTGTTGCGCCCGCGTCTGCGTATTCTCGCGGATGAACATCTGACCGGCCCGGCGCGCGATTTGGTGCAGAATCGGCTGGATCTTTGGCTCAAGACCCATATCGAGAAATTGCTTGCGCCTCTGTTTGCGCTCGCCGCGGCCGACGGGCTCACGGGCATTGCCCGCGGTGTCGCGTATCAACTAGTGGAGGCGCTCGGCGTGCTGGAACGACAGCGCGTTGCGGGTGAGGTGAAGAGTCTCGACCAGAATGCGCGCGCCGCGTTGCGGAAATACGGCGTGCGTTTCGGCACCTATCACATCTATTTGCCGATTCTACTCAAGCCGGCTCCGCGGGCATTGGCGACGCAGCTCTGGGCGCTCAAAAACGAGGCGCCAGACGCGAAAGGCGTCGGCGAGCTGTTGGATCTCGCTGCCAGCGGTCGTACCTCAATTCCGGTCGACAAGGACGTGCCGAGGTCGCTCTACCGCGCGGCCGGTTACCGCGTCTGCGGCGAGCGCGCCGTGCGCGTCGACATTCTGGAGCGGTTGGCGGATCTCATCCGTCCGGCGCTTGCTTGGCGCGAAAACTCGCCGGGACCGAAGCCTGACGGCGCGGTAGACGGTCGTTGCTTTGCGGTCACCGGCGCCATGACGTCGCTCACCGGCGCCGCGAACGACGATTTCGCGTCCATCCTGCGTGCGCTTGGCTATCGCATGGAACGACGGCTCAAGCCCATCGAAACGCCGGCGCCCAACGCGGCAACGGCGGAGCCGTTAAGATCGACACCGGTAGCGGATCCCGCCGCGACCGCGGGTCAGTCGGGGGTTGAGGCCGTCGAGGGACCGCCGCGACCCGAGACCTCGCCGGAAATTCCGCTCGAGCGTGCATCCCCGTCACCGAAGGCAGAGGATTTGCCCTCCGTCAACGAAATCTCCTCACCGGGCCACGAAACGCCCTCATCTGGCGAACCGTCCTATGACGAAGTCTGGCGGCCGGCCCGGCGCAGGGAGCCTCGGGCACGGGGCCGTCGCCCGACGCAGCAAAAGCGGCCGCCGCGCGAGCAGATTTCGGCTGCTGCGCCGCCGCACACGCAGCCCGAGCTGGCGACGCCGCCGCATTCCAGGGAAGCGCAACCGCAGCATGCCCCCCGCGCGGGGCGGCAAACCCCCGATGGCGGACCGGCAGGTCGTCGTCCAGAGACCAATCCGGCGAGCGGCGCGGCTCTTGGCGGCCGCTCGCGTCGCAGACCTGACGAAACGTTCGCGCGCGCCGAGCGCGCCTCGTCTCGTGCGCCAACATTCCGCTCTGGAGGCCGTCAACACAGGGAACCGGACCCCGATTCCCCCTTCGCCAAGCTTGCCGCGCTCAAGGCTCAGCTCGAACAGAAGAACCAGACGTGACCGTGGATCGCCAGAGGATCGACAAATGGTTGTGGCATGCGCGCATGGTCCGCAGCCGCAGCGCCGCGGCCGCACTGACCGAGGCTGGCCGCGTGCGCCTCAACGGCCGGCGAATCACGGCAACAAGTCATCTCGTGCATAGCGGAGATGTCGTGACGCTTGCGCTCGATCGATCGGTACGGGTGCTTGAAGTGCTGGGCTTTAGCGAGCGGCGCGGTGACGCGGCCGCAGGCCGCGCTTTATATCGTGATCTGGCTGGGCCGGCAGCAGCCGCGGAGGCCTCTTCCGGCGGGAACTTGCCCGTCCGTGGGCCGCGGTGAAGCCCAAGAAGGTCAAATCGCGGCGGTTGCAGCCCTATTATCCATGCGATAGGCAACTTGTCGTGGATCGGCCGGAGAGCCCGTGAATGACCTACGTCGTCGTCGAAAACTGCATCAAATGCAAGTACATGGACTGTGTGGAAGTGTGTCCGGTGGACTGCTTCTATGAAGGCGAAAACATGCTCGTGATCCACCCTGATGAGTGCATCGATTGCGGCGTGTGCGAGCCCGAATGTCCGGCCGAGGCCATCAAGCCGGATACCGAACCAGGCCTTGAGAAGTGGCTCGAACTCAACGCGGAATACGCAAAAATCTGGCCGAATATTACGGTCAAGAAAGAGCCGCCTCCCGACGCCAAGGACTGGGACGGGGTGCCGGACAAATACAGAAAGTTCTTTTCGCCGGAACCTGGCGAGGGAGATTGAAACTTACCGGCCGACCGGCAGGCCGCGATGCCTGCCGCCGGTTGCCAAAATCCATTAACCGCATGCGTAATTTGCCCGATTTTCGACCGGGAGACGGCGGTTTTGCGTCGCAATAACGCTTTGATTCTGGTCGAAAATGTGCTATATATCGAAAAAATGACAATGAGCGACCGCCGCTATGAAAGCGCTCCCTTTTGCGGGAGCATTATTTTTCCACGGCAGGACGTCCCAGGGCTTTAGCGAAGAGGGCGTGAAAATCGACACGCAACAGCAGTGGCAGGAAAAGCGCGTCACAAGGCAAAAAAAGGTTCCGCCGGCATGATGAGCCGGGGGGCCAAGAAATCCGCCGCCTTGCGGCGGACCTCGCAGGCCCCTCGCGGCAATGTCCGCGGCGGGTCTCCCGCAGTCAAGCCGACCGGCGGCCGCAAAGGCGGCGCCGGAGAAGGAGTCATGCCCGGAATGTCCAGCAATAAGAAGACTACCCAACGACAAGGCTTCAAGACCAACGAGTTCGTCGTATATCCCGCTCATGGCGTGGGACAAATCGTCTCAATCGAAGAGCAGGAGGTTGCCGGCGCCAAACTCGAACTGTTCGTCATCAACTTCGTCAAGGACAAGATGACGCTGCGCGTTCCCACCTCCAAGATCGCTTCGGTCGGCATGCGCAAGCTTGCTGAGCCGCCGCTGGTGAAAAAGGCGCTCGAGACGCTCAAGGGCCGTGCACGAATCAAGCGTACCATGTGGTCGCGCCGCGCGCAGGAGTACGAGGCCAAGATCAATTCTGGCGACATCGTCGCCATTGCGGAAGTGGTGCGCGATCTGTACCGCTCGGAGACGCAGCCGGAGCAGTCCTATTCCGAACGGCAGCTCTACGAAGCTGCGCTCGATCGTCTGTCGCGGGAGATATCGGCGGTCCAGAAGATCACCGAGACGGAAGCGGTGAAGGAGATCGAGGCCGCGCTCGCCAAAGGCCCGCGCCGCGGCCTCAAGCCTGCCGAGGAGTCGCCCGTCGAAGAAGCGGTCGAAGAGGAAGCAGCCTAACTTGGGTTTCGATCGCATTGAATCGACCCCGTCGTTGCGAGGAGCCGCGACGGGGCGATGTCGCTTGCCCCGTCATTGCGAGGCAGCGACGCCGCAGAAGCAATCCAGTCACAGTCCGTGCCACAGACTCAATGCCCGCATTCGCAGACCTACCGTTTCTGGATTGCTTCGCCCTCGCTCCGCTCGGGCTCGCAATGACGGCGAATGTGACCCGTCATTGCGAGGCGGCGCGAGCCGCCGAAGCAATCCAGTCTCTGTCGTGTCACAGGCACGATGCCTGCATTCGTGGCATTGCCGTTTCTGGATTGCTCTGATGTCCCAAGTCAAGCCGTGAGGCACGACTCTCCTTGCGGCCAGCAGTTTTGCTGGCCGCCCTCGCTTCGCTCGGGCTGGTCATGACGGGCCAATATCGCCGGCATCCGCGCCGCCTGGGCCGCTGAACAACCGAGCGACGTTCGCGACCCGAGTCCCATCCGGCTCCGCGACCGGTGGTCTACGGTCACGGTCGAAGCAGGTTTCCCAGCGACCGATGTCGGCGGAGCGGTGTCGCAAGAGGGAACAATATGTCGAGGCGCAATCCGCGGCCGCCATCGACTGATGCCTGTCTCCCCGCCCCGCAAACCGGTTTCGGGAAATGCCGTGCCGCCAATCCGTCATCGCGACAATCGGCGGTTCAATGCATACGGAAGTAAGGCACGCGGAGCAGGCGGATCGCGATTTTTTAGAGCATTGCGCGCCAACCCGGTCTCGGCGCTCATCCTGTGACAGCGGAGGGGAATCCGGTGCGCAAACAGAATCGGATAACGGAAGTTTACAACAGGCGGCCGAGCCGGTCCTCCATCCGAATGCGAGAAATTCTGCCCGCACCACCGCATGAACCATCAATCTGTGATCCGGAACAGGGACATTGGTGGGCGCATGCGCTGCATGTCCTCACGCAAGCGTGATCCGTCAACGCCTATTCAGATTTAAAGGCCACGCTAAGCTCCGTGCGGCGCACAAGCAACGGAAGCAGATCCGCGATGTCGTACCGCATGTCACTTGATTGCGACCGCCGTGCGATGCTCGGTGGTTTGAGCATGGTCTTCCTTGCCGTCGTGACGCGACCGTCATCCCTATTGGCACAGACTGGGAACAAGTTGCGTATCGGCATCATCGGTTCGGGGAAAATCGGCGGCACCATCGGCGGCCTGTGGGTCAAGGCCGGACATCCCGTGTTGTTTTCCTCGCGTCATCCCGAAGCGCTGAAAGAGCTCGCCGCCGGGCTTGGCCCGCTGGCACAAACCGGCACGGTGGCTCAGGCGATTCAATTCGGAGACGTCATTTTCATTGCCGTCCCGTACGGGGCCTTGCCGCAGATCGGAAGAGACTACGCGAGCGCGCTCAAGAACAAGATCGTGCTTGATGCCTGCAATGCAGTCGCCGCACGCGATGGGGCTATTGCCGACGAGGTCGAACAAAACGGCATCGGGGTCACGTCGCAAAAATATCTCGCCGGCACACGGCTGGTACGTGCTTTCAACACGATATCATACGCGATCTTCGCGCGCGAGGCGAATCGCCCCGCGCCGCGGCTCGCGGTCCCCATCGCTGGCGACGACCCGGAAGCGGTGCAGGTCGCCGCGGCACTGGTGCGCGACGCGGGATTCGATCCGGTCGTCGTGGGTAAGCTCGTGGATGCGCGGCGGTTTCAACGCGGTAATCCCGGCTACGGGCAGCCGGTAGGCGCCGACGAGCTCCGGAAGAAGCTCAACTTGCCGCAATGAGCGCGCTGCAGCGCTGGGTGGCATGGGCGGCGCCGGCAACGCCGCGGGAGCGTGTGGCGGCCCTGTGGTCGTTTGCCTATTTTTTCACGTTGCTTGCCGGTTATTACGTGCTGCGGCCACTGCGCGATCAGATGGGAATTGCCGGTGGCGTTAGGAATCTGCCGTGGCTGTTCACGGCCACGTTTCTTGCACTGCTGATGGCCCAGCCGCTCTATGGGGCCTTGGTGGCAAAATTGCCACGCTCGCGATTCATCCCCGTTGTCTATCATTTCTTCGTCGGCAATCTCGTCCTTTTCTGGCTGCTGCTCGTCTTTGGCGTCGAGGTGGCAATCGTGGCCCGGATCTTTTTTGTCTGGGTAAGCGTATTTAACCTGTTTGCGGTTGCCGTGTTCTGGTCGTTCATGGCGGATCTGTTCGATGCCGAACAAGGCAAGCGGCTGTTCGGTTTCATCGGCGCCGGCGGGACGGCAGGCGCCTTGTTGGGTCCGCTCCTTACAATTGTGCTATCGGAGCCTTTGGGACCGACAAATTTGCTGATTCCGGCTGCGGTGCTTCTTGAAGTAGCGGTCTTTTGCGTACATCGCCTCGAACGGGTTTCGACGGCGCAGTCAGGTGCCGCGCAGGTGCATGAGCGTATCGGCGGCGGCGCGCTTGCCGCCATACCCGAACTCGTCCGCTCCCCCTATCTTGCCGGTGTCGGGCTTTGGGTTAGCCTATTGTCCTTCGGCGCGACCACTCTCTATTTCGAACAAGCCCATATCGTGGCGGCGACGGTGCATGGCGCGGCGACGCAAACGCGTCTGTTTGCCAGCATCGATCTGGCGGTCAATCTGCTCACGTTGATCACGCAAATATTCGCGACGGGCCGATTACTCAAACGCCTTGGCTCGGGCGTTGCGGCAGGCGCGCTGCCGGCGGTATACATCGCGGGGTTTGCGGCATTGTTTCTGTTGCCGACGCTGGCGATGGTGCTGGTCGTTCAGGTGGCGCAGCGTTGGATGAATTTCGCCGTGGCCAATCCGGCACGGCAGGTTTTCTTCACGGTGATGATGCGTGAAGAAAAGTACAAGGCGAAAAACCTGATTGACGTGGTCATCTACCGCGGCTCGGACGCCTTGTACGGCTGGATGTTCGACAGCGTGCAGGCATTGGGATTGAAGCTCGGTGCCATCGCACTTGCGGCTTTGCCTGTCGCCGTCGGCTGGTTTGTGCTGTCGCTTGGCCTCGGTCGCGCGCAGGAGCGGCGTGCGGCAAAGCTCGCGACGACGGCAGCAAAAGAAGTAAAAGAGGAAGTCGCATGACCATGCGCATGACGCGACGGACATTCGCGATGCTGACCGCCTCGGTCGTGGCAGCGCGGGCTGTGTGGGCGCAGAATCGTGACCCGATCACCCGCGCCATTCCCTCGAGCGGTGAACTGCTTCCGGCCGTCGGCCTGGGAACGGCCGGGGTTTTCAATTCCGCCGATACGGCGACGGAAGAGAAGGCGGCCGCCGTCCTGCGGGCGCTGGTCGGCCACGGCGGCCGCCTGATCGATACCGCCTCGACCTACGGCGACGCCGAGGTCGTCCTAGGAAACGTGATCGCCTCCACCGGCCTGCGCGACAAGGTGTTTATTGCCACGAAATCCGAGGCTCCCGACATCGCGGAATTCAAGCGTTCGCTGACGCGGCTCAAGACCGCGAAGGTTGATCTCATGCAGCTTCACAACGTCACCGACCCCCACCAATCGCTCGCCCGATTCAAAGAGTGGAAGGCCGAGGGTCTGTGCCGCTATATCGGCATTACGTCGACTTTCCATGGCGATTATCCGGCGGTTGAAGCCGTGCTGAAGCGAGAAAAGCCGGATTTCGTTCAGATCGACTATTCGCTCGACAACCGTCTGGCCGAACGGCGAATCCTGCCGCTCGCCGCCGAAGTCAAGACGGGTGTGTTGACCGCCTTGCCCTTCGGTCGCGCACGCTTGTTCCGTGCAGTGCGGGGCCGGGAAATTCCCGCATGGGCGCGCGGCTTCGCTTCCAGCTGGGCGCAGTTCTTTCTCAAATACCTTCTGAGCGATTCTCGCGTGACAGCCGTCATTCCCGGCACGGCCAACGCGTCTCATATGATAGACAATCTGGGAGCGATGAACGGGTTACTCCCTGACCCTGACCAGCGCCGTCGGATGGTCGCCTTCGTCGAGGCGCTTTGACGACAACTCCGCATGTGCAAATCAGCCTTGCCCCTGGGTGCGGTAGCGGATTAGATAGTCGCCACGCATTGTCGCTAATGCAGGATACAAACGATGACCGCCATTCGTGGCTATGTCGCCCCAACGACCGAACGCGACGCCCTCGGCGTCCACTCGCTTGACCAGTTCGTGCTGGCGGTGCCGGACGCCTCGGTGGCACAAGATTTTTACGGCAATTTTGGGCTGGACGTGCGTGCCAAGGGCAACGCACTCGAGCTCAAGACTTTCGGCCACGATCACCGTTGGGGTCTGATCGTCGAGGGAGCGAGTCGCAAGGCCTTGCATCACCTTTCGTTCGGCTGTTACGCCGAGGACATGGCGCGGCTGAAAGCGCGTATTGAGGGCAACGGTATTAAGCTCATTGATCCGCCGCCGGGCTTCGAGAGCAACGGTTTCTGGTTTCGAAACCACGAAGGTGTGCTCATCGAAATCAAGGTCGGACCAAAAGTATCGCCTGACCGCAAATCGGAGAGCGAGTGGATCAGCGTGGGGCCAGGAAAGGCGGGTGCCACCACGCGGGAGAAGGCACCGCCGGTGCGGCCACGGCGACTTTCGCACGTGCTGCTTTTCACCCGTGACGTTGCCGCCTCGATCGATTTCTATCAGCGCAATTTGGGCCTGCGTCTATCGGACCGAGCCTCCGACATTGTTGCTTTCCTGCACGGCATTCACGGCAGCGATCATCATCTGCTCGCGCTGGTCAAATCGAGTGCGCCGGGATTTCACCATTGCTCGTGGGACGTCGCCTCCGTTAACGACATCGGCCTCGGTGCAATGCGCATGGCCGATAAGGGTTGGACCAAAGGGTGGGGCCTCGGTCGCCACGTGCTCGGCTCGAACTATTTCCATTATGTACGCGATCCGTGGGGCAGTTTCTCGGAATATTCGTGCGACATCGACTATATTCCGAAGAACGAGCGGTGGTCCGCAGGCGATCACAAACCCGAGGATTCCTTCTACCTGTGGGGGCCGGAGGTGCCGCGCGAGTTCACCATCAATTACGAAGCGGGCGAAAGCTGACGATAACGGGACTTGATTTCGGCTTATTCATGTTGCCGCAAGTCCTGCTGTGCCAGAAATCCACTTGGATCGCGCAACGCACGCGATCGACCTGCGCCGTGTGATGCCATCATGCATTGTCGCAGCCGGTTCTATTCGACGACCAGCTTGACCTGCATGCCCGGCTTCAACTGGTCGTGCGCCTCGAGGCCATTGAGCGTCAGGAATCGTTCCAGCTTGTGATCGGCGACTGCCATCCGATGCGCGAGTGATTGGATGGTATCGTCCGGCCCGACGGTGACGATCTTGATGTGGGGCGGACGGACCTGCGCGATCTCTTTCAGGCTCATGCGGCGGAAGCTCTCGACCGACTCGCGGAAGGATCGGTCGATCTGCGGCGTCATGGCCTTGGCCGCGAAGATGAATCTGTAGACATCGCTTCCGAACCGAACGACGTAAAGTCGGAACGACCAGTCCTTGCCGACGGCGGTAGCGGTTGCGGCGGGGAAGCCGTTGATGGTCAATGAACGCACGCTAGACGGGTCAACATGTTCCATCCAGCCTGACATGAGGTAATCCGTGAGCGATTGCTCCGCGGGAACGCTGACCGAATCCAGGCGCAGAGCCTCGTGCCCGCCGTCTTTGAGGCCGAGCACCGCCTGCGTGGTGTTGTCGAGCGTAAAGCCCGCAGGCGCCGTGAAGGAGAAACCGAGCTTGCCGTGCACGAATCGGCGACCGCGCACGAAGCCCTCGCTCGGATCCTCGCCGTAAACCAGGCCGTCCAGATCGGCGAGATATTCGGCATGGTCACGTTCGCCGTTGCCCGGCGCAGCGAATTGGCGGGCATTGGCGAGCGCATTCTTCACGCGATCGGGGGTTGCCGGATGCGTGGAGAGAAAATCCACGGTGTGGATGCTGTTGGCTAAGCCGGAGGATTGCAGCTCCGCATTGCGTTGCAAATCCGTGAGCATGCGTGCTGCGCCGTACGGATCGAACCCGGCCCGCGCGATAATGCCGACGCCAATGCCATCTGCCTCGAATTCCTGGGCGCGGGAGAAAGTGGCCAGCGTGAGCTTCGATTTCGCAAGGGCGAGCGCGCTCATCTGCGGATCCTTTACGATGTCGGCGATGGTCCGGCTTGCAATCGCCGCTTCGCGCGCCTGCTCCTCGCGAATCTCGGCATGACGCGCGATGACGTGGCCCATTTCGTGCGCCAATACGGAAGCGAGCTCGGATTTGTCGTTGGCAAGCGCAATCAGGCCACGCGTTACGTAGAGACGTCCGTCCGGCAGCGCGAAGGCGTTGATGGCCGGCGAGTTGAGAATCGTCACCTTGTATTTAAGTCCTGGGCGCTCGGAGGCCGCAACCAGCCGCGCCACGGTGGACTCGAGCATCTGCTGCAGGCGCTCGTTGACATAGGCCCCGCCATAGGCGGCGAGGATACGCTGGTGTTCGCGTTCGGCAGGGGATGCGAGCTCGGCCTGATTCGGCCGCGGCATGGGCAGGTCAGCGTGCTGCGTATCCGGAATTGCGGCGCAGGCCGCAAGCGCCAGGGCGAGCACGACGAACAGCGGGCCTATCCGCCATCCGGATGGTGATGTGACCGTTGCGCCCATTGTGCTAATCGATCATTTCGACCTGTTCAGGACTGTCCACCTCGATCAGCGGGCCGGCTCTCAGATCGAGCCAACCGCGTACCCGCACACGCCGGTTTTTGAGTGTGGCAAGCGCAAGACCGGCGGCGATGAAGTTGCGCTCCCCGCGCGAGGGAATCAACACGGAGAAATCGCGCGCCCAGCGGTCCCCAAAATTCAAATATATAGTGGTTCCGCTTCGGCGAACCGACAAGATCTGGCCCTCGACCAGTACGAAGCGGCCCACGAGAGCCTGCAGCCGCGCCAGGTCATCGGCCGCGAGCGGCGCGAAACTTGGGTCTGCCCAGATCCCGCGGCCTTCGCCGCGGGCCCGCGCCTCGGCGGTGAGCAAGGCGGCTGCGCAGGCCTGATCGCCAACATGTGCGGCAACCCGTGCGGCACCATTGGCAATGAGCCGATATTGCAGCGTTTCCGGATCATCGCCGGCATAGGCGAAAGCAACGATTCGTCCGTACCGATCTCGCGCGGCGCCGAGCGGCGCGAGCTTCAGCGCGCGTTTTTGCACCAGCTCCGCGAGAATTTCACGGCTTGCCGACGTGATCTCGATCGCCGCGAGGCGCAGTTCGTGACCGTCATCGAGCACAAGCGTGCGGCCGTCGCGCACCGCCTCCACCTGCGCGCTGCCAACGGCGACAGGCCTGCAGACCGCTTGCGCGTCGCCGCGTGTGGGATGGGTCGCCAAGCACGCGGCAAGGACAAGGATGACGGCCCATGTGCGCGCGGAATCGACATTAGGTGATCCTTCGCCAGCGAAGCTCGAGCTGTTTTGACTACGCCGCCGTGATGGAGCGGCATTTTCGTGACCCATGGCCGTTTCCGCGAACCGGATCTCCTTTGCCGGGCCGCATGACCGCCCCGCCGGTGCTGTCCGGCGGACGAGGCAATGCCGCCCGGCAGAGGACGCTTCCCGGGGTGGTTTTTTCGCTCGCCGGTCCCCGCGACCCGGCATCGGGACTTGACGGGAACCAACGACTGAGTCCATCCACGCGTGCTATAATAACTTTGTCAACAACTCCGCGCGCCGCCGCGCTGGTCCCGTAGCTCAGCTGGATAGAGCAGCGGTTTCCTAAACCGAAGGTCACAGGTTCGACTCCTGTCGGGACCACCAGCGCCGCACACTTGAAGCGGAAGGCTCGGCCAATTGGCGTCATGATGTGGTGGGCTCGCAGGCGGTCGGATACCATCCCAAGATACGGCGACATGGAATCCGTTTCTCGGTCACGAAGACGAGCGCGGTGAACGGCGCATGTCGGGGCTGGTTGAACATATACGCCGTGCATTTATTTTTATTTGCGCTCGCCAACCCGATCGCTGCACCGGGGGCGGCCGCCAATGCCGGCCTGCAATCGTCGAGCGTCACGCCGCGCCGCCGGTGTCACGGTCGACCGGCGAAGGCTTGTACCGACCGTTCCGCCGCCCGGCATTTGGCGGTTGGTTGAAAGGATGCAGACTCAAGCCGCGTCGCCCCGCTGTCGAGCACCTGTTGCCAGCGACCGACGCCCGGCCATTCCGGAAATGTGAATTCCACAGCCTGATTGGCACCGTTGAGCACGATGTAGAGCGGTTCGCCGCGACCGCTCGGATGCGCCAATACATAGGAGAGGTAGCGGCTGTCGGGAAAATTCCAATCGGCTTCGGTCATCTCGGTGCCGGCCGGCGTCAACCATTTGACGTCGTAGGATCCGTCGGTTCTCTTTCCTTCGACCCAGTGATGCGATCTGAGCTGCGGAAAGCGCCGCCGTAAGTTCGCGAGCTCGCCGATGAAAGCGACAAGGTCGTCGTCGGTCCCGCGTCCCGACCAATCGATCCAACCGATTGCGTTGTCCTGGCAGTAGGCGTTGTTGTTGCCCTGCTGGCTGTTGCCCACCTCGTCGCCTGCAAGCAGCAGCGGCACGCCCTGCGCCAGGAAGAGACAGGCAAGCTGATTGCGGATCAGCTTTCGCCGTAGAGCCACAATAGCTTGATCGTCGGTCGGACCTTCGACGCCGCAATTGGTGCTGAGATTGTCCGCGGTGCCGTCGTGATTGTTCTCCCCGTTGGCCTCGTTATGCTTGTTCTCGTAACTTGCCCAGTCTTTCAGCGTAAAACCGTCGTGCACGGTCACGAAATTGATGCTCGCGCGCGGCCCGCGGCCATTGTGCTGAAACTGTGCCGCGGACCCGGTCATGCAATGGGCGAGGTCGCCGATCAGGTTGCCGTCACCGCGCCAGAAACGACGCACGGTGTTGCGGTAGAAATCGTTCCACTCCGACCAGCCGCTGGGAAAGGCGCCCACCTGATAGCCGCCGGTTCCCACATCCCACGGCTCGGCGATCAGCTTGATGCCGCTCAACGCCGGATCTTGCCGTACGGCGGCAAAGAACGGCGCGTTCGAGTCGAAAGCCGGCGTGCGTCCGAGTGTCGTGGCAAGGTCGAAGCGGAAGCCGTCGACATGAAAAGCTTCCACCCACAGTCGCAGCGAATCCATAACCATCTGCAGCACGCGCGGGTGCGTGAGTTTCAACGCGTTGCCCGTGCCGGTGAAATTCTCATAGTAGCGCGGGTTGTCGGGCTTGAGCCAGTAATAGGAGGCATTGTCGACCCCGCGATAGCACAAGGTCGGCCCCAAATGATTACCTTCTGCCGTGTGGTTGTAGACGACATCGAGGATCACTTCGATGCCGGCGTCGTGCAGAGCGGCAACCGTGGCGCGCACATCCGCGATCGGATCGCCGAAGCTGTAATGCTGGTCGGGCGTAAAGAAACTCAGCGTGTTGTAACCCCAATAGTTGCGCAGACCGCGCTCGAGCAGAAGGCGGTCGTCGAGATAGAAATGGATCGGCAGCAGTTCGATCGTCGTAACGCCGAGCCGCCGCAGATGAGCAATCATGCCAGGTTCGGCGAGCGCACGATAAGTACCGCGCACGGAGGACGGAAGGTCGGGGTGATTCTGTGACACGCCTTTGACATGCGCTTCGTAAATGATCGTATCTTCCCATGCCACGCGCGGTCGTTTGTCATGTGACCAGGTGTGAGCGACGTCGACCACGACGGACTTGTACATCAAGCGTGCATTGTCTCGCCGATCGAACGACAGATCCTCCTGTCTGCTGCCGGTACGATAGCCGAAATGCGCATCGCTCCATGCGAACTGCCCTGCCAGTCGCTTGCTGTATGGATCGATCAGGAGCTTGTTGGGATTGAAGCGGTGGCCAGCCGCAGGCTCATAGGGTCCGTGGACGCGGTAACCGTAAAGCTGACCGGGCGTGACCTGGGGAAGGTAGACATGCCACACGTCGTCGGTGCGCTCAGGCATGGTGATACGCTGCGTCTCGCGTTTGCCGTCACGGTCGAATAAGCACAGTTCCACCTTGGTGGCGTGGGCGGAAAACAGCGCGAAATTCGTTCCGCGGCCGTCCCAGGTTGCGCCAAGCGGATAGGGAGATCCCGTCTCCATGTTTCGGTCAGGTCCCAGGAACGAGATAGAGGGCAGCAAGGGGTGGAACGACAATGCGGATCTCCGGCCCATCGCGACCCGTTACGGCTGAAACGGAGCCTCCGTTTCCCACGTTACTGCCGCCGTAAACGGCCGCATCGGAATTGAGCACCTCTCGCCAGATGCCGGTCGACGGCACCGGCACGCGGTAGTCGTGTAGAACCTGCGGTGTGAAGTTGACGACGATCACGCAACGCTCGCTCGCGGAATTTCCTTTGCGCAGCCACGCAAACGTCGAATTGTCGGCGTCGTTGGCTACCAGCCATTCGAAGCCGGCCGGTTCGCAATCGAGCGCGTGCAGGGCCGGCGTCGTGCGATAAATCCGGTTGAGATCGCGCACCAATCTCTGCACGCCCGCATTTGGTTCGCGCAGCGTCAAGTGCCAAGGCAATGAGACGTCGTGGTTCCATTCGCTATCCTGGGCGAATTCCTGGCCCATGAACATGAGCTTCTTGCCTGGATGACCAAACATGAAGGCGTAGTAGGCGCGCAGATTCGCGTAGCGTTGCCATTCGTCGCCAGGCATGCGGCCGAGGATCGAACGTTTGCCGTGTACGACCTCGTCATGCGACAGCGGCAGAATGAAATTCTCGGAAAAAGCATAATGCAGTCCGAACAGGATGTTACCGTGATGGTGACGGCGATAGATCGGATCCTTGGACATATAGTCCAAGGTGTCGTGCATCCATCCCATGTTCCATTTGTAACCGAAGCCGAGTCCGCCCCAGTCGACGGGACGCGACACCTGCGGCCATGCCGTTGATTCTTCGGCGGCCGTCGTCGCGTGCGGGAAGTGCTTGAATATTTCGGTATTAATCCGGCGCAGAAAGGAGATCGCCTCGATGTTCTCGCGTCCGCCGTATTTGTTCGGTATCCAGGCGCCCTCGGGACGGCTGTAATCGAGATAAAGCATGGATGCAACGGCGTCGACGCGAAGACCGTCGACGCCATAACGATCGAGCCAGTAAAGCGCGTTCGCCAGCAGGAAGTTGGCGACCTCGAGGCGACCGTAATTGTAGATCAATGTCCCCCAGTCGAGGTGACGTCCCTGGCGCGGATCTTCATGCTCGTAAAGCGCGGTGCCGTCGAAGCGCGCAAGCCCATGCGGATCATCCGGGAAATGGCCCGGGACCCAGTCGAGTAGCACGCCAAGTCCAGCCTTGTGCAGCGAGTCGATCAAATACGCGAAATCGGCCGGGGTACCGAACCGGCTGGTGGGAGCGAACAGTCCGGTCGGCTGATAGCCCCAAGATCCGTCGAAGGGGTGCTCCATCACGGGTAACAATTCGACATGAGTGAAACCCATTTCGACAGCATAAGCCGGCAGCAATTCCGCCATCTCACGGTATGTCAACCAATGTTCGCCATGATCGCCTTTCTTACGCCAGGAACCAAGATGCACCTCGTAAATCGAGATTGGTGCATCGCGCGAGTTGACGCTTGGCGGCGCGAGGCTCGGGCGCGGGATCGCGTTGATGTCGACAACAACCGACGCCGTGGCCGGACGCATCTCCGCACCAAATGCAACAGGATCGGCCCGGAGCGGAAGAAGCTCGCCCGAGTGCGCGACGATCTCGTATTTGTATTTTTCGCCGGCGCCGACTCCTGGGACGAAGATCTCCCAGTAGCCGTTGCCGCGCACGCGCATGGCGTGGCGTCGCCCATCCCATCGGTTAAAGTCGCCGACGACACTGACGCGCCGCGCATTCGGTGCCCATACGACGAAGGCAACACCACTGACACCTTCCATCGTTATCGGATGAGCGCCCAGCTTGTCGTAAAGGCGCAGATGATTGCCCTCACCGAGGAGATGAAGATCATAGTCCGACAGCACGGGAGGGAAACGATAGGGATCGTCGAATTCGACTTCGCTGTCGCCGAACCGGGCGCGCAGGCGGTAGGCGCATGGTCCCTCGAGCGGTCCGGCAAATAGCCCTGCCGCATCGATGCAATCGAGTTCGCGCTCGCCGTTGGCGCATATGGCGATGACTTGGCGGGCATCCGGGAGAAAAACGCGCAGGATGACGCGACCGTTATCGTCGTGCGGGCCGAGATAGCTGAACGGATCGGCGTGGCGGCCAGCGATGATTTCGCGCGCAACAGGCGAAAGGTCGCTCATGCGGTCGCAGTCCTCCGCCGCGCGAGGATACGCAGCGTCGCCTCCATCGGAATGTGCGCCCATGCGGGGCGATTATTGATCTCGTATTCGATTTCGTAGAGTGCTTTTTCAAGCAGGAAAATATCGAGCAGCGCTCGCGTCTGCGTGGCGTCGGACGGCCACAAGGGGCTGTCGCCGAGGGTGTCGCGGTAGCTTTCCCAGTAAGCCGCGCCCAGCCGCTCAATGAAACCGCGCAGGCGAGCCTCGAGGGGCACGCGATCCTCCGGCTTGAGGTCCGGCGCGCGGTCGATTGCCGCGCTTGCCGCGTAGTCGATGGAACGAAGCAGGCCGGCGACATCGCGCGCCGCCGGCGCCTTGGCGCGTCTCTCTTCCAACGAGCGGCGCGGTTCGCCCTCAAAATCAATAATGTAGGCGTCGTCTTTGGCGATCAGGACCTGGCCGAGATGAAAATCGCCATGATTGCGGATCTTCAGTCCGTCGAAGCGCATGCTGCGATCGGCCTCGATGAGATTCTCGATCGCCGTACGCTGGTCGAGCAACCGCTGCGCGCTCCCCGCCGCAGCGTCGCTGAGGTCCGGCCGCCGCTCAAGGAGGCCGAACAGAAACCGTGCGCGAGCCAGACGCGCATCGGTCCAGCGCGACACGTCGTCGGGCGTTATGGGCTCGGGCGCGAAGTCGGGGAGGGATTGATTGGATGCCAGCGCACAATGCATTTCCGCCGTGCGACGACCGATCTGCCGCATGCGCTGAAGCATGGCGGCGATCTCCACCGTATCGGGAACAGAGCCCGTCGCGAGCAGGCGCAGTTCTTCGACCAGTCGGTCAAGCCCGGCTCCGGTGATGCTCCATGCGTCCCCCTGGTTTTCGATAAAGGCGTGGACAACGGCGAGCGCGCTGCGATTTTCGCCTTCCACCAGCTCGAGACTGCCGAGCAGCGCCGGAGCATTGGGAAAACGGGCAATATCGGTGAGGAAGCGCCCCATCTCGATTTCCGGATGGATGCCGGCGCCGATGCGGCGTAACACCTTGATGACGTATTGGCCGTTGACGATCACGCTCGTATTGGATTGCTCGCGATCAATAGCGGTGATCGTCTTGATCTCCGGTAATGGGCGCGCGGCATATGCCGCGCTGGGACGGAATTCGAGCCATTGCGAATCCTTGCCGACGGTTTCGCCGGCATGGATCTTGGTCAAAAGCGCCGTGATGAATTCCGGCTCAGCGGCGGCGTCGAGAAGGGTTCCTTCCCGCGCGCCGCGACGCACGGCGCAGAGTACAGTTGCGGCCCCGTGATCGATGTTCGTGTAGCGCATCCATCGGATCGTCAGCGGCAGGAAATAGCGGCTGATCTGATTCGCGCTTTTCAAGTCAACGATGACCGCGGCAAAACGATCGTCGGCATGTTCGATGCGGATGACCGTCGAAACACTGGCCGAAAACGGACGCTCGGCCTTGTCCGCGAACCAGCGTCGGTCGGGCATGAAACTTGGCAGCACGTCGTTTTCAAAAGTGCGGCGGGTCCAGCTCGAAATCGCATCCTCCCAGTTGTTGCCGAGTACGAGCGTGGCAATGTCACGCGGCAAGATCTTTTCCGGCTCCTGGATGGCGTCTGCACGAAGCAGGAACCAGAAGAAGCCATAGGGCGGAAGCGTGATCAGGTAAGGCAGATCGCCGATGCGCGGGAAGCGCGTACGCCCAAGCATTTCCTGCGGAACGCGGCCTTTCCAAGGGCTGAGATCGAGCTCGACCGCCTGGGCCGCACGCGAGAGATTGGCAACGCAAAGAATGGCTTCGTCACCGAGCTGGCGCACATAGGCCAGCACGGTTCGGTTGGCCGGACGGATGAAGGTGAGGGAGCCGCGGCCAAAAACCTTGGTCGACTTGCGCACCGCGATGAGCCGCTTCATCCAGCTCAGCAACGAGGACAACGATCGCGACTGAGCTTCGACATTCACAGCAGTATAGCCGTAGACCGGGTCCATGATCGGTGGCAAATAGAGCTGCGCCGGATCTGCGCGCGAGAAGCCGCCGTTGCGGTCTGGCGTCCATTGCATGGGCGTACGTACGCTGTTGCGATCGCCGAGATAGATGTTATCGCCCATGCCGATCTCATCACCGTAATAAATGATCGGTGTGCCCGGCATTGACATCAGAATCGAATTCATGAGCTCAATCTTGCGACGATCATTGTCCATAAGCGGCGCAAGACGTCTTCGGATACCGAGATTGATGCGTGCCCGCGGGTCGGACGCATATGTGGACCACAGATAATCCCGCTCGACGTCGGTAACCATCTCCAACGTCAGTTCGTCGTGATTGCGCAAGAACATTGCCCATTGGCAGTTTGACGGTATCTCGGGCGTCTGCCGCATGATGTCGGTGATCGGCAGGCGATCTTCCTGGGCGATAGCCATGTAAATGCGCGGCATCAGCGGGAAGTGATAGGCCATGTGGCATTCGTCGCCATCTCCGAAATAGGCCTGGACGTCCTCGGGCCATTGATTGGCTTCCGCGAGCAGCACCTTGTTGGGCGCGTATGCATCAAGTTCGCGCCGCAAACGCTTGAGCACCGCGTGCGTCTCGGGAAGATTCTCATTGCTGGTGCCTTCGCGCTCGCAGAGATAGGGCACCGCGTCGAGACGGAATCCATCGACGCCCGTATCGAGCCAGCGCTTCATCACCTGGACGACAGCACGCACCACGCGAGGATTGTCATAGTTCAAATCAGGTTGATGGGAAAAGAAACGATGCCAGTAATAGGCGCCCGCTTCGTCGTCCCACGCCCAGTTAGATTTCTCGGTATCGGTGAAAATGATGCGTGTGCCCGCATATTTGTGGTCATTGTCGCTCCAGACATACCAATTGCGTGCGCTCGAACCTTTGGGGCTGCGTTTGGCGCGCTTGAACCACGGATGCTGGTCCGAGGTATGATTGATAACGAGTTCGGTGATCACGCGGAGCCCGCGGCGCTTGGCCTCCTGCATGAAGCGCCGGAAATCGCGCATGGTACCGAACGCGGGATTTACGTCGCCATAATCCGAGATGTCGTAGCCGTCATCACGTCCCGGGCTGGGATAGAAAGGCAGCAGCCAAAGACAGGTGACACCGAGATCGCGCAGATAGTCGAGCCGCTCGGTGAGCCCTACGAAGTCTCCGATTCCGTCGCTGTTGGAATCCTGAAACGCCTTGACATGCAGTTGGTAGATGACCGCGTCCTTGAACCACAGCTCGTCGTCCGCGGTTTTGTGCTCCTGGATGGCAGTGGGCATTATATTCATGGACGGCCTAACCTAGGCAGCGGAACAAGAGAGCAGGATCCTGTTCGGGATCGATTCGGAGCCGAACGCCGCCCCACTCGAGTTGACGACGTTCGCCGGTGACGAGGTTCTCGATCTCGCGTACCGGGCGGCGTGCGTCGGGCGGACCGATCATTTCATCCCCGAAATGCAACCAGAATTCCCGTGCATCACGGGTAAGCGCGATGGCGCAGGCAACGGCATTGGTATGGTCCACCGATTGCTTGAGAAAGCCGATGACTCCCTGGTCGTCCACCGGCAGAAAACGCAGATTGACCGTTTGCAACAGCGCCGTGTTCTCGCGCCTAATCGCATTGAGGCGGCGCAGATAGTCCTTGATATTGCCGGGCTTGTTCCAATCACGCACTTTGATTTCGTATTTCTCGGAATTCAGAAACTCTTCACGTCCGGGGATGGCTTCGTGCTCGAGCAACTCGAAGCCGTTGTAAATGCCGTAATTCGACGACAGCGTGGCCGCAAGCGCGGCACGCGATTTGAACACCCAGGCCTCGCCGCTCTGCAACTGGAAGGGTAGGATATCCGGCGTCGTTACGAAAAAGTTGGGTCGGAAATATTCGCGTTCGGGAAAGCCGGTGAGTTCGCTGAGATACGCTTGAATCTCGTTTTTTTCCGTACGCCAGGTGAAATACGTATAGGACTGGGTGAAGCCGAGCTTTGCCAGCACCTTCATCACCTTTGGCCGCGTGAAGGCCTCTGCCAGGAAAAGCACGTCGGGATGACGCAACTGAACCTCGTGGATCAGCCATTCCCAGAATGGAAAAGGCTTGGTGTGCGGATTGTCGACCCGGAAAATCCGCACGCCCTGATCCACCCAGAACAGAACGATGTCGCGCCAAGCCTGCCACAGCGCGATGCGGTCGTCGCAATTGAAATCGGGGTTGACGATATCTTCGTACTTCTTTGGCGGATTTTCGGCAAATTTGATCGACCCATCAGGCCGGGTGCGGAACCATTGCGGGTGTTGTTTGAGCCAGGGATGGTCGGGAGAGCATTGCACCGCAAAGTCCAGTGCGACTTCCAGTCCATTTGCGTGGCACGCATCGATCAAACGACGAAAATCGGCCAGCGTGCCAAGTTCCGGATGAATCGCCTCGTGGCCTCCCTGCTCACTGCCGATCGCGTAGAAGCTGCCCGGATCGTTCGGACCCGCTTGCAAGGAATTGTTCTTGCCTTTGCGGTTGGTGCGGCCGATCGGATGGATCGGTGTGAGATAAAGGACATCGAAACCGAGCGCTGCGATTTCCGCTACGCGAGCGATGCAGTCGTCGAATGTGCCGTGTTTGCCGGGCACGCGTCCCTGACTCCTCGGCACCATCTCGTACCAAGCGCCGACGCGGGCCCGCGTACGGTCGGCCACCAGCGGAATAGCCCGGCTACGGGTCAGATCGGGCCGAGTCCCCGCCTTTTGCATGGCGGCTGCGAGCGCCTCGTCGAGCAAGACCGCGGGGTCGTTATTGGCTGAAAAAGCGTCAACCGCGGCGGTCACGGTCCGGCGCGCCTCCTCTTCTTGCGGCATCAACTCGCTGAGCAGACGTTGCCCCTCGCGCGCTTCCAGGGCAACGTCCAGCCCCGCGTCGCGTTTGGCGAGGAAATCTCGTCGCCAGGTGGCGAACCAGTCGGTCCACGCCTCGATGGCAAAGACGTACCAGCCCGCTTGATCAGGCAGGAACCGGCCATGCCATCGGTCATTGTCATGAAGCCGCATCGGCTCGCGGCGCCATTCGTTGCTCGTTTCTGGTCGCCACAGCAGTGCCGCCGCAATGACATCATGACCGTCGCGGATGATATCAGCCCATACATCGACCGCCTCGCCGGCGATGCGCTTGACCGGATAGCGGCCGCCGTCGACGCACGGATAGATGTCTTCGATGCGGAAACGTGGCCCCGTCGGATCGGCAGGCGATGTGTCCCAGAGTTCCGTGCGCACCGCGGCATCGGTAGCGGGGGCTAAATAGGCTCTCATGCGGATACCCGAACGCTCCGCGTCGACCATGCTGGTTTGTCTTAATTTGGGCCTCAAGCCCGCAACAAGGAATCACAACTCAATCCCTGGGAAAACCACAAAGATGGCCAAAGTTCCGCAAGCTTTGCCGCACCTCGTAGCCTGTCCGAGACACCCGCCCGCTTAGTGAAAAAGACGCATTCATGAATGGGTTAGCCGAGGCCGCCAGCCGCTGGGCGATCGAGCCCGACTACGTCGATGTCTTCGGCCGTTGCCATCGCGCGAGTGCGGAAGCGCTTACGCGCCTGATCGAGGCGATGCGTATGGCGGGTATCGAGCCGCAACCCGTCGGGCCCGCCATCCGGCCGCTGGCCGCCTATCAGGGAGACGGACGCCGGTATTGGGCGCTCGCAGTCCAGCTCTATGCCGTGCATTCGCGCCGCAATTGGGGTATCGGCGACTTTACCGACCTTGCTTGCCTGGTTGATCTGGCCGCTACGCACGGTGCGGCGGCCGTGGGTCTCAACCCGCTTCATGCCCTGTTCATCGACCGGCCCGAGCACGCGAGCCCCTATGCGCCCAATAGCAGGCTGTTTCTCAACCCAATTTATATCGACGTCGACGCTGTTCCAGAATTTCCCGGTCGTTCGTCACGATTGAACGCCGAGATAGCCGCGCTCCGTGCAACCCGTCGGATAGCTTACGCTCGGGTTGCTGAAATAAAACTCGACGCATTGCGGCTGGCGCACCGGGCCTTCCGTGACCATGCCGGCAGCGCCCGCCGCGCCGATTTTGACGCTTATCGCGCCGAACAAGGCGACCGCCTGTTGCGCTTCGCCTGCTTCGAGGTGTTGCGCCGGCGTTACGCGCCGGCCCCATGGTGGGATTGGCCGCTCCGCTGGCGGCATCCCGATCGCCGAGATTTGGAAGAATTCCGGCACATCGAAGACGAGGCCTGTGAATTTCATGAGTTTCTGCAATGGATCGCCGACCGCCAGATGGCCCGCTGCGCCGAGATTGCGCGTCGACGCGGCATGCCGATCGGTCTCTATACTGATCTTGCGATCGGGATCGATCCGCATGGTGCCGACGCTTGGAGTGAGCAGAAATCCATGCTGCATGCGGTAACGATCGGCGCACCGCCCGACGAGTTCAACCCTGCCGGACAGAATTGGGGGCTCCTCTATTTCAATCCGCATGCATTGCCGAAGGACGATTTTGCGGCGATACGGCGGCTCATGCGCACGGCCATGCGGCATGCGGGGGCCGTTCGTCTCGACCACGTCCTCGGCCTAAAGCGCATATATATGATTCCTGCGGCCAGTTCGGCGCACGATGGCGCCTATGTGCGGTTTCCGTTTGCGGAACAGTTGCGGACGATTGTCGAGGAAAGTCGACGCGCGCGCTGCATCGTGATTGGCGAGGATCTCGGCACTGTGCCGGATGATTTCCGCGCAACAGTCGCCCGCTGGGGATTGTGGTCCAGTCGGGTTATGTTGTTTGAACGCGAGCACGACGGACGATTCCGGCCGCCGAATGCTTATCCTGAGCGAGCGATCGCGAGTTTCGCGACGCATGATCTACCGCTTTACCGTAGTTGGATCACCGCACATGATCTACAACTCAAACAAGAATTGGGCCTTGATCCGGGAGAGAGCAGCGAGGCGCGTGTGCGCGCGCAACAATTCTTGCGCGAGGCCACGACGCAATATGCTCGCCGTTTTCACGAGGACGACGTTACGGCGATTGCCGCTTTCCTTGCCGCAACACCGTGCCGCCTTGTCGCAATATCAATGGAGGACGTTCTCGGTCTTTCTGATCCGATCAACATTCCGGGAACGACCGCTCAGTACCCGAATTGGCGACACAAACTGCCCGTGGCACTCGAAGATTTGGGCGATCATGATGGCTTGCGTCGCATTGCCGAGGTCTTCGCTCAGGCCGGCCGCGCGATCGCAGAGTAGTCAAGACAACGAAAGATTCCAAATATCGCGCGCATAATCGCGGATGGCACGGTCGGAGGAGAACCACGTCATACGCGCGGTGTTGAGGATGGCAATGCGCCACCATTGCAGCGGATTGCGCCAGAGCCGATCGACGCTGCGCTGCGCATCCCAATAGGCGTCAAAATCGGCCGCCACCATGAAACGATCGTAGCTCGCAAGTGCTTCGACGAGCGGACCATAACGGTTAGGATCGTCGGGGGAGAAGACGCCCTTGGCGAGGCCGTCCACGGCGGCGGCAAGACGCGGCGAGGCTGACATCGCCTCGGCGCCGGTGAACCGCGTACGTTGGCGTTCGGCAACTTCCGCTGCGGTCATGCCGAATATGATGATGTTGTCGGCCCCCACGTGGTCGCGAATCTCAATATTGGCGCCGTCAAGCGTGCCTATGGTGAGGGAGCCGTTGAGCGCAAGCTTCATATTGCCGGTGCCGGAAGCTTCCATACCGGCGGTGGAAATCTGCTCCGACAGATCAGCGGCGGGAATGATTTGCTCCGCGAGACTGACATTGTAGTTGGGCAGGAAGACGATCTTCAGCCGGTCGCCGACCACGGGATCGGCATTAACCACGGCGGCAACGTCGTTGATCAACTTGATGATGAGCTTCGCCCGTTCATAACCGACCGCGGCTTTGCCGGCGAATATCTTTACGCGCGGAACCCAATTCTCGTGCGGCGCGGAACGGATCGCCTGGAACAAAGCGATCGCCTCAAGAATGTTGAGCAATTGTCGTTTGTATTCGTGGATCCGTTTGACGTGCACGTCGAACAGCGCATCGCTGCGTATGCGCACGCCGGTTGCAGTCTGCACGAGTTGGGCCAACCGCTCCTTGTTCTCCGCACGAGCGTTTCGGTACAGTGTGATAAAATTTGGTTCATCGATAAGAGTTTCGAGTTTACTCAAGGCCGAGGTATCGTCGAGCACATCCTCGCCGAGCGTACGCACGAGAAGATTGGTCAACGGGGGATTGGCGCCAAACAACCAACGACGAAATGCGATGCCGTTCGTTTCGTTCACGATGCGCGTCGGCGTAAGTCGCGCGAGATTATTAAATATTGTTTTGCGCAGGAGATCGGTATGCAAGGCCGACACGCCATTGACGCAATGCGTTCCCACGAATGCGAGGTGAGCCATGCGAACCGATTTGGTACCGTTTTCCTGCACCAGAGAAACATCGGCAAGGAGGGCTGCGTCAGTGTGTCCCGCTTTTTTCAAGGCCGAAAGGTGCAGCCAGTTGATCAGATAGATGATCTGCAGATGCCGCGGGAGCAGGCGGTCGACTAACTCGACCGGCCAGGTTTCCAGCGCCTCCGGCAATAGCGTGTGATTGGTGTAGGCTAGCGTCGACCGTGTGATGCTCCAGGCGTGATCCCAGCCGTAGCCATGCTCGTCGATGAGAAGCCGCATCAATTCAGCGACCGCAATCGCCGGGTGCGTGTCGTTGAGCTGGACGGCTGCGTGGTCGGGCAACGTATCAAGGGTTCCATACTCTTCGAGGTGACGGCGGACCAGGTCCTGTAAAGACGCCGACGTGAAAAAGTATTCCTGCCGCAACCGGAGCTCCTGGCCTCCCGGTGTCGAATCGTTTGGATAAAGCACGCGCGAGATGGCTTCCGCCTGCATGCTGGCGGCGCTTGCTCCAATCAGGTCGCCATGATTGAGCGCGGCGAGCTGCAGCGGAGATGCCGCGCGTGCCGACCAGAGTCTCAAAACATTGACGTGGCGACCACGCCAGCCGCCGATGAGCGTGTCGTATGGCAGCGCCAAGACGGTTTCGGCTGGGTGCCAAACGGCGCGGGCCGTCGCATCGTTTCCGCCGAGATACTCGACCGCGCCGCCGAATCCTATCGTGTAGCGCGTGTCGTGATTGGCAAACTCCCATGGATTGCCGCGCGCCAACCAATCTTCCGGATATTCGCGCTGCCAGCCGTGCTCGATCCGCTGCTCGAACAACCCGTGGTCATAGCGGATGCCGTAACCGTAAGCCGGGATGCCAAGGGCCGCCATCGAGTCCATGAAGCAGGCTGCGAGGCGCCCGAGGCCGCCATTGCCGAGCGCCGCATCGGGTTCGACCTTGCTCAGCGCATCGAGATCGACGTCGAAAGCGGCAAGCGCACGTCGAGCCGTCTCCGTCAGCCGAAGATTGCGAAGCGTGTCGAGGAGTAGTCGACCTATCAGGAACTCGATCGAGAGATAATAGACCCGCTTCCTTCGAAATCGCCTGATTTCATGCTGCTCCTCGATCCAACGATCCACAAGGCGATCGCGCAGTGAGAGGACCGTCGCCTGATACCAATCGTTGAGGCTCGCTTTTTCGGGAGTGCGGCCTAGCCCGTAGACGAGTTTGGCGCAAATCGCGTCGCATAGCGCACTTTCCTCGGAGGTGAGCGGCGAAACGGTTGAGGGGCGTCGTCTGGCGTGCTGCATGGTGTGTGACGGATGCAACTCCAAAAAATCCGCAGAAGGGCTTAATGATCTGGCTGGCGGTCAAGTTCCCGACGAATCGGAAGGATCATTATGCGCTTGCGTCACGCACAATGGTGGTCGGAAGTGGTCGGACGACGGCGGGCACGGGATGTGGCATAATATTTCACAATATGAGTTGACATGCCATAATTTCGCAAAATAGCTTGATGGCGGGCGGCGCTGGCGTGATGCCACCGCGGCCGCGCGCGAACCTGCGAAGGAGGTTGCGATGACAGGACACAACGCGCTCACGGGCGCGCAGGTCATCGTCGATTATCTCATTCGCGAGAAAGTTCCGGTTGTTTTCGGTCTCTGCGGCCACGGCAACATCCAGTTCATCGACGCACTTTACGAGCGCTCCGCCGACATCAAGACCGTGTCGGTGCATCATGAGAGCGTCGCCGGGTTCATGGCCGACGTCTATTACCGTGTCAGCGGCCGACCTACCGCCACCTTTACCAGTTGCGGCCCCGGTTCGGCCAATTTGCCGATCGCGCTGGCCAATGCCTTTCTCGACTCGGTTCCATTCATGGCCGTGACCGGCAACGTGCCCACCAGCCAGTTCAACCGTGGCGCCTTTCAGGAGCTTTACCGCCACTATCAGGCCGATTTCCCCGCAACAGTGCGCTCCTACTGCAAGAAGGTGTTCCAGCCGACCCGCGGCGAGCAGGTGCCGTTGATGGTGCGGCAGGCATGGAAGACGATGGTGACCGGACGGCCGGGACCGGTCGTACTCGACGTCCCTTTCGACGTATTCATGGAGCCCGCGGCGGAGGAAGCGCCGCGTCCGGAGGACTGGACCGCGAACATTTCCAGTCGCTGCGGTGCCGATCCGGAAGGCGTCGTCAAGGCCGCCGACATGTTGCTGGCTGCCGAGCGACCAACGATCATCGTGGGGCAGGGCGTTCGCTACGGCGGTGCGTGCGACGAACTGCTGCGTTTGGCGGAACGTTTGCAGATTCCGGTCGCCGCCTCCGCGAGCGGTCTTGGTGCCATCGACCTCAATCATCCTCTCGCGCTCGGCCTCGTGGCTCGCGCCGGCCATTACCAGGCCAATCACGCGACGCGGCAGGCCGATGTGCTTCTCGCGCTCGGCGTGCGTTTCGACGACCGTACGTCAAGTTCTTGGGTCCCGGGCTATTCGTTCACTATTCCCCCGACCAGACTCATCCACGTGGACATAGATCCGGAAGAAATCGGTCGGAATTATCCCGTCGCGCTGGGCTTGATGGCGGACGTGCGCACCTTCCTGCGGCAGCTGCTCGCCGAGATCGCCAGCCGCAAGGACGTCGACAGCAAGCTTGAAGCGCGCAGGAGGTGGCTTGCCGCTATCGACGGCTATCGCAAGGAGTGGGACAGCTTTGTAGCGCCCGGCTTCCGCGACGGCTCCACGCCAATCAATCCACAACGTGCCGCACATGAGATCGGCAGGGCGCTGCCCGATGACGCAATTCTCGTCAGCGACATCGGCGTTCATCACAATTGGCTGCTCGGATTTTGCAAGCCGAAGCGCCCGGACTCTCTCATCGGGTCCATGGGCTTCGGGCCCATGGGTTTCGGCGTTGCCGGTGTCCTTGGCGCGAAATTCGCCGCGCCCGACCGACCCTGCGTTTCCGTGTGCGGGGACGGCGCCTTTTTCATGCATGCAAACGTGCTCGGCACGGCGGTCGAATACGATCTGCCGGTGGTCTGGATCGTCTGGAACAACTATGCCTATGCCTCGATCCGCGGCCTGCAGCGCGGCTATTTGAAGGGCCGCGAATTGGCGACGGATTTCCGCCACCCCCGCACCGGCGAGCGTTACAATCCCGATTTCGCCGCCATGGCTCGCTCGGCCGGCGTCGAGGGCGTGCGCATCGACCGACCTCAGGATATCGGCGACGCGATCCAGGTCGCGATTGATGCGGGCAAACCCTATCTCATCGACCTCGATGTCGATGCCGATCTCAATCCGGCAGGAGCGGGCGTGTGGGAATTGCCCGGACTGGGGTGCAACAGGCCAGGGATCGGCCAAAGATATGAGCCAGGTTGACGACTGCCTTTTTTCCGTCCCAGCCAAGCCGCCGCGCCGATCCCGCAAAGGCGGCATGGCAGAGCGCATGTTGCCGCGTGTGCCGGCCGTCCATGGGAGGAACCTTCACTCGCTCCGGTAGAACGGCAAGGCATCCGCGCTAAAGGCCCGACGGGAGCGCGGATCGAGATAAAACATGTGTCCTCCACGATAGAGTTTGAGCGTGATGCGCCCCGGGGGGTCGAACACAGGCATGTGGTCGAGGATATACCGCGTCATCCCGTAGGGCGTGACGAGGTCGGAATATCCGTGCGCGATGAGCACGCGGAACGACGGGGACACCGACATCATCACGCGTATGTCGCCTTCCGCCCCGACAGCGCTGCGGCCGTCTTTCCATTCCCAGCCTTGCGTCACGTCGTGAGCGAGAAGCCGGTATGTCATCTCGGTATTGAAGCCGAGTTCGGAGCGAGCATAGGCGGCAAAGGCGCCGCCATAAGCACGCGCGACGCCGTCCAGAATCGGATCCGGCGCGTGATCGGCGCGTTGCTCGGGGAAGGGATCATCGACGGCAAAGGTTGCATCGTAACGACTGACGATTTTTTTGTCGGCGGAGCGCA
Source organism: Pseudolabrys sp. (assembly GCA_019689975.1). GTDB lineage: Bacteria > Pseudomonadota > Alphaproteobacteria > Rhizobiales > Xanthobacteraceae > Pseudolabrys. The sequence continues at coordinate 55,304 of JADGGK010000011.1, forward strand.
GGGTCTTGACCACGCTGTCGGTGACGAAACCTCGTTGCTGCCGCACCACGTCGAACGGCAATCCGCTCATCTCCGCAACACGTTCGTAGAATGCGCGCGCAGGATCACCTTGCAGCGGGTGTCCGGCGAGCGTCGTTAGATAGTCCGTCATCGCGAACCCCTCGACCTGCGCCAGGGCCGCGAGATCGAAGGCGCCTCTGCGCTCGAGCGTTGCCGCCGCGAGCGAGGGAAGCTTCAGCGCCGAACGCAACGCCGAGGCATCGTCGCCGAAGGTCAGCCAGCCCTCGATGAGCGGGGAGAGCATGATGATCCCGCTGACGGCGATCCCCTGTTCACGCTGCAGCATGCGTGCGGTTTTTGCCGCACGCAGGCCGCCGTAGCTCTCGCCGAGAAGATATTTCGGCGACCCGGCACGGCCATTCTTGACGACATAGAGAGCGATTGCCTTCGCCATCGCTTCGGCGTCACTACGCACATTCCAGAAATGCTTGGCCTCGTCAGCCTTGACGGCGCGGCTCCAGCCGGTTCCCACGGGATCGATCAGGACCAGATCGGTGAAACGCAGCCAGGTGTCCGGATTGTCGACGAGCGTTGCTCGCGCCGGGTCGCGGCCGATTTCAAGTACGCGTGGCCCCACAAGACCGAGATGAAGAAAGGCCGACGCCGCGCCCGGCCCGCCGTTGAATGCAAATGTGATCGGCCGGTTGCCGCTGGCCGAATTCAGAACATAGGCGGTATAAAAGACCGCGGCGCTCACTTCTCCCGATCGGTCGAAGAGCGAAAACGTGCCAGCCGTCGCGGTGTAGGCAAGCCTACCCTGCGCGGTATCGATGGAATGTTGGGTAACCGAGTCCGCCGGCAGAAGCCGCAGCGGACCCCCACCCGTATCGTGCCGCGCCGCCGGTTTTTCCGGCGTCGTCGTTTGCGCCGCGGCGGAAAGAGCGCCAAGCAGGAGCACGACCGAGAGCGCGCGGCGCATGGTGCCATGCGCCTTGGCACGATCATGTTTTGTTCGGCGGCGCCCGGCTTGCACGCCAACGATGCTCCGCGTAGCCAAGCGGCAAAAATGGGAGATCAACGGCGGCGGAAATTGGGCCGGCGCTGTTGCGGTGACGGCGTCGGGGTATCGCCCTTGTGGCGGAAACTGATACGCCCGCGCTGCAAATCATAGGGGGACATCTCCACGATCACGCGATCCCCCACGCCGGTACGGATGCGAAACTTGCGCATCTTCCCCGCCGTGTATGCCAACACCTCATGATCATTGTCGAGTTTCACCCGGAAATTTCCGTCCGGGAGAACCTCGGTCACCGTCCCGTCAAATTCCAACAGTTCCTCTTTCGCCATCCAGTCGCTCCAGTTTGATGTGGTACGTTCGATCCGCCGCGCTTTACGCGGGGGACACGAACATCTCGCAAAAGTAACATTCTATTCCACTTTGGCTCTTTCTCCCATAGGCGGCGACGTACCGGAATCAACCGCCATGCGCGCCCCTCGCCTATCCCGAGGCGTCCCCTGGGAGCCTGCCGCGACGGATTCCGGTCTTGTCCCGTTTTGCGATGGCAGGGTGTATCACATCGATTTGATCGGGGAACGACAAAACGTTATGGGAGACCGACAGAAACGGTCGGTGAACGACAAGTCAAGGACGGCTATGAGTTTGCGCTTAATCAGCTACCGATCAGGTCAAATCGCCACGGTCATTGCGAGGGGCCCCGTAGAGGCGGCGAAGCAATCGAGGCGTCGGCCCAGTCAATTCTGGTTTACTTCGCGGCGGTCGCAATGAGTGGTCGCAATCAAGGGACTCGACACTAGCGTTTCTGTCGGCGGGCTCATGCGACGATTGCCTCGGTTTGGGCATTTCGTATTGCAAAACACAAGCCCATCGCAGATTGGAATGTCGCAGCCGCACTGGTCGCCACCAATGCGGATGCGCTAATGAACCCCTTCGCCGGGGACATTGATGGATGCAAGCAGGAACTGCCACTCATGAAAATCATCGGTTTTAGTGACCAGGGCCCGAGGCTCGGCATCGTCGCGGGCGACACGGTCGTGGATTTGCAGGCCGTCGATCCAAGCCTGCCCCACGACCTCGGGGTCTGGCTGCGACGGAGCAATGGCGATCTCGCCCCGCTCGCCGAACTTGCCAGGAAAGCGCCGGCCAGCGCGCATCGCCCTTTGTCGGGCATCACCTTTGCGCTTCCGGTCGCCAACCCAGGCAAGATCGTTTGCCTCGGGCTGAACTATCTCGATCACGTCAAGGAGGGTCCGCAGCGCGACAACATCCCGAAATTCCCCTCGATCTTCTTTCGCGTGCTGACGTCAATGGTCCCGCATCTGCAGCCGATCATGCGACCGAAAAGCTCGATACAGCTCGATTACGAGGCAGAGATGGTCGCGATCGTGGGCAGGAGGGCGAAGCATCTCACCGTGGACAACGCTGTCGACTGCATCGTCGGCTATTCCTGTGCCAACGAGGGCTCGGTGCGGGAATTTCAACGCCACACCACGCAGTGGGGCATGGGGAAGAACTTCGACCGAACTGGGGGTTTCGGTCCCTGGATGGTCACCGCCGATGAGCTGCCGCGCGGCGGTCGTGGTCTGAGGATCCAGAGCCGGCTCAATGGGAAGGTAATGCAGTCGGACAACACCGCCAACATGATGTTCCCGCTTGCCGAGACGTTGGTCTATCTCACCAAGGGGATGACGCTGGAGCCCGGCGACGTGATCTTGACCGGGACGCCGGCGGGCGTTGGCCATGCCCGGCAGCCGCGGCCCGTCTGGATGAAAGCAGGCGACGTGTGCGAGGTCGAGATCGAGGGTATCGGCACGTTGCGCAACCCAATTGAAGATGAAAAACTCGAATAGGCCGCATGGCGCCGCTACCCGCCTTGACGTGCGGAGGGGATCAAGATGACCGACCAACTCGATGTGCTTGTCATTTGCGGTTCGCTGCGCAAGCGCTCCTATAACGCGGCCCTCACCCGAGCCCTGCCGGGGCTTGCGCCGCCGGAAATGAGGCTGACGGCAGCGCCATCCTACGAGTTGCTGCCGCCCTATAATGCCGATGTCCAAGAAGCAAACGGCTTCCCGCCGGCCGCCGAAACGCTCGCGGACGCCATCCGCGCCGCCCACGGCGTGTTGTTCGTCTCGCCGGAATACAATTGGTCGATGCCCGGAGCGCTGAAGAACGCCATCGATTGGATTTCGCGGATGAAGAACCAGCCGTTCGAAGCCAAGCCGGTCGCGATCCAGTCATGCTCGCAGGGCATCCTCGGGGGAGCACGCATGCAATATCACTGGCGCATGACAATGACCTTCCTCAAGGCGCATATTTTCGGCACGCCGGAGGTTTTCGTCAGTCAAGCGCCGGCGAAATTCGACAACGAAACGCTCGAGCTCAAGGATCAAGCAACGAAGGACATGGTCAAGACACATCTGGCGGCGTTTGCAAAATTTGTCGCGCGGATGAAAACATAGCGGAAAAGGCGCGGGAGCGGAGCACGGCCGAGCGCAAAGTCCGCCGCGACGCGAGTGCCGCCTAGGCAAGGATGATGGCGCGATCGAACTGACTCTTCGGCGACATTTTTTCTGGTTGGTCCACCCCTTTGCCCATGGCTTGCGCCGGATCGATATAGATTGCGGGGGGCTCGCCAGCGGGTCGATCATCGAGCGCAACCCGACGATGATCGACGTTGGCGTTGATCCAGTGAGAAGATCGACTCGCCTGTGCGCCTCAGCGCCGCAAAGCTGGCTCGGCCGATTTGGGCCGGGGCGACGCAATGGCGCTTCGAGTCTCGGACCGGCGTCTCGATGCCGCTACTATGGCACCGATGCTGTTTCTCGTTGGCGAATCCATGAGGGCCATCCGCAAGATGGGCGGCGCCATGCGTCCGGGCGGATTCGCTGCAGCCT
>JADGGK010000146.1 GCA_019689975.1 Pseudolabrys sp.
CGAAATTATTTGACCTATACCTATCGGCGCATCGCCGAGGAAAAGAAAATTGCGATCACCTCCGATGAAGAGTATGCCTGCTGGAACACCGGCTTAATCACGAGCATGCAGGAGCCCATCTACATTCTTTTTTCGAAGAACAAATTAGCAGCACCGATCCAGTATTGGCACTTTTGGAAATTCTGTCGTCAGGGAGAATGGGAATTGAATCGATTCGGCGCTCTGCCGGATATGGCGCATTATTTTGATGACCCATCAGTCTTGGTATTTGATTCGCGCAAGGAGCTGCGCGTAAACGTGGAGCACGTTGTCTCGGACAATCTCGCTAGATTTCCGCAGCCCCTCCAGGCGATGAATTCATTTGGATTGCAGAACTTGGTTCGGGGCGCGATTGAATCCGCTCGCCAGAGAGTCAGACGCAACTACAAGACAGCGATCCCTCAATACTACCAGGGGGCGATCCAACTTTTGCTGCCGCTTAGCCTCACTGACCCGGCCAAAGCAGACTTGGCTCTCGTGGTGGATAGATTTTCGGATTTCTATCGAGCCGCGACGTGCCTCACATTGGACATGGCTTACAACAACGCACGCCAGCTGGCTCGTCCCGACCGCGACTGGCTGGCACCTTAAATCAACCGAACACCCGCTGCTCGACTTGCGCCATGGCGTGCTGGTGATCTGGCGTCGGGAATAGGTGCCCGTAGCGCTCCATGGTCATCTGCACGGAGGCGTGGCCGGCGAACGTCATGATCTCCTTGATCGAGAACCCTTGCTCGATCCAGAGCGACACCGCGAAATGCCGCATGTCGTGCCACCGCAACTTGATTTTCAGTTTATCGCAGAGCGGTTTGAAGTGCCGGCGTACCGTGTTGGCGTGATCAGCAACCGATCCATCGCTTGACGGAAACACCAGATCGAGTTCGCCCTTCGGGCAGGCGAGCTTCCACTCCCTCAAGGTGTTGAGCACAAACGGCCCGGCCGGCACGGAGCGATGGCCTGCGGCCGACTTTGGCTCGCCGAGCGTCCCATAAAAATCGGCGCGCTGGCGCACGTGGATGAAACCGTTCGCGAAATCGACATCGGCCCACCGCAAGCCGCGCGTCTCCGAGGCGCGCAGACCACATAGGGCGCTCACGACCAGCATTGCGCGTAACCGTCCAGTGGCACCAGCAATGAGATTTTTCACGTCCTGCTTCGTCGGAACCGATACCTTGTAGTCGAGACGGCTCGATCGCAGCACGCGCACGCCCTGCGCGGCGTTCATATGAACGTGGCCGTTGTCCATGGCGTGGTTGAGAACCAGGCGAAGCGCGCCGAGGATTTTCCGCGTGATCATCTCAGATCGGCCAGAGGCGAGCAGCCGATCGCGGAAATCGTTCACCGCCTTGCGGGTCAGACGTGAGAGCTTGACGTCGCCAATGCCGACGTTTGCGTCCTTGATATGGCAGCGGACGTAGCACTCGTAGCCGACGTAGGTCCGCCGCTCCATGCGGCGGCCAGCGTCGCGCCGCACGCGGCAATGGGCGAGCCATGCGTCCGCCGCCTCTCCCACGGTGATCGAGACGGAATCGTGGACGTAAGTGCCGGCCAGGACCTGGGGACGAACCTTGACCAGGAACTGGTCGGCCTCCTTGCGCCGCTCGAACAGCTTGGCCCGGCGCTTGCCGCCGACATCGGTGAAATCGACCTGCCAGCGGATCAGGCCCGAAGGCAGGATGCGCTTTTTGATGGTGGCCATTGGCTTCCCGAGTTCTTCACCTTGACCCTGTCATGCCGCTGCTCGACGGCGATTGCGAGCGATTTCAACTGCTTACCAAATACCATCTGACGCTACACCAAATGGTGGTTGCAGGGAAGCCATTTGTCGTGATAGCAGATGGGAAAGTTTGGCAACGGGGAATCCACCCCCAATGGCGCTGGCTAGCGAACTGGTCGAGGTATTGGCGGACGCCACGGGCATCGAGCGCACGACGCTCGCCCGTTACGCCCGTTTTGCGCGGGAGGCGGGCCTTCTGTCCCAATCTGGCCGAGGCAAGAGCGCGGCGCGGATGAGGCCGCGGGACGCAGTCAATCTGCTCGTCTGCACGCTTGCGAACGGGATCGCGCAAGAAGCGCCAAAGCAGATTCGAACCGTGAACGACATGGCGGTCTACAGCCGCGACGCCGACTCTCTGGACGACCGGCATCTATCGAAGGATCAGCAAAACCGGCTTCGTGAAATCCTGCCGATTCTGTTCGATCGGGACCACAGCCTGACGGAGATGCTCTTAGCGCTCGTCGAGTCCGCCATCGCGGATTGGCAGCAGTTCGAAGATCACTTCGGGCATTCGTTCATCACCTTCGACTGTGACGACTACGCCGCGTTGATCCACTTCAACATTCGGCCAACGGGAGAGGGTCGACCTTTCGGCGACGAACTCGATTTCCTCTTCTCTTATAACCACCCCCGCATCGGACGACGATCGCAGAATTATCGGCGAAGCACGCACCTGACCTTCACCGTGATTGCGCGCGTCGGGCAGCTGATGTCGGCCACGTAAGGAGTGGGACCATGCAAAGCACCTTGCAACCGCAAACAACTGATGTTGAACCAAGCCTGGCCGACGACTTGTTGCACGGCGCCGAGGCCATCGCCGAGTTCGTATTCGGCAGCCCTGCGCACAAGCGTCGCATCTACTACTACGCGTCGCAATCGAAATATCGGCTGCCGGTTTTTCGAATCGGCTCCGTGATCTGCGCCCGAAAATCCACATTGATTGAATGGATCGCGCAACAGGAGGGCCGGCGATGAGACCCGCTGCTCCCCGCGTCATACCAGACGAGCATGTCGAGATTGGCAATTGCATGAAGGATTGCCGCGATGCGCTGATGCTCATTCTGCGGCGGACACCGCCGGAATCGCGCATGCATCGCGAAGCTACGCAAGCCATCCAAGCCCTCGATCGGCTGCGCACGCGGCTCGACTGCCACCTCCACATGACGGTCGCTGCTCATCGCGACCCGCGTCATATTTTGAAATCGGTCTATTCGGGTACCGGACGCTTGGGGTGGCGCGAATACACCCCAGACGAAATGGACCGCGACGATTTTGCCGCCTGGCAGCTCGAGGGGTGACATCGTGACGAGCGCGCTTCTCGATCATGCGCGTCTCTATCTTTCGCTCGGCTTCGCCGTGTTGCCGCTGCATTTTCCGTTCGCGAAAAACGGCGCGCTTCAATGCTCGTGCGCCCGCAACAATTGCCGCCAGCCGGCAAAGCATCCCTTCGGCCGGTTAGTGAGGAACGGGCTCAAGGATGCGAGCAAGGACCCCGCCAAAGCCGAACAGTGGTTCAACAGCACGCGCCTCAACATCGGCATCGCTACCGGCGCCGCGAGCGGCATCATCGTGCTCGACATCGATCCACGGCATGCTGGCGACGAGACGCTTGCCTCTCTAGAGCGCGAGCACGGCCCTTTGCCGGCGACTTGGCGCTTCCTCACTGGTGGCGGCGGCGAGCACGTCATCTTCAGACATCCCGGTTACAATGTGCCCAACAGCGCGGGTGGGATTGGGCCGGGTATCGATGTGCGCGGCGACGGCGGCTATATCATCGCGCCACCCTCGTTGCACATGAGTGGCCGACCCTACGCGATCTCCGTTGATCACCATCCCGAGGACCTCCCGCTTGCCGAGGCGCCCGCGTGGCTGCTCGAACGGATCACCGCGACCAAGGCAGTGAACAAGGCTCGAAGAGCGGCCGAGTGGCGCAGTCTGACGCGCGAGGGCGCCGTTGATGGCGAGCGCAATGTCACCATCGCCCGCCTTTCAGGCTTGCTGCTCGGTCGGCGTATCGACCCCCATGTGTGCCTCGACCTGGTGCTCGCCTTCAACGCCACCCGTTGCCGCCCGCCTCTTCCCGAGGATGAGGTCGTGGCCACCGTGGCGAGCATTGCCCGCCGCGAGCTCGGCGCACGCGCTCTGCGTCGCATGGAGGGGGCTGGCCATGGGTGATGTTCACGACCTCCTCGACGAAATGCTCAGGCGCGGACGCATGCCCAACGGCGAAGCCATCGAGGCAATCGACCGACCGATCGAGTATGCGGACG
>JADGGK010000049.1 GCA_019689975.1 Pseudolabrys sp.
CACTGTAGCAGCCGCCGAAGGGCGATATGAGTGCGGTCATCGTGTGCCGGGTCGGCGGCTCCACGCCCGCGGTTCTGGACTTGAGAGTTCCGAGCGGTCGTGAAGGCAAGGAGAGTACGATGCAGGTCAAGGATGTCATGACGCACCCGGTCATCACCATTGCGCCCGATGCTTCCATTTGGGAGGCGATAAGACTGATGCTCCAGCACAAGATCAGCGGCCTGCCGGTCGTCGATCGGTCGGGGACTCTCACCGGGATCGTGACTGAGGGCGATTTCCTCCGCCGGACAGAGACCGGCACCGTGCGTCGGCGTCCCCGTTGGATCGAGTTCCTGGTCGGGCCCGGCAAGCTGGCGCAGGAATATGTCCACGCCAGCGGACGCAAGCTCGAAGAGGTCATGACGACCGAAGTCTACTCGGTGTCGGAAGAGGCCCCACTCAATGAGGTCGTCTCCCTCATGGAGCGCCATCGCATCAAGCGCCTGCCCGTGGTGCGCGGTCAGCGGGTGGTCGGCATCATCACGCGAGCCGATCTTCTGCGGGCTCTGATGAAAGCCGCCAAGCCGTCGGCCCCAGTATCGACCGATGACGCGACGATTCGCCGCCAGTTGCTGTCGCAGCTTGAACAGCAGAACTGGGCACCCGCAGGCACCATCGATGTGACGGTAAAGGGCGGCGTGGTCACCCTTTCGGGCGTCATTACCGACGAGAGGGAGCGGCAGGCCTTGTGCGTCGTGGCCGAAAACATTCCGGGCGTCAAGAAGGTCGAAGATCAACTCGCTTGGGTGGTGCCGGGAAGCGGGGTGATCGGCGAACCTGTGACGGTCATTGGTCCCCCGGGCCAGGGGTAGAATCTGAACACCCTGGATCATTCGCGTGGTGGTTACCGGCCCTGGGGCGCAAGAGCATAGATCATGTCGAAAACTCGGCTCGCCATCCCGCATAACGTCATCGTGCTCGTGGCAGATGGGCAAAAGGCGCTGCTCTTGCGCAACAAAGGCGATGATAAATTCGTAAACTTGTGCGTCGAACGCGTGCTGAGTGACGATAATCCGATGACTCATCAGCTGGGCGCCGATCGGCCGGGCCGCACGTTCAAGCGCGCGGCAACCAACAGCCGGAGCGCGGTGGAAGCGGCGGATTGGCACGACATCGAGAAGCACCGGTTCGCGCGCCACGCGATAGCGGTCTTGGAAGAGGTGATCGGCGCACAGAATGCCGGCTCAGTCATCCTCGTCGCTCCGCCCCGTGTCCTGGTCGACCTCCGCCATGGGCTGCGCCGGAAGCCGAGTCCTCGCGTCATCGCTGAGGTGGCAAAAGACCTCACCAAGCGGCCGATCGGAGAAATTGAGCGCTATCTCGGCAGCATTGCCGATCCTGCCGTTTGATGCAGGTCAATGAAGGTTGCCCTCCTCGGTGCTCCGCTTGCGAGCCGAACGTGGCAGACAAACGGAACAGGAGATCGCCAATGAGTGACCTTCAATTGCGACAGGACGTGGTTGATGAACTCGAATTCGAACCGAGCGTGAATGCCGCCCATATTGGCGTTGCGGTCGACAAAGGCGTGGTCACGCTGAGCGGCCACGTCGGCAGCTATGCAGAAAAGACAGCGGCGGTGACGGCGGCGCGTCGGGTGAAGGGTGTGCGAGCGATCGCGGACGACATCGAGGTCCGCTACCCCTCAGACAAGAAAACGTCCGACGACGAGATTGCCAAGCGAGCGGTCAACATTCTCGAATGGGACACCGTAGTGCCCAGCGGGTCGATCCAAGTTACCGTTAGCGACGGCTGGGTGACGCTGGGTGGCACTGTCGACTGGTATTATCAAAAAAAAGCCGCCGAAGAGGACATCCAAAAGCTTTCGGGAGTGCGAGGTGTCTTCAACAACATCGAGATAAAGCCCCGGGTCAAGGCCGATGACGTCAAGAAGAAAATCGAGGATGCATTGAAGCGGCATACGGAAGTCGAAGCGAAAGGAATTCGAGTGACTGTCCGTGACAACGACCAGGTGATCCTCGAAGGGCAGGTCGACAATTGGAACGAACGCTATGCGGTTGAGAACGCCGCATGGTCGGTTCCGGGCGTCAGATCGGTCGAGGATCGGCTTGCAATCAGCTAGGCGCAGCTGACACGGGGCAGGCCACCAACGCGCCCGAGCACCTCGCAGCCGCTGCTGCCATTGTAGCTGGCAGCGGAGCGCTCTCTGCCAACAGGCGTCGTGACCGTACCGCGGTTCTGAGAGGCGCATTGGGGTCTGGTCCATCATTTTGATCTGTCGCAAGGCAAATTGCGTCCGTTACTCTGATCATGAAGACGCAACTTGAAGCTTTGCCCGGAAGGAACGAAGCCATGGCGATCGCCAAGCAACACGCAGCAGCGCCTCTCACGCCGACAAAGGCAAGTTGGATTGCGACGAATTGGGGCCTGCTCCTCGCCGTCGCGGCCCTGGTTGCGGTGCTTCTGCTTCCGACGCCGAGCGGGCTGCCGGTTGCGGGTCACCGCATGCTGGCGATCTTGGTCTTCGCCGTCATTCTGTGGATGACGGAAGCAGTCGATTACGCCGTCTCGGCGGTCGTCATCGCGGCTCTGATGGCTTTCCTGCTTGGGCTCTCGCCAAATCCCGCAAAACCGAACGTGCTGCTCGGCACAAGCGGGGGCCTCGCTCTCGCGTTCAGCGGGTTCGCGAACACGGCGCTCGTGCTGGTGGCGTCTGCCCTGTTTCTGGCCGCCGCAATGACGGCGACCGGTCTCGACAAGCGCATCGCGCTCACCATTCTCTCGCGCGTTGGCGTCGAGACTCGACACGTGGTCGTCGGGACGATCCTGGTCGGTTTCGTGATCGCGTTTCTGGTGCCGTCGACGACCGCGCGGGTTGCCTGCCTCGTCCCGATCACGCTCGGGATCATCTCGGCCTTCGGCGTCAACCGAAAGGGCGCGTTCGCTGGCATGCTGATGATCACGACCGTTCAGACGGCGAGCATTTGGAACGTCGGGATCAAGACGGCCGCCGCCCAGAACATGGTGGCGATCGGCTTCATCGAGAAAGCCTTCGGGCGGACCATTACCTGGCTCGAATGGCTCCTCGCGGCAGCGCCGTTCGGCATTCTCATGTCGATTGCGCTCTACTTCGTGATGATGCGGATGATGCCGCCGGAGGTGAAAGCGGTCCCGGGCGGTCGCGAGGCCATCCGCAAGGCGCTCGCGGAGCTCGGTCCGATGAAGACATCGGAGAAGAAGCTCCTGGCGATATCGCTCTCGCTGCTGGCCTTCTGGGCGACGGAGGGCGTGCTGCACAGCTTCGATACTAGTACCACAACGATTACAGCCGTCGCACTAATGTTCCTGCCGGGAATTGGCATCATGACGTGGAAGGAGGCTCAGCCGAACATCCCGTGGGGAACCGTCGTGCTGTTCGGGATTGGCATCAGCCTCGGCACCGCCCTGTTGCAGACCCGGGGCGCAGTCTGGCTGGCCGATCTGGTGGTGGCCGAGTTCGGGCTCAAGCAAGCGACGTCGCTAATCATCCTGGCCGTGATGTCGCTCTTCCTCATCGTCATTCATCTGGGCTTTGCGAGCGCCACGGCGCTTGCCTCAGCGATGATTCCGATCGTGATCGCCGTGCTCCAGGGCGTCGCCACACCGGGCCTCAATGTGGTGGGCATGACCATGCTGCTGCAGTTCGTCGTCAGCTTCGGATTCATCTTGGTGGTGAATGCGCCGCAGAACATGGTCGCGTACGGAACCGAGACGTTCGAAGCCAAGGATTTCGTGCGGACCGGGCTGGTGCTGACCGCGATTGCCTTCGTCTTACTGATGGCGCTCGCCGCCACGTATTGGCATTGGCTCGGCTACGTGTGAGCGAACGCCTCAAGGGCGACCATGGGCAGGTCTTCGTTAGCGATCGTGTTTGCCGGCAGCGGCGGCGCCGGCGCAATGACGGCCGGCGAATTGTTTTTGCGCGCGGCGGCGACCGCCGGCTATTACGGATCCATGAATCGCCTGTTCGGCCCACAAGTGCGCGGGGGCGAATCGGCGGCTTTGCTGCAGATTTCGAATCTGCCGATCACGTGCCAGCCCGACAATTTCGATCTGTTCGTGGCGCTCGACTGGCACAAGGTCGACCAATTCGCAGCCGAGATCCCGCTCACCGAAAACAGTATCATTCTCGCCGATCCGCAAAGCGGGCCGGTACCGCAGAACGTCGCCAGGTCGAAGGCCAGGATTGTCTCCTTCAAGATGGGCGATCCCGAAGCGACGCCGCTCGAACGCGCGTTGCATGGCAAACACACGAACGTGTTTGCCGCGGGCGCGGTCGGCTGCCTTGCAGGCATTGATCCCGCCAAGATGCGCGCTGCGCTTTCAACGGTGCTCGGCAGCAAAGCTGCCGACGTGCAACGGTTGAATGCTGCGTCCTTGGAAAAGGGCGCTGCAGCCGCCGCTACCCTCGCGCTTGACCTTGATCTCGCGCCTCCCAAACCAGCCCCGCGCTGGCTCTTGACCGGCAACCAGGCGATCGCGATGGGATCGTTGCGCGGCGGGGTCCGCTTCGTGAGCTGCTATCCGATCACGCCGGCAACCGACCTGGTCGAATGGCTGGCGCCGAGGCTGCAGCAGCTCGGCGGCAAACTGGTGCTTGCCGAGGATGAACTCGCCGCGATCAACATGGTCCTTGGCGCCTCCTTCGGTGGCGTGCCGGCGATGACAGTGACATCCGGACCGGGGCTTTCCTTGATGGTCGAGGCGATCGGGCTTGCCGTCGCGGCGGAGGTGCCCGCGGTTATCATCGATGTCATGCGCAGCGGTCCATCCACGGGGATTCCGAGCAAGACCGAACAAAGCGATGTCAATCTCGCGATTTACGGCGGGCATGGCGATGCGCCTCGTATCGTGCTCGCGCCCACGTCGGTACGGGACTGTCTGTTCACGGGAGAATGGGCGGTCTATCTCGCAGAATCGCTGCAGACGCCTGTCATTGTGTTGTCCGACCAGGCGCTCGGGCAAGCTCACCAGGTTATTGATCCGAAACCGGACCGTCCGCCGCCGCTCGCGCGACGGATAGAATTGCCTGCCAGCAAGTTCAAGCGCTACGCGACCGATTCCGATCCGGTGACCGCAATGCCGCCTCCCGGCACGCCGCATGGCCAGTGGGTCGGAGAGGGTCTCACGCACAATGAGTTTGGAATCCCGGTAAGTGGCGCGGCCGCGCATGCCGCTCAACTCAATAAGCGCGCTCGAAAACTTGCTCAGTTCGATCCCGGCGCTTGGTGGGGCGACGTGTGGGGGGATGGCGATACCGCGATTCTCACCTTCGGGTCAGGCGCCGGCGCTGCTCTGGAGGCGGCCGTCGCGCTCGGGGCAGCCGGCTCTCCAACGCGCGTCGTGGCTTTACGTGTCCTCTCGCCGCTTCCGCTAGCGGCCTTGGCGACCTCCCTCAAGGGGGCGCGTCGGATCATCGTCATGGAGCAGAACCAAGGTGCGCAGCTCTATCATCATTTGCTCGCGCATAACGCCATTCCCCCAACCGCCGACAGCATGGCTCGGCCGGGGCCTCTGCCATTCCGGCGAGCGGAGATCATCGCGCGTCTGGCGGCCCAGGTATGACGGAGAACATCGTGACCGCCCCGAACATGCTTGCCGATGCTCCCCCAGGAACATTGTCCGCACGCGATTTCCATTCCGGCGCCACACCGATCTGGTGTCCTGGCTGCGGCGATTATGGGGTTCTTTCGGCACTGGAAGACGCATTGGCGACCTATGGTCGCCCGCCGCACGAGGTCGTTCTGGTCTCGGGCATCGGCTGCTCGTCGCGTCTGCCGGCCTACACGTCATGCTACGGTTTCCACGGCGTGCACGGTCGCGCGCTGCCCTTTGCGGCCGGCGTGAAGCTGGCGCGCCCGGACCTCGAAGTGATCGCCGTCGGTGGCGACGGCGACGGCTATTCGATCGGCGGCAACCATTTCATACATGCCTGCAGGCGCGATTTGGATATGGTCTACCTCGTCATGGACAACCGCGTGTACGGGATGACGAAAGGCCAGCCCTCGCCGACCACCGAGCCCGATTGGGACAGCGATATCGCACCCGGCGGCATTGGCCTGCGCCCATTCGATCCGCTCGCGCTCGCTCTCGCCGCGGGCGCGACTTTTGTCGCGCGCGGATTCTCCGCACAGCCGCATGATTTGGCGACAGTGATTGTCGAGGCGATCCGCTGGCCAGGCTTTGCCTTCATCGAGGTACTAAGCCCCTGCGTGGCGTTCCGCCGCGAAGAATTCGACTGGAAGGCCAGCGTGCACCCGGTGAAACAAACCATCGAGAATGATCGCGCCGCAGCGCACGCGGCGATCCTCGCCGACGACGGGTTCGGTCTTGGCGTCGTATTCCGGGATTATCGCAGGCTGAAACCGGCTCCAGAACCTCAACGAGTCACTCTCGCCGAGATCGAAAGCGAGTTCAGAATCGGCGCCTAACCGGGTTGCTGCAGGAAATGCGTCCCGCACCGGAGGTGCAGGGTGTCGAAATGCAAGCGATGCAACTCAGGCGGGCCGGTGAGGCTTTTCGTGTCCACGAAACTGCCCAAGCCAACACCCGGGCTCGGGCAAAGTGCGCGTGCCGGTAGCGTGCTGCGGGGTCTGAAGGACCGATCAGCATATGGTCGCTGGCGAGGTGCCGCCCACACCATCGGATTGCACGATCAATTTCGCTCCCGCCGGGGGCGGCACCATTCTTATCCCTTAGCCCGTTTGGGCATTCCGCATGCGTCGTCATCTGTGTCTTCTTTGACCTCGGTCAAAGGCTGCTCCGGGCCGGATGGCTCACAATGCATTGCCAATCTTTGTAAGGATTGAGGAGTCGCGAGGATGGCCTACGCAACAGTCATGGTACATGTCGAACTGGATTCGCCATCCGAGGCTCGCGTCCGGCTAGCGCAGACGTTCGCAGATCAGTTCCATTCCACGCTCATAGGCGTCGCCGCCGCGGCGGTTCCGCCGCTTGCAGGAGACATTGCGATCCCGGGCGAAATTATTGACGAAGAGCACCAAGCGCTTCGGTCACGGCTCGCCCAGCAGGAAGAAGCGTTTCGCCAAATCGCGGGCAATGCGAAAAAGCTTGCCGAATGGAGATCCGGCATCGAGCCGCCCACGGATTTTCTCGCGCGACAGGCACGGACAGCCGATCTGGTGATCATCGGCCGCGAGCGCCTGTCAAGCAACATCTACTCGTCCTTGGACCCTGCTGCCCTGATCCTCGCCGCGGGCCGACCTGTCCTCGTGGTGCCGACGAGCCTGGATCTGCTCGACGCCAGATCCGTGCTCGTCGCCTGGAAGGACACGCGCGAGGCGCGCCGCGCGTTGCAGGATTCTCTCCCGTTTCTGCACGAGGCGGAGCACGTGTTTGTCGTCGCGGTGACCGAAGACGAGGGGGACAGTAGTCTTGAACAGAGTTTGGCGGACGTCTTGCGCTATCTGACACGCCACCGCATCAATGCGACAGCGCGCACGATTGCCGCATCGGGCGGTACGGTTGCAAGCGCGCTCTTGAGCTTTGCCCGAGAGAACCATGTCGGGCTGCTGGTCGCGGGAGCCTACGGCCACAGCCGTCTGGGCGAATGGGTGTTCGGCGGGGTGACACGCGAAGTGCTGCGGACAAGCCCGATCTGCTGCCTGCTGTCCCATTGATATCGATCGATCCGCATGGCCAAGGAGACGGTAGAGTTCTGGCAAGCGGATGTCGCGACGCTGTTCGATCGCGTCAAAAGCCGCCCGGAAGGGCTCTCATATGAAGAGGCTGCTCAGAGACTGACCAGGTTCGGGGCGAATGCGATTACGGATGCCGCGCGCAGGAAAATCCTTCTGAAGATCGCAAAACGGTTCGCCGAGCCGCTGGTGGCGATCCTGCTGGTCGCCGCCGCGATCGCGGCGTTCGGCGGCGATACCGCGAGCTTTGTCATTATTGTTTCGGTCGTCGCCTTGTCGATCGCGCTGGACCTGTTCCAGGAGCATCGAGCCGAACTGGCGGTCGATGCGCTCAAGCATTCCGTCGCCATTCGCGCGGACGTGCGTCGCGGCGGCGCCTGCGTTTCTCTCCCGGTCGAAGAGATTGTCCCCGGCGACATCGTCGAGCTAAGGGCCGGCGATCTCGTGCCTGCGGACGGGGTGTTGGTCACCAGCCGCGATCTCCATGTCAATGAAGCTCTTATGACCGGCGAGCCGTTCCCGGTCGAGAAGCGGGTCGGGCCCTGCACTGCGAGTTCGCCGGCGGACGCATTCAATGCCCTGTTTGCCGGCACCTCGGTCGTGAGCGGCGAAGCCGTGATGCTTGTCATCGTCACCGGCGGCAGCACCCGGTTCGGTGGTATTGCGGCGGCCTTGGCCGACATCGAGCCGCCGAGCGCGTTCGAGCAGGATATCCATCGTTTGGGATTGCTGATCCTGCGACTGACGATCTTTCTGGTACTGTTTGTTCTGCTTGCGCACCTCGCCTTCGAGCGGCCGATGCTGCAGTCGTTCTTGTTCGCGCTTGCGCTCGCGGTCGGGCTCACCCCAGAGCTCCTGCCCATGATCATGACGGTCACGCTCTCGCGCGGCGCAATCCGCATGGCCAAGAAATCGGTGATCGTGAAGCGCCTTGCCGCCATTCACGACCTCGGCGCAATGGATATCCTGTGCACGGATAAGACCGGCACCCTGACGGAGGCGCGGATTTCGCTCGTCGGCCATCCCGGCGTGGACGGCAACGACTCCGAACGCACGCTCAGTCTTGCCGCCTTGAACAGCTACTTCAGCACGGGCATTCGCAGCCCACTCGACGACGCCATTGTGAGCCACAGCGGTGAAGAGCGACTCCGATCCTGGACCAGACTCGACGAAATTCCGTTTGATTTTGACCGTCGCTGCGTCTCGGTGCTGGTCGAGCACGATGGTGAGCGCATGCTGGTCGTCAAAGGCGCTCCCGAAGCTGTCCTCGCCCGATCGAAGTTCATCGATCGTGGTGACGGCGGCAAGGCGCCGTTGGACGACTTGACGCGTGCAAGACTTGAGCGGATGCAGAATGATCAGGCGGAGCTCGGCAACCGCCTGCTCGGAGTTGCGTGGAAGCCAGTTCCGAAAGAGCGCCGCGTTGTGTGCAAGGACGACGAGGACGAGCTCCTGTTCAGCGGGTATTGTGCGTTCATCGATCCTCCCAAAGAGGGCGCCGGGGAAGCAATCGCCCGTCTCGAACGCCTCGGCATCGGCGTGAAAATCATCTCGGGCGATCACGAGGCGGTTGTTCGCCACATCGCGAAGAGTCTCGGAATTGCCGCCGCCAAGACTTTAAACGGGGCGCAAATCGCGGAGCTGACCGATCCGGCGTTGGCGGCGGTCGTCGAAGACACTGCCCTGTTCGCCCGGGTATCGCCCGATCAGAAGACCCGGATCATCCGCGCGCTGCAGGCGCGTGGACATACTGTCGGATTTCTCGGCGACGGTGTCAACGATGCCCCGGCGATTCAGGCGGCGGAGGTCGGATTATCGGTTGACGGGGCAACCGATGTCGCGCGCAGCGCAGCCGATCTGATCATGCTCTCGCGCGATCTCGGCGTGCTTGCCGAAGGCGTCGAGGAGGGACGACGCACCTTCGCGAACGTCCTAAAATACGTCCGCATGGGAACCAGCTCGAATTTCGGCAATATGCTCTCGATGACGCTTGCGTCCTTGGCCCTTCCCTTCCTGCCGCTTCTGCCGATGCAGATTTTGCTCAACAACCTGCTCTATGACATTTCCGAGATCGGCATCCCCTTCGACAGCGTTGACCCGGATGATCTCTCTCGACCGCACCGATGGGACATGGGCGACATACTCCGGTTTACGCTGGTGATGGGAGCGCTCTCCTCGGTCTTTGACTTCGCGACTTTCGCCATCCTGCTGAAAGGCTTTCACGCCAGTCCCGACGCATTCCGGACCTCGTGGTTCATAGAATCGACCGCGACCCAGATCTTGGTTATCTTCATCATCAGGACGCGTCGCCGCTTCTGGAAGACCGCTGCGCATCCGCTCCTGCTGGCGAGTTCGCTCGGGGCGCTGGCCTGCGCATTCGCGCTCGTAGCCTCGCCCATCGGACGGAGCTTCGCTTTCGTCGCTTTGGCGCCGTCCCTGCCGGCCGTTTTGTCGCTGCTGGTGGCGTGCTACCTGATGGCAGCCGAGCTTACGAAGAAATTGGCGTTCCCATCCTGATACTACGCGATGTCGACTTACCGGCTGGAAAAGCTCCTGAGCCCGAAATCGATCGCTGTCGTCGGTGGCAGCCCGCGCGAGAAATCATTGGGGCGCGCGCTGCTGAAAAACCTACGTGGCGCGAACTTCGGTGGCCCAATTCACGTGATCAACAACAAGTATCCGGAGCTTGAGGGCATCGCTGCCGCCAAATCGCTGCGCGATCTGCCGATCGTCCCGGATCTGACGGTGGTCGTGGTGCCTCCCGCACAAGTGCCGTCGGTCGTGGCAGAGGCCGCAGCGATAGGCAGCGCCGCCGCCGTCATCATCACTGCCGGACTGGGGCACGGACCCGGTTCACTGGCCGAGTCCTGCGAGCAGATCGCCCGACCGCACGGTCTTCGACTTCTCGGTCCGAATTGCATCGGTGTGATGGCACCGATCGCCAAGCTCAACGCGACCTTCGCGGCCCACATGCCCGAGGGTGGCGATCTCGCCGTGATATCGCAATCCGGGGCGGTCACGGCCGGACTCATCGAATGGGCGGTGCGTCGCGCGGTGGGCTTTTCCGCCCTGGTCTCGATCGGAGATCAGCTCGATATCGATTTCGGCGATCTCCTCGATCACTTCGCACTCGACCGGCACACGCGGGCGATCCTGCTCTACGTCGAGGCGATCAAGGACGCGCGGAAATTCATGTCGGCCGCGCGCGCCGCGGCGCGCAGTAAGCCGGTAGTCGTTGTGAAGGCAGGCCGGCACGGCTTCGCAGCCAAGGCGGCCGCGACACATACGGGCGCGCTCGCCGGATCGGACGAGGTCTACGACGCGGCCTTCCGCCGGGCCGGCATGCTGCGGGTGTTCGATCTCGGCGAATTGTTCGATGGCGCAGAGACGCTCGGCCGCATCCCCGCCGTGACCGGCGGCCGCCTCGCCATCCTTACGAACGGCGGCGGCGTCGGGGTGCTCGCTGTCGATCGGCTGATTGATTTAGGCGGCCGCCCTGCAGAGCTCGCGCCGGAAACCCGCGCTCGGCTTGATGCGGTGTTGCCGCCGACCTGGTCGAAGGCGAATCCGGTCGACATCGTGGGAGATGCCGACGCCGCGCGGTATGCGGCCGCACTGGAAGCGCTCCTGGGCGATCCGCGGAACGACGCCGTGCTGGTATTGAACGTAGAGACGGCGCTCGCCTCGGCGCTCGAAACCGCGCGGTCCGTTGCCGATGTCGCGGAGCGACAACGGGCAAAATCCATTCACCCAAAACCTATCCTTGCGGCCTGGATCGGCGCCGGCCCTGAAATTTCCGAGGTGTTCAATCGGGCGCGAATCGCGAATTACGCGACCGAGACCGAGGCCGTTCGAGGCTTCATGCATCTCGTGCGCCACCGCGAAGCGACCACGGCGCTGATGGCAACGCCTCCGAGTCTGCCTCAGCAGTTTGTGCCTGATGTCGCCGGCGCCCGTCGCGTAGTGGAGAGCGTGCTCGCCGCCGGACGCCGCTGGCTCGATCCGCTCGAATGCGCCGAGCTTTGTGCGGCCTATGCGATCCCGATCGTGCCCACGAGGCTTGCACGCGACCCGCAGGAGGCCGAAGCCGTCGCGGCCTCGCTTTTCGCATCCGGCAGCGCCGTCGCCGTCAAGATCATGTCGCGAGACATTATCCACAAGTCGGACGTAGGTGGCGTCCGCTTGAATTTGGTGAGCACGGATGCCGTCAGGGCGGCCGCGGCAGAAGTTATTGCCGCTGCAGCGGCGGCGAGGCCTGATGCGCGCATCGCCGGCGTTGCGGTCCAGCCGATGATCGTCCGGCCCAAGGCCCGCGAGTTGATCGTCGGCATTACCGACGACCCGACTTTTGGCGCGATCGTGGTTTTCGGCCATGGCGGCACCGCAGTCGAGGTGATCGCCGACAAGGCGATCGCGCTGCCGCCGCTTGACCTCGGGCTCGCTCACGATCTTATCGGGCGGACCAGGGTTGCCCGATTATTGCGGGCCTACCGCGATGTCCCCGAAGCGAAAATCGACGAGGTGGCGCTCGTCCTGATCAAGCTTGCGCAACTTGCGGCCGACCTTCCCGAGGTCATGGAGCTGGAAATCAACCCGCTCTTGGCCGATGCGAGCGGCGTGCTCGCGCTCGATGCACGCATAGCGGTCGCGGCCGCGACGCCGAAATTCAAGGGAAAAGGGCATCCGCGATTTGCGGTGCGGCCCTATCCAATAGGATGGGAGCGGCGGTTTTCGCTCGCCGATGGATCACGCCTTTTCGCAAGGCCGGTGCGCCCGGACGACGAAGAGCTTGTGCGCCAGTTCTTTATGAAGGTGTCGCCGCAGGATCTGCGGCTGCGCTTTTTCGCGCCGGTCAAGGACCTTGGCCACACCTTCATTGCGAAGTTGACGCAGCTCGATTACGCCCGAGCCATGGCCTTCGTGGCGATCGACGAGAACTCGGGAGAGATGGTGGGCGGCGTTCGGATGCACGCCGACTCGAACTATGAAACCGCCGAATACGCGATCCTTCTGCGGTCCGATTGGAAAGGCAAAGGCCTCGGTTGGAAGCTCATGGAGCTCATCCTCGAATACGCCCGCGCGGAGGGTTTGCAGCGCATCTATGGTCAGATTCTGCGCGAGAACTCTGTGATGCTGCAGATGTGCAAGGAGTTCGGCTTCGAGCTGGCCGATGATCCCGAAGATCGGGATGTCCGCATCGCCACCTTGGCTCTCGCCCAACCTAATTGAGAGCGCTACGGCCGATGCCGAGCCGCTCGCAAAGGAACACGGGAAGGGGCCGGGACGCATAGCCCGCGCCGGCGAATGCGTTACGGATGGCGCTCTCGGTCTGTTTGCCGGAGCGCCGCGCTAGCTCAACAAGAATTGACGCACATCCAGTCTCGCGAGCAAGATGCATGATCTCTTTCACGATCGCCGAATAGATCGCTTGTCCCGGCAGATGGGCCACGATCAGATCGGACACGTGAAGAACCTTGCCGCCGCTCAGGCGATTATCGAGGCGATATGAGAACAGAGCATGCAGGTAGCCGCGCGCGTCTTTGATGCCGATGACGCCCCATCGCCGCTTCTGACCGCGCGTCCATTGACGAACCAAACCTGTCCACTGGTGCAGCGTCAATGTCGGGTCGTGCAATCGCGCCAGCGCGTAGGCTTGCCGCGCCCGGTCAGGCCGTAAATGATCGCGATGAAAAATCTCGTGCATTAGCAATTATATATCCGAAGCCTACAAGATCCCACATTGATCCTGGTCAATTCGGGGTATGGCCCTACCTCACCTCTCTGCCAAGGTATAGATTTATACAGGGTCGAGAATAGGAGTGCCCGGATGATCGCGCGTCAAACCACCGTTCAGACCGACGGTTCCGCGCAGTGCGGAATGCACGCAGGAGAGCGTTGCGCCTTGTGCAAGGTTCGCCCGGTCAGCATCTGCGCCGCACTCGATTCCAAAGAACTTTGCGCCCTCGATGCGCTTGCGCAGCAGTCGGTATTCGAGCCCAAATCGACCTTGTTCATACAAGACGAGCCTGCCAGCACGGTTTTCAACATCACTGAGGGCGTGGTGCGGCTCTACAAACTGCTGCCCGACGGCAGGCGGCAGATCGTCGGCTTCGCCTTGCCGGGAGATTTCCTTGGCCTTGCCATGGCCGACCGCTACGGCTGCTCCGCCGATGCGATAGAGACGGTTAGGGTCTGCCGGTTCTCTCGGATCGCCTTCGGAGCGTTTCTCGACGAGAAACCGCACCTCCTGCGCCGCCTGCACGAGTTTGCGACGCACGAGCTCAGCCTGGCCCAGGACCAAATGGTGGTCCTCGGACGCCGATCCGCGGAAGAGAAGGTGGCCTCATTTCTCGTCGGGTTGCAAAATCGGCTGGCCCGCATCGGAGCGGTCTCGGCGACCGTGCCTCTCGCTATGAGCCGGCAGGATATCGCCGACTTCCTCGGACTCACCATCGAAACCGTGAGCCGGACTCTGTCGCGAATGGCGCGGGAGAAGATGCTGGTCATCGTGCCAGGCGGCGTTCGACTGCTCGATCCAAAGCGCGTGGAGGCGCTTGCAGCCAGATGAAACGGGCGAAGTCCCAAGAACCCAGTTACACAGTTCGCTCGTAAGACTGATCGGCACGGCAATTTGTTGGACGATCGCGCGCTGCTTGGATCGTGTCGGTTGACGTGGTGTAGCGGCGGCGGCCTCGTGGTGAAGCCCGACAGGGCCGACTCGATCCGAGCCGCTCGGTGTTCATCGACGAAACCTGGTTCAAGACCGACATGGCGCCGCTGCAGGGATGGGGGCCGAAGGGCCGCCGGATACGGGCTTTCGCGCCTCAAGGTCACCGGCGCACGCTGATTTTCCTCGGCGCGCCGCGCTGCGACCGGCTCGGTGCCCCTTGCCCGTGCGGCGGCCCCATCAACGGCCAATACTTCCGCGCCCATGTCGGGCGGCAGCTCGTTCCCACCCTCAAGCCGGGCGATATCGTCATCCTCGCCAATCTCGGCAGCCACAAGTCGCCCGCGCTGCGCCGCATGATCGGGGCCGGCGGCGCCAGGCTCTGGGATCTGCCGCCCTCTTCGCCCGACCGCCGTGAGAGCAGCATGACGGAAGCGGTGGAGAGAAAGGCTATGGCGGAGTCGCTGGTTGCCTCGAAACCCTCGGCGAGCCTGCGGTTACGACCGATCCGGGCGAAGAAGCGCGCGACCATCCCTCGGCGCGGCAAGACGGCAAAGCCGATCTGGTCGGGGCTTTTGGCGACAATCTCAACGATGAGGCGGGTGGCGGTGGCAACGCGCCCGCCAGCATATCCGCCATTTCGCGAACGCCCGCTCGATGAAGGCAAACAAGCGCCGAGAGGCTTGCAGGAGCGGTCCACCAGCAACGCGATCCTGAATGCTGGCCTTGCACCCCGACCGTTCGCGGTCGGCCATCACCAGAGCATGGTTCATCGTCTCGAAGACGCAAGCATCGCAAGCCAGGCCGCAAACCAGCGGTAGACCGTGCCCCGGGGCGGAAGGTCCTTCGGCAACTGCCACCATGCATCCCGACCGCATCACGTTAAAAATGCCGTTGACAATCTCGCGCAGCGGCCTCTGCCGCGGTCGTCCCCTTTCCTGGCTGGCGGCAAGTACGGCTCGATCAGCCGCCATTCCTCGTCGGTCACATCACTCTGGTCACCCAACCCTGGGCGGCTATCGTTCTTGCGGGTGGCCGGGGTCCACCTGGCCGCTCCGAATCGGTGTCGGCCACCGCTCGGAGCCACAAGGACTTCAGTCATTCAACCCCTGTCGAAACGGACCCCTGAGCCGCGCGGTGGCCTATCACCTCGACCAGCTCGAGCGACGGGAAGAGCTCGACCGGTACGAACGGGCGTAGATCAACACCATGCTCGCCTGTAAGGACAGGTTCGCAGAGATCGATGCCTATGGCGCGGCTCGAACCCGAAATTCGCCAAATGTTGCCAAGGATGTTGCCAGAAGACGATTCCGGTCGACCCTGCGAAGTTCCATTTTCTTCTAAGTACTGGTGCGGACGGAGGGATTCGAACCCTCACGGGATTGCTCCCAAGGGATTTTAAGTCCCATGCGTCTACCGTTCCGCCACGTCCGCAGGGCCCGGCGCGCCGGCGCGCGAGCGCAAAGGCGCGCCCCTGCCCGCCCTAGTCCGATAACACTTAGTCCGATAACAGATGTCCCCAGGCTTGCTGCCAATCCCGGCCGGCGGCGTCCGCCACCCGGCCGTCCGGCTCGAAGAACTTGTTGGGAATCTGGAAAATGGCGATGAACAAACCGCCGTTCGGACTCCATGCCGCGTGACGGCTGCCCGCCGGCCGCCAGACGAATTCGCCCGGCCCGACCTCGAGGCCGGCATCGGGACCTTCCTTGTCGACGAGCGAGCCCTCGAGCACATAGGTCTGCTCGATCAGCACGTGCTCATGGTCGGGGAGGACGGCGCCCGGCGCCATCTTGAACAGCACGGTCGCGAGCCCGCTCGAGGGATCGATCATGAGCGGCTTCATCTCGCAGCCGGGGAAACGCGTCTTTTGCCACGGCACGTCCTGCGCGCGCACATGATGCGAGCGCAGCTCGTGGGCACTGCGTTGGGCGGCCACCATGCGGAGCGTCCTTCGCGCGCGAATCTACCCGATCGCGCGGCTCGCGGCCAGCGCCCCGCCCGCCGGCCTCATTCCCCGCCCGGCTGGATCGGCGGCTGGAACGCAAGTCCCGTATCCCAGGGAAAATAGATCCAGGTGTCCTGCGATACTTCGGTGATGAAGGTGTCCACCAGCGGCCGTCCCAAGGGCTTGGCATAGACGGTCGCGAAATGCGCCGTCGGCAGCATGTCGCGCACCACGCGCGCGGTCTTTCCCGTATCGACCAGATCGTCGACGATCAGCACGCGGCGAGCCTGCCTATGCATCGCCGCGATTTCCGGCGCGATTCCCTTCATCACCTTGAGGCTGCTCTGGCTCCGGTAGTCGGCATAGCTCGCCACGCAGATCGTCTCGATGACGCGCAGATTGAGCTCGCGCGCGACGATCGCCGCCGGCACCAGGCCGCCGCGAGTGATGCAGACGATGGCCTCGAACGGCCCCGCCTCGTGCAAGCGCCAGGCAAGCGCGCGCGAGTCGCGGTGGAACTGGTCCCAGGAGACGGGAAAGGCCTTTTCCGGGCGCGCGGCGCCCTCGGTTTGCGGACCTGTCATGCGCAAGTGCTCCGTCCTTCTCGGCTCACGGCGAGCCCTCGCGACCCGCCTTCACGCGCGCCAGCATCGTCTCCACCGCCGCCTTCACTTCCGCAAGCTTCTGCGGATCGCGCGCGCGCACGACGATATTGGTATTCGGTCCCTGCTTCTCGTCGAAGAACGGATAGCTGCCGATCAACACGCCGGGATTCGCCTTGGCAATCTCGCCCAGCGCCGTGCCGACATCGCCTTCCTTCGCGTCGGCGCGGATCGTCACCGACACGAGCCTGGTACCCGTCTTCAACCGGGGGGCAACCTCGTCGAGCATCGCCTGCATCACCGCCGGAATGCCGGCCATCACGATCACGTTGCCGATCCAGAAGCCGGGCGCGCCCGAAACCTTGTTCGCCACGAGCGTGGCGCCGCGTGGGACGCGCGCCATGCGCATGCGCGCTTCGTTCAATTCGCCGCCGGTCCTGGCAAGCCGTTCCCTGAGGATTTCGACCGCTTCGGGATGCAGCTCGAGCGGCACGCCGAAAGCCTGCGCGACGCATTCGGCGGTGATGTCGTCATGCGTGGGCCCGATTCCGCCGGTCGTGAATAGATAGTCATATCGCGCGCGCAGGGCATTGACCGCCTCGACGATCGCGCGCGCCTCATCGGGCACGATGCGGACCTCCTTGAGATCGATGCCGAGCGCGGTCAGGCAATCGGCGATATAGCCGATATTCCTGTCCTTGGTGCGGCCCGACAGGATCTCGTCGCCGATGACCAGCACGGCCGCGGTGACGATCTCGGAAGACGCGCTGCCCATAGTCTCTTCGCCGCAAAACGCCGCCCTTGGCGTCGTTCCTATCGTGGGCGTCACCCGGCTGGCAAATCGTGCCCTGCGCCGCACCCCGCACGCGCCTCCCGGCCCGCCGCCCCTTCGCGCGGCGCGCCGTAAAAACCGATGACTTTCATCGACTTGGCGGATGGTCGCGGGGATGTCGCGCGCCGCCGGGGCGCGGCCGCGCAGGCCGCAGGGGAGCGCCACCCGGCTGCGCGCGAACCGCTCGCGGCGTACCGGCGCGCGCCTGCGTTTTAACCTTCGGTTAATGCCAGCGGCGAATTTGCCGCTGCCGGCGCGCAGGAGACCCCAGCCTGACCGCGGCGCAAGCGAATAGCAAGCTTTGCGCCCTATAGCTCGGGCGGAAGCCCAATCGGAAGAAAGGGTTAAGAGGTCAACGTGCCGCTGGCTGCGCCGCCCCGGAGCGCCGAGGAGAGCCGATATACCAGTTGGGACCGCGCGCGGATGAGCGTCGTGGTGCCCGTCGGCGTCATCGTTGCCGTCGCCATCATCTGCATCGTGGTCGCGGTGCTCTCCTCGGCACGCCGCGCCGACCAGATGGCGCTGGCGCGCGAAATCCAGCTCCTCAGGCGCGAACTCGACGCGCGCGGCGAACGCGTGTTGCGCGAAGTCGAGAGCGTGGCCTCCTCGCAGACCGCGATCAAGCACATCAGGACGGCATTCGATCCGGCCTGGACGTCGCACCGCGTCGGCGCATGGCTGCAGAATTTCTTCGAACACGATTACGTCATGGTCTTCGACGGCGACGACCGGCCGCGCTTCGCCCAGATCGATCCGACGCATGCGGGCGCGGACCTGAACCGCCGGATCATGGCCGATCTCGTCCCCATCCTCGATTACATGCGCGGTCGCGCACCGAATTTGCGCCACGGCATCCGCGTCCACGATGCCTCGGCAAGCGAAGGCGGCGCCCACTCGCGGCTCAGCGTCATCATGCGCGTCATGGACCAGCCTGCGGCGATCGCGGCGGTCGCCGTCGGCCCGGTCGACGGCATCCCGCCTTCGCTCGACAACCAGGC
This sequence comes from Pseudolabrys sp., assembly GCA_019689975.1. Classification (GTDB taxonomy): domain Bacteria; phylum Pseudomonadota; class Alphaproteobacteria; order Rhizobiales; family Xanthobacteraceae; genus Pseudolabrys. The sequence goes on from JADGGK010000049.1 coordinate 18,739, forward strand.
GCCGGTCGTGGTGTCCGTCAAATTCATCAACGACAAGTTGCTCGCGGACATCGGCGCGCAGCTGCGCATGACGAATCTGCGCCTCGTCGCCGACGGCTCGCCCCGCTCGGGCGACATGGACTACGTGCTTGCCGACCCGAGCGGCCTCCCGATTGCGCGTTTTGCCTGGGCGCCCACGCAGCCGGGGGCCGAGATCGTCGACAGCGTGACGCCCTTCATCGTCGTGGCGCTGTGCGGATTCATACTGCTTGCCGGATTCGTGCTGCGTTACATGCGGCGCACCGCGGCAGCCATCGCCGCGAGCGAATCGCGCTTGCGGTATCTTGCCATGCACGATCCGCTCTGCGGTCTTCCCAATCGCGTATTCTTCGGCGAACGCCTGGAGGAGGTCATCGACGAGGTGGCCAATGGCGCCGCGCCCGCCGTCGTCTTCTATATCGACCTCGATCACTTCAAGGACGTCAACGACACCCTCGGCCACCCCGTCGGCGACGAACTGATACGCAATGTGACGCTGCGGCTGTCGCGCATCGTGCGCGAGGGGGACCTGGTTGCGCGCCTCGGCGGCGACGAGTTTGCGGTGATTTCCTCGATCGGTGACGATCACGGCCGGATCATGCTGCTTGCCGAGCGCATCATCCGATCCATTTGCGCGCCTTATCTGATCAACGGTCAAAACATCGTCATCGGCGCCTCCATCGGCATTGCCGTGATCGACAAGAGGTGCGCGGGCGCCGCCGACATCTTGCGCTATGCCGACATGGCGCTCTATCGCGCCAAGAACGAGGGCCGCAACCGCGCGTGCATCTACGACGCGGCCATGGACGCGGATCTGTCGAAGCGCAAGCTGCTGGAGAACGATCTGCGTAAAGCCATCGAGAACGACCGCCTGCAACTGCTTTACCAGCCCATTGTCAACAACAGCGGCGAAAAGCTTGTCGGCGTCGAGGCGCTGTGCCGGTGGACCGACGCCGAGCGCGGCGAAATAGCGCCGAGCGAGTTCATCGCGATCGCCGAGCACTCCGGCCTCATCATCGAGCTCGGCGCCTGGGTGCTGCGGCGCGCAATGACCGACGGCAAGGCCTGGCCGGGCGTCAACGTCGCGGTCAACGTCTCCTCGCTCCAATTCCGTCGCGCCGATTTCGTGGATATGGTCGAGCGCGCGCTGGCGGAAACGGAGTTCGATCCGGCCCGTCTCGAGCTCGAGCTCACGGAAAGCGTGCTGATCGGCAACGTCGACATTGCCGAATCCTCGATGCTCCGGCTCAAGGCGCTCGGCGTGCGCATCGCCCTCGACGATTTCGGAACCGGATACTCGAGTCTTCTCTATCTGCGTCGTTTTCCCTTCGACAAGCTCAAAATCGACCGCAGTTTCGTGCGCTCGATCGAAAAGGCGGCCGACGCCGCCGCCATCGTGCATGCGGTCGTCAGCCTCGGCCGCGGTCTCGGCATGCAGGTGACCGCCGAAGGGGTGGAGACCGCCGACCAACATCTGTTCCTGCGCGCCGCCGGAGTCCACGCCATGCAGGGTTTCCGTTTCGGCAAAGCGGTCACGGCCGCGGAAATAACCGCCCGCCTGCAGACACCCACCCGGCTCGGGCACGAAGACGCAAGACTCGCGAGCTAGGCCTCGGGTGCTATTGCCCCGTCATGGCGGGCGGGCGCGCTACTTGTCCCGTCCTTGCGCGCCCGCGCGCCCTTTCCCGTCATTGCCAGCCTGCGGCCTTTCCCCGTCATGGTGTGTCTGCACGCCCTTCCCCGTCATTGCGAGCCCGAGCGACAGCGAGGGCGAAGCAATCCAGAAGCGGCCGCGCCACAAATGCGGGCATCGGGTCTGTGGCAGGAAAA
>JADGGK010000147.1 GCA_019689975.1 Pseudolabrys sp.
CGAACAACCGCTCGACCGCCGCCGCCATGCGGAACAGGCGATGATCCTGCCCGTTGCGCGCGACCAGCATCAGGCCCGTCGGCAGGCCGCCGTCGCGCGGCAAGGGCAGCGAGATGGCGCAAAGATCGAAGAAATTCACGATGACGGTATTGCGCAGCACCATGGCGTTCTTGCGCGCGAAATCCTCGGGCGCGGCGACCTCGGCGAGCGTGGGCGCGACGATCGGCGTCGTCGGCCAGACCATCGCGTCGAGATCGGCGAGCGCCTCGTCCATGGCCCGGATCAGGCGCGCGCGCTCGCGCACCATGTCGATATAGTCGGCCGCGCCGATGTCGCGCGCGCGCTCGAGACGAATGCGCACGTTGGGATCGATGTCGCCGGCGCGGCGCGCAAGCCGCTCGCGATGCACGGCGAAGGCCTCGGCCGGCTGCACGCCGCCTTTGCTATTGACGCGCGCCATGCCCTCGATGAGATCGAGCCTCCGGTCCGACAGCCGCGCGCCGGCCTTTTTCAAGGCCTCGACCGCGCGCGCAAAGCTCTTGCCGACGGTGGCGTCGAGATTCTCCGTCGGCGCGCCCTGCGGGATGCCGATGCGCAGATCGCCCAACGGCGCGGGCGCGAGCGGCGTCCAGTCCTCGCCCGCCATCACCGCATCGGCCTTGGCGCAAGCCTCGACCGAAGGCGCGAGCGGCCCGATCGAGTCGATGCTGTAGGACAGCGGAAAGGCTCCCTCGGTGGGAATGCGCTGGCGGCTGGGCTTGAAACCGACGATGCCGCAAAGCGCGGCCGGAATGCGGGTCGAGCCGCCGGTGTCGGTGCCGATCGCCACCTCGCACATGCCGTCGGCCGCCGCCACCGCCGCGCCGGAGGACGAGCCGCCGGGCACGCGGCCGCGGTCGGCCGGGTTGCCCGGCGTGCCGTAATGCGGATTGGCGCCGATGCCCGAATAGGCGAATTCGGTCATGTTGGTCTTGGCGATGATGACGGCGCCGCCGGCCCGCAGCCGCCGCACCACGGGCGCATCCCTCGCCGCCGGCCGGCCTTCTTCGGCCAGGATCCTCGAGCCGGCGCGCGTGACCTCGCCCGCCACGTCGAACAGATCCTTGATCGATACGATCGCACCGTCGAGCGGCCCGAGCGACACGCCGGCGCGCGCGCGCGCATCCGCCGCCTCCGCGGCGGCGCGCGCCGCCTCGCGATAGACGGTAAGACAGGCGCGCGCACCCTCGCCTTTCGGATCGTCGATGCGCGCGAGCGCCGACTCGAATCGTTCACGGCAACTTGGGACTGGCATGGCGACACGCTCCCTTCCGCCTTGCCCGACGGAGGGCGAGGCCGGACGACGACACAAACCGAGGCGGGATCATTATAGGGTGACGGGCGACAGATAAAGCGATCGGCCCGCGCCGCGGCGCACCCCGCGCTCGCGCGGGCGCGGGATGACGACCGGCGTCCCCGGTCGCTCCCCGCGCCGGCGCGGGGGCGCGGTCACATTTCATCCCCGCAATTATCAACCGGCCCGCGGCCGCCCTTGCCAGGGCCGGCGGCGGCGCTAGGCTCATGGCAGGTCAACTGGAGGTCGGCTGCGCCGAACACGGATGACCGCCATGGCCGGAGCGGGCATGGGACGCGGTTGCGGCTTGCCGCAGGCGCGGCGCGTGTCACCCGACCCTGGCTCCAGTAACTGGTACCCGCGCGGCGGACGCAAGTTCGCGCCGGGGAATGGATCCGGGAGCCGGAAACGGGCGGACGACGGTCCGCCCGTTATGGCATCTATGGCATGGGCGAGCGGCCGCCGCCGCAATGGGGCGAAGCGACCCGCGGCGGCGCGTGCGGCGAGCGGCGGCGACGCAGGATCGCCGCCACGGCACACCGCCCGCTACCAGAGCGCGTCGACGGCAAGCGGCGCCGGAATGAGCTTCTGCTGCACCGCATAGGATATGAGCAGCTCGAGGCAAGGCCGGTTCGCCTCGCGGCCGAAGGGCGCCTGATCGATCGGGCCGGGCTTGCCCGCGGCATGCCTCGCCGCCTCCAGCAGCCGGTAGAGCTCCGTGACCACGTCGGGCCTCGCGCGGGCAAGCTCCTCGGTCACCACCACCATGTGGTTGACCGGCACCAGGCGATGCTTCGCGTACCAGTTGCGCGCCGCTTCCTCGGGATCGGGAATGACGCTTGCCAGGCGCGGATCCTGCGGCAGCTCCGCGCCATAGATCGCGGCGTCGAGCTCGCCCGCAAGCAGCATCGCGGTCATGTCCTGGCCGGGGCGCGCACGGATCACGCCCTGCGGGTCCTTCGCCTCCGCCACGTGCCCGTCCTCGAAGGTCACCCATTGCACGCCCGAGAGGTCGATGCCGTAGTCGTTCTCGATGATGCCGCGCAGCCACGCGCCCGTGGTCTGGCTGTAGGAGCGCACGCCGATGCGGCGGCCGGGCAGGTCGGCAAGGCGCAGCCGGCCGCGCGCGGCGTTGTAGAGCATGGCGCCGTGCTGGAAACGGGCAAGCATCGTCGCCGGCAAGAGCCTGAGGCCCTTGCCGTGCACCTTGGCCTGCAGGCAGGTGACAAGGGCAAGCTCGCTCGCATCGAAGGCGTGCTCGCGCACCATGGGTTTGAAGGCCTTGTGCATCGGCTTGATCTCGACGAAGTCGAGCCGCAGCCACGGCGAGACGACCTGCCCGCGCTTGAGCGGGAGCGTATGGGGATAGTCGCCGAGGGCGATGCGCAATGTGGCGGGGTCGGTCATGAGGGCATGCTCGAAGGCGGCGTTCGACCGCCGCAGGGTCTCCCTGGCGTGGAGCTCGGTGATAGTGACCCCTCATGGCGGGCGCAAGCAACGCAATGCAGAATTGATCGCGCCGCCTCGGTTTGGCTCGTCGCCCCCTTGCGGGCGTTTTGCGCCGCGGCGGCCTCCTCGACGCCGCCGCGCGCCCCTCCCGGTCATCGCGAGCCCGAGCACGAGCGAGGGCGAGGCAAACGAGAATTGTCGTCATCATGAGCGAAGCGATCCGGTATTGACATATTGACACTTTGACCCTGGATTGCTTCGTCGCCCCGTCGCGACCGCGCGCCATGACGGGGCGGGGTCGCGCCGCCGGGTGCGGGGATCGTGGCAATGCGCGGTCGATCGCCGTGACGGGATCGAGCCGAGGCGATCGGAACTCGTTCGAGTTCAAACGCGCGATATGGAAAAAGGAGTCGTTATGGCGGAGCAGAAGACCGGCCTTGTGGTCACCGCCCATCCGGGCGATTTCGTCTGGCGCGCGGGCGGCGCCATCGCCCTGCACGCCAAGCGCGGCTACCGGATGATGATCGTCTGCCTCTCCTACGGCGAGCGCGGGGAGAGCCAGTTCGCATGGAAGGAGCCCGGCGCCACGCTGGAGAAGGTCAAGGCGGGCCGGAGGGACGAGGCCGAGCGGGCGGCGAAGCTGCTCGGCGCCGAGATCGAGTTCTTCGACGTCGGGGATTACCCGTTGCGGCTCAACGAGACGCATGTCGAGCGCATGGTGGACATCTACCGCGCGCTCAATCCGGCTTTCGTCCTCACGCACGCCCTCGAGGATCCCTACAATTTCGACCACCCGGTCGCGGCCCATTTCGCGCAGGAGACGCGCGTGATCGCGCAGGCCATGGGCCACAAACCGGGTGCGCGCTACCGCTATTCGGCGCCGCCGGTCTATCTGTTCGAGCCGCACCAGCCGGAAATGTGCAACTTCAAGCCCGACCTGATCCTCAAGATCGACGAGGTCTGGGAAAGGAAATACCAGGCCTTCCAGATTCTCGCGGCGCAGAAACACCTGTGGGCCTATTACGAGCGCGTCGCGCTCAACCGCGGCATTCAGGGCGCGCGCAATACCGGCGTGGCGATGACCTACGGCGAGGCCTATCAGACCCTGTTCCCGCGCGT
>JADGGK010000012.1 GCA_019689975.1 Pseudolabrys sp.
CTAGCTGTGTCCCGGTGGCAAAAATATGAAACGGGCGGACCGCCTCAAAACAAATAGAGCGCGGCTGCGATGCCGAGCATGATCACGACCGTGCCGAGACTCACCCACAGGCCGAGCCGTTTCTCAATCATGTGGCGTGCTCGCTCGCCGTAGCGATGCAGCAGCAGGGCAACCACGAAGAAACGAGCACCGCGACTGATGACCGAAAACAGAATAAAAAGGCCGAGATTGTATCCGGCAAAGCCGGACGTGATGGTGACCACTTTGTAGGGGATCGGTGTCAACCCTTTGAGGAGTATGATCCAGGCGCCCCACTGCGCGTAGGCGAGCCGGAACGCTTCGACTTTATCGCTGTAGCCGTAGAACCGGATGAGCCAGACGCCGACCGAATCGTAAAGCAGCGCCCCGATGGCATAGCCGAGGAGGCCGCCGGCCACCGACATCGCCGTGCACCAAGCCGCCATTACATAAGCGCGCTGCGGGCGCGCGAGGGCCATCGGGATCAACATAACGTCGGGCGGCACCGGAAAGAACGAGCTTTCGGCGAACGCTACCGCGCCCATGGTCCAGAGAGCTCGCGGCCGATCCGCGGCCTCAATGCACCAATCATAGATGCGGCGAAGCGGACCGCGCCGCGCGGAAGCCTGGACAGTCATCGAATATCCGTCAGACGGTAGGAGGAAGGATCAGCGGCGCTTGCGTACGCGCCCAACATCAATGGAGACAACCCGCCGCCGTGCCGATCCATGTACCATATCTTTGGGCACTTTTTCGGCAATCCCAAACATCAGCTCGCGCCGACGCATCTCGGCCCAGACGTCCTCCGGATGCACCCCGGCATGGACCCATAACACGACCAGGTTGTAAATGAGATCCGCGCTCTCGCGGATAACGGCCTCGGGCTGGCCGTGCATCGCGTCGATGACCACTTCAACCGCTTCTTCAGCGAGCTTCTTGGCCATTTTTGCGCGACCGGCGCGCAGCAGCCGCGCTGTGCGCGATTTCGCCGGATCGGCACTGCGCGCCGCGACGACCGCGTCGTAAAGGCGGGCCACCGAATCAGTCATGACGATATATCATAGCTGATTCTGGCATCGTCACGGTTAACAGATGGAATCCGGACGTGACCCCGCGATGCCACGAATCTTCCGCCCCGGATGACGCCGATGTAACGTCGATATGCGTCGCGGCAAGGGCCCGGTGGCCCTCCCGGGCTCCTGCGACGCCAGGCGGGCGTGCTCAGGCGTCGTCCGAGACGCTGAGCAATGCTGCGTTTCCTCCCGTCGCAGCCGTGTTGACGGTGATCACCTGCTCACAAGCAAAACGGAGGACGTAATGCGGGCCGCCCGCTTTCGGCCCTGTGCCCGAGAGTCCGCCGCCGCCGAATGGCTGCACGCCGACCACGGCGCCGATCATGTTGCGGTTGACGTAGACGTTTCCGTGCTGAAGCTTTGCGGTTATGTAGGCTGCGGTCGCGTCGATGCGCGTATGGATGCCGAGCGTCAGGGCGGTGCCGTTGCCCGCTATGTCATCGAGTAGCGTGTCGATCTCGGGGGCACGCCAGCGCACGACGTGCAGCACCGGTCCGAAAACTTCGTGTCGCAGATCGCGCGCGCGGTCGAGCTCGATGATTGTGGGAGCCACGTAGAATCCCTTTGGAGGAATCACCCCATCCCAGCGGAAGCGTATTGTGCCATGCATGCCGGCGATCCAACGTTCGAGCGCGGTCTGCGCGTCGGCATCGATGACGGGACCGACATGGGTTGCGGGTTCGCGCGGATCACCGACGCTGAGTTCCCGGGTCGCACCGATCACCATCTCCAGGATATGGTCGGCGACGTCATCCTGCAGACAGAGGAGACGCAACGCCGAACATCGCTGACCGGCCGAACGGAATGCGGAAGCAACGACGTCGTCCGTGACCTGCTCCGCCAAGGCGGTCGCATCGACAATCATGGCGTTGATGCCCCCCGTTTCCGCAATGAGCACCGGGATGGGTCCTTCCTTCGCGGCGAGCGTTCGGTAAATGAGGCGTGCGACCTCGGTCGAACCGGTAAAGGCAATCCCGGCCACACGCGGATCCGCTGCCAGCAACGCGCCGACGCGACCGTCGCCGGGCACGAGATGCAGCGCGTGCGCGGGCACGCCTGCCGCATGCATGAGTTTCACAGCTTCATATGCAATGAGCGGTGTCTGCTCGGCGGGCTTGGCCACGACGCTGTTGCCCGCGACCAGTGCCGCAGCGACCTGACCGACGAAAATCGCAAGTGGAAAATTCCAGGGGCTGATGCAAACGAAGACCCCGCGGCCGCGGTAGCGCAGCTCGTTGCTTTCGCCGGTTGGGCCGGGCAGCAATTGCGGTGCAAGGGCACGGCGTGCCTCGGACGCATAATAACGGCAATAATCGACGGCCTCGCGCACTTCGGCGACGCAGTCTTCAAGCGTCTTGCCCGCCTCGATCTGCAACAAGGCGATCAAGCGCGCCCGGTTATCCTCGATCAGCGCGGCCACGCGCTCGAGCACAGCCGCCCGTTGCGCCACGGGCACGGCGTCCCAGGCATGAGAACTCACGCTGGCCGCCTCCATGGCGGCCGTCGCGACGACCTCATCCGCTTCCCGCACCCGACCGATTAACGCGCGGTCGATCGGTGAGAAAAGATCGCGTTCCGTACCCGAAAGCTCGATGCCGTCGATCACGGGCGCAGCGCTTGTGGGGATCGCCGCGGCCTTTATTTGGACCAGCAACTCGGCCAGCGCCGCGCCGTCGCCGAACTCCACGCCTCGGGAATTGAGCCGCTGCGGTCCGTACAAATCGCACGGCAGGGGAATGCCGCGATGCCGCGCTCTGCCAGGCCCGTCGACGAGATTTTGCGGGCGTCGCAAAATCTCGGCGATCGGGACCGAGGGATCGGCGGCAACCGAGACGAAAGATGAATTAGCGCCATTCTCCAGCAAGCGCCGCACGAGATAGGCGAGAAGGTCGGCATGCGTGCCGACGGGCGCATAAACGCGGCAGGCAAGCTTCGGATGCTCGGCAAGCAGGGCCGCATAGAGCGCCTCGCCCATGCCGTGCAGACGCTGGAACTCATAGCCCTCGATGCCGCCCGCGTCCTCGATCAAGCTCGCGATCGTGAGCGCGTTGTGCGTGGCAAATTGCGGATAGACACGCGCACGCGCGCCCAGCAGCTTGCGCGCGCACTCGAGATAACAGAGATCGGTCATGGCCTTGCGCGTGAACACCGGATAATCCGCAAGACCGCGCTCCTGTGCGCGCTTGATCTCGGTATCCCAATAGGCTCCCTTGACCAACCGCACGGCGATGCGGCGATCGAGCGCTTCGGCGGCGTCCTCGATCCAGTCAATGACGGCTCCCGCCCGCTTCTGATAGGCTTGAACCGCAAGACCAAAACCGTCCCAACCAGCGAGAGACTCATCACGCAATACGCCGGCGATGACATCCAGCGACAATTCGAGGCGGTCGGCCTCTTCGGCGTCGATGGTGAAACCAATATCGTAACGCTTTGCTAGTCGCGCCAGCTCGAGCACGCGCGGAACGAGTTCGTGCAGTACGCGCTCGCGCCCAAGCGGCTCATAGCGAGGGTGCAAGGCCGACAGCTTCACCGAAATGCCCGGCCGATGCGGCATTTCGCCTGCGCCCGCTGATTGGCCGATGGCAATAATCGCCTCGTAATAAGACTCGAAATGGCGCGCGGCGTCGGCGGCGGTACGGGCTCCTTCGCCCAGCATGTCGAACGAATACAAAAATTCCTGATGCTCCGCGGCGCGCGCCAGGGCTTCGTCGATGGTCCTGCCCAGCACGAAATGCGCGCCCAGAAGGCGCACCGCGTGCCGCGTTGCCGCGCGCACCGCCGGAAGGCCCAGCCGCTTTACCAACGTCTCGAGGATGCCCTCGGGCGTTTCGCCGGGATGGATGATCTTCGCCGCCATGCCGAGCGTCCAGGCAGAGGCGGAAACGAGGAGGGCAGTCGAACGCTTGCCGTGATGCGTCCAATCGGTGTTCTTGAGCTTGTCCTCGATCAGACGATCGGCGGTATCGGCGTCGGGTATGCGCAGCAGCGCCTCGGCCAGTACCATAAGCGCGAGGCCCTCTTTTGTGGACAGCGCGTAGGCATGCAGGAAATCTTCGATCCCGCCAATGCGGCCGGCGCGAGACCGGATCGCCTCGATCAGCCGCGTTGCCTGCGCGTCGATCCGCGTTTCGGCCGCCTGGGAACGCTTGGCCGCACTGAGCATGACAGCCGCGAGTTCCTCGTCGGGCGGCGCGTAGGGCGCTCGGAACGGCTTCATGTCGCGGCGCGTGGACTCAACCCGAGCCATCGTGGCGCGCCTCCAGCGCGCGCCCCGAGCATAGCGTAACGCCGGGCTGAGGCGAGATACGGGCGGCCTGGTTGGTTGGAACCGCGCCGCACTCAGGCGGCAGGGCTCGTCTTATGCGCGGCCCCCGCGGCAACGAACTTCCGTGCGCCGTGCCCCGAACCGTAAATCGCCACGGCGATATCGCCCGCCAATTGGTCATATGCGCTGCGTACGCCGCCTTCACGCACAAAAATTCCGCAATAGAGGTCGGGCAGGCTGGGCAGGGCGCTGTCCTCGCAGACGGCCATGCCACAGTCAGTGGCGACCCGCCGCATGATCGCCATCACGCCGAGGCCCGCCCTGACCGCCCCGCACAGGCTCGCGGTGCTCGGGCCGATGAAGACGTCTTCCCAGGACAATCCGGCCCCTTTGAGGGCGGCGACCGCCAGTCGGTGATAGGCGCACGGCTCGCCATAAGTCACCAAAGGTATCGGGCGGTCGCGATCCAGACGCGTGGTGCCGCCGTGCACCCACACGACCTCCTCCGCCCAGCTGTGGCGAGCGTCGGGCTCCGGGGTGGGGAAGAGCCCGACCAATAGGTCGAGATTGCCGTAACGCAGTTCGCGGATCAGGGAATCGAAATAATCCGTGCGCACGACGAAGCGTATGTCCGGCCACCGCATGCGAAACTGGCCGAGCACGCCCGAAAGCATCGATGCGATGTAGTCGCTCGATACGCCAATTCGAATGAGTAACTCGGCTCGCGGCGCCATGGTGCTGAGGCGCACGATCTGATCGTTGATCGACAATAGGCGACGGGCATAGCTCACCACCATTTTGCCCTGGGGGGTGAGACTCATGCCCTGCATGCTGCGGTCAAACATCTCGCCGCCAAGCAGCAACTGGAGTCGCTTGATCTGCGCACTTACCGCCGGTTGCGTGAGACCCAGTGAAACCGCCGCTTTCGTGAAGCTGCCCAAATCGACGACGGTGACGAGCGTGCGCAGGAGATCCGTCGGAATATTGGTCATCGAGCCGCCTTAAGATTTTGGGTGATGAATGATTGGTGTGCAAACGAACAGCTACAGCCTAGGATTGTAATACCTCCCATCCCGCCGGCCATTTTGCAAGCGCGGAAATGTGAGACCTCTTAATGCAAATTTGCAGAGCAAGCGGACGATTATTTGATGCGTTCGAGAATGCTCACGTAGTTCGCGACCGCCGTACCGCCCATGTTGAAGATACCCGCGAGACGCGCATCGGCGATTTGCATATCTCCAGCCGAGCCCATCAGCTGCATCGCACTCATCGCGTGCATCGACACGCCGGTTGCACCAATGGGATGGCCCTTGGCCTTGAGCCCCCCGGAGGGATTGACCGGAATCCGACCATCCTTGTGCGTCCAGCCTTCCTTGATCGCCCGGGCGCCCTGCCCTTCCGGCGTAAGGCCCATAGCCTCATATTCGATGAGTTCGGCAATGGTGAAACAGTCATGGGTTTCCACGAAGGAGAGATCCTCGAGCGTAAGCCCCGCGTCGGTCAGGGCGCGCTGCCAAGCGACCGAACAACCTTCGAACTTGAGGACATCGCGTTTGGACATCGGCAAGAAATCCTGAACATGGGCGACGGCACGAAACGCAATCGCCCTGCCGAACCGCAACGCAGTCTCCAGGTCGGCGAGCACGACGGCTGCGGCGCCGTCGGAGACCGGCGAACAATCGCTCCGTTTCAGCGGGCCTGCGACGAAAGGGTTTTTTTCGCTTTCGTGACGACAGAAATCGTAGCCGAGGTCCTTGCGCAGCTGTGCGTAGGGATTGCCGACGCCGTTCTTGTGATTCTTCGCCGCGATCAGCGCGAGCGCGTCCGACTGGTCGCCCCATTTCTGGAAGTACAGCGCCGCGATCTGCCCAAAAATTCCGGCAAAGCCGCCGTCGATGTCGGCTTCCTCTTTCACATAGGAGGCTTTCAAAAGGTTGCGACCGATGTCCGGCGCCGGTGTCGCCGACATCTGCTCGACACCGACTACCAGGACGATGCGCGCCGACCGGGCGGCGATGGCCTTGAGCCCTTGATGCACCGCAGCGGAACCGGTCGCACAGGCGTTCTCCACACGGGTCGCGGGTTTGAAACGGAAAGCGGGCGAACTCTGAAGCACCAATGACGCGGTGAAATCCTGGGCCGAGAAGCCGGCGTTGAAATGTCCGAGTACGATTTCGTCGACGTCTTTCGCCTCGATGCCTGCGTCCGCCAGCGCCTCCTGGGCCACCCGCACGACGAGGCTCTCAACGGTCTCGCCGGCGAGCTTGCCGAAACAGGTATGGGCCCAGCCGATCATGGCAGCGGTCATGCGCGTGTCTCCTTGCCGAATTTTAGTCGTACTTCAAAAGGATAACAGGGACCAGCGATTTGCAGCAGGGCCGCAGCGCCTTTGCCTCCTCTCGCAAGGTCGGATAGCCTAAGAATACAGACCTCGTACCGAAACCCTTCTCAGGGGACGCGCCGCGACCGGACCGGAGACTCGTGACCATTTCCATCCACTCACGCATCGTCGTCACCGGCATGGCCGCCCTTGCGCTGGCGGTGAGCATGGTCGCGCGTGCCGACGCCGAGGCAAAATTGCTGATCGACGCTTCGACCGGCAAGGTCCTGTTCTCGGAAAACGCGACCTACCCGTGGTATCCGGCGTCCGTGACCAAGCTGATGACCCTTTATACCACGCTGCGCGCGGTCAAGGAGGGCGCTATCACCCTCGACACGTCGCTCGTGATCTCCCGCAACGCCGCCGCCCAGCAGCCGACAAAAATGGGGTTCAAGGTTGGCACGATCGTCACCGTTGACAATGCGCTCAAGATGCTGATGGTCAAATCGGCCAATGATGTCGCGGTGGCAATCGCCGAGGGCGTCGGGGGATCGATCGCCGGCTTCGCCGACATGATGAATGCCAATGCGCGCCGGCTCGGCATGACGCAAAGCAATTTCGTCAACCCGAACGGGCTGCCGGCCGACAATCACGTGACCTCGGCGCGCGACCTGGCGATTCTCGCGCGGGCCTTGATCCAGGAATTTCCGCAGTACGATTTCTACTGGCATATCCATTCGATCCGCTATGGCACGCGGATCATGAAGAACTACAACACCTTGCTCACGCGCTATCCGGGAGCCGACGGCATGAAGACCGGATTCATTTGCGCTTCGGGCTATAATGTCGTCGCGTCCGCGACCCGCAACGGACGCCGGCTTATCGCGGTGGTGCTTGGCGCCTATTCGGGAGCGACGCGGGCACAGGAAGCCGCGCAGCTCCTGGAACGGGGATTCAACAGCGCCGCGCTGTCCTGGCTGACACCATCTCTCGGCACGGTCGACGCGCTGGCGCCGATCGACGCAGCCCCGCCCAATCTGCGCGACGAGATGTGCGGAAGCCACCGGCGCAAGCCGCCTTCCGAAGACAATGACGAGGAGGATGACGGCGCATCCTCTGCTGCCAACGGTGACACGTCCTCCGGGAACGTCTTCATGCTTTCGAACCTGAAGGCGTCGACCGGAAAGTTCGTGCTCGGGCCGCCGGTGGATACCGAACCACCGGTCCCGGTATTCACCGGTCCCGCCGGCAAACCCGACGTCGCCGACCAGACTGCGATCGCCGGCAAGCATAAGCCGAGAAAGAAGACCGCTGCCGTCCGTCACGTCACCCACGCCAAGTCGGCCAAATCGAAGAAGGTGAACGCGTCTGCTGCGGCGCAATGAAGGCCGTCAGACGCGATCGACAGGACACGCTTGGGGTCGCCGCACAGGTCGGAGCTTTGTCGGCGCGGCGCTTGTTCTTCGGGCGCAAACCGGATCGCACCCTGCAAGGGCAGCCGTTAAACGGGGCGAATGTCGGGACGGTCCCGTCCCCGCCGGCCGCGAGACACCTCGCCCACGGCCCGGCGGCGCCCGAGAGCCCTGTGAAGGCTCTTGCAACGCGCTGCCACTTGGCAGATTTTTGCCAGGACCGTGGTCGATGACGCGGCAGGGGATGCCCTCCATGGAGCCTATCTGGCTGCGACAATACCCGCCCGGTGTCCCCGCCGAGATCGACCCTTCGCGCTATGCGTCGCTCACCGCTCTGCTCGAGGAGGCCTTAACAAAATTTTCCGATCGCGCCGCGTGCACATGCATGGGCAGCGCGCTCACTTATGCCGAACTCGACAGAGCGTCACGGGCATTTGCCGCCTGGCTGCAGAGCCGCGGTTTGCCGCGCGGGACGCGCGTCGCGCTCATGATGCCGAATGTTCCCCAATATGCGGTGGCGATCTGTGCCGTGCTGCGCGCAGGCATGACCGTCGTCAATGTCAATCCTTTGTACAAGCCGCGCGAGCTTCAATTCCAGCTCACTGACTCCGGCGCCGAAGCGATTGTCGTTCTGGAAAATTTTGCGGCGGTGCTTGAAGAAGTCCTGCCGCAGACCGAAGTCAAACACGTCGTCATCGCCAGCATGGGCGACCTGCTAGGAGGCCTAAGAGGCACGCTGGTGAATTTCGTGGTGCGCCATGTCAAAAGGATGGTTCCTCGCTACGATTTGCCGCATGCGGTTTCCTTCCCGCAGGCTCTCTCTGCAGGTCGCGCGTTGAATTTCATTGCCCCGCCGGTGGGACCGGATGATCTCGCGTTTCTCCAATACACCGGCGGCACTACCGGCCTCGCCAAGGGCGCCATGTTGCTGCACCGGAATATGGTGGCCAATGTGCTGCAACTCGAGGCCTGGCATGCGCCCATGGTGTCGCGTCCGCCTGCCGTTGAGCAGCTGATCGTGGTGACGGCGCTGCCGCTTTATCATGTCTTCGCGCTGACCGCCTGTTTTCTTTTTGGCATGCGGATGGGTGGGCTGTGCATTCTGATTCCCAATCCACGCGATATCCGTGGTCTGATTCGGCAGATCAGGCCCTACAAGGTGAACTATTTTCCGGCGGTGAACACGCTGTTCAACGCGCTGCTCAATCATCCGGACTTCGCTGCGGTCGACTGGAGCATGCTGAAGTCCGTCGTCGGTGGCGGAATGGCAGTGCAGAAATCGGTCGCGGACGCGTGGATGGAGGCCACCGGGAGACCGATCATCGAGGGATACGGCCTTTCCGAAACCTCACCCGTTCTGACCGTCAATCGCGGCGACATCACCGAATGGACGGGCACCGTCGGCCTGCCGCTGCCGTCAACCGAGATTTCCATACGCGACGACGAGGGTCGCGAATTGCCCCTGGGCCAGCAGGGCGAGATATGCGCGCGAGGCCCGCAGGTAATGGCGGGCTACTGGCGACGACCGGACGAGACGGCGAGCGTCATGACCGCCGACGGATTCTTTTGCACGGGCGACATCGGCGCCATGGACGAACAAGGGCGCGTGCGCTTGATTGATCGCAAGAAGGATATGATCACCGTCTCGGGCTTCAAGGTGTTCCCCAATGAAGTCGAAGACGTGGCGATGAGCCATGGTGGGGTTCTGGAATGCGCCGTGGTCGGCGTGCCTGACGCCCATTCCGGAGAGGCGCCGAAACTGTTCGTGGTCAGGAAAAACCCCGAATTGACTGCGGACGCGCTGCGGGCCTTTCTCAGCGCGCGCCTTGCAAGCTATAAAGTGCCGAGGCAAATCGAATTCCGTGATGAACTTCCGAAGACCAACGTCGGGAAGATCCTGCGGCGCGCGCTGCGGGAAGAGAAAAGCGCGCTGCCTGCGTCAGCGACGGCGCAGGCATCGTGAGATGTGCCGTGAATGATGACACCATCGGTCCGGCAGCTATCGTGTCGTTCTGGCGCGATGTCGGACCGCAGGGCTGGTTCAAGACCGACCCCGCGCTTGACGCGGAGATCCGCGCCCGCTTTTTCGATCGCTACGAAGCCGCGGCCGCCGGCAAACTTTCCGCCTGGGAGGAGAGCGCCGAAGGCGCGCTCGCCCTGCTGATCCTGCTCGATCAGTTTCCGCGCAACATGTTTCGGGGAGACGCTCGCGCCTTTGCTACCGACGCGCAAGCGCGTGCGATCGCGAGCCGCGCGATTCTTAGAGGCTACGACGGCGTCATTCCCGACATGCGCGGTTTCTTCTATCTGCCGTTTGAACATTCGGAAAACCTTGCCGACCAGGAACGGGCCATTGCGCTCTACAGGGCAGCCGGTGATGTCGACGGCCTAAAATGGGCGGAGCTGCACGCCGACATCATCCGCCGTTTCGGACGCTTTCCACACCGCAATGCCGCGCTCGGCCGTGCGACGACACCTGCAGAGCGGAAATTCTTGGAAGAGGGTGGGTTCAGCGGTTGAAGGTAGACTCCTCGGCGGCCGGTCGTCCGGTATTGTTGTTCGTCCTGCCGTTCCGGCAGAATCGACCGGCGCCCAATACTTATCTTTGGACGAGAGACGGCAGGTGGGACCGGAAAACGCGCTCAGGCGCTAAAACCACAAAGTGTTAACGGTTTCTTGCTAGAGGGGGTTCGGTGAACGTGATCCGTCGTTGCGAATGCAGCGAAGCAATCCAGAATTGACTATGCCGTCCCGGGATTGCTTCGTCGCCCTTGCGAAGCTTCTCGCGGTGACGGAGCCGATGCAATCCGACCGAAACTTGCTCTAGCGGGGTTCGATGGTCTCGCCGCCGATTGCAGTCCGCCCGGCGCCGGAGGATCGCGCGCCCCGGTCCCGAATCGAACGCGGTGCGCCCCTGTCGCGAAAGGCGCTTGCACGCGCGGCGTTGCGCATCAAGGAGCTGTTTGCCGAGCGCGACGAGGCTCGCGTGGCCAAGCTCGTGGCCGGCAATGTCTTTCTGGTGCGACTTGCGAGTGCGCTGATCGCCTTGGCGTCGCAGGTCGTGCTCGCGCGTCTGATGGGCCGCTTCGACTTCGGTGTTTACGTCTTTGCGTGGACGTGTGTGCTGATGGTCGGGGCGCTGTCGGACCTGGGCCTCGCCTCTGCCGCACGCCGCTTCATTCCCGAATACACGGAACGAGGAAACGATGCTTTGCTGCGCGGCTTTCTCGTCGGAAGCCGTTGGCTTGCGTTCGGCATGGCGACGGGAATCGGCGCCGCCGGCGCGCTGGTGGTGACCGCATTGTCGCGGGCGCTCGCCCCGTACGAGCTCTTGCCGCTTTATATTGGCTGCCTGGTGATCCCCGTCTACGGGCTCGTGCAGATCCAGGCGGGAATTGCACAGTCCTATGATTGGCCGAACTTGGCGCTGGCGCCGTTCTATCTCTGGCGCCAGCTCGCGATCCCCGCGTTGATTGGCATGTGTTGGCTATTTGGTGCACCGACCGGCGCGGCGAGTGCCATGATGGTCGCTGCCGGTACGACCTGGGCCGTGACGCTTGGCCAGAGTGTTATGCTCAATCGCCGACTTGCGGGCCGAGTCGTGCCGGGACCAAGACACTATGCGGTGAAGATCTGGTTCTCGACCGCTGTTCCGATGTTCGTCGTCGAGGGCTTCTATCTCTTGCTCACCTATGTCGACATCCTCGTGCTTGAACGATTTCGGTCTCCTGACGAGATCGCGATTTACTTCGCTGCCGCGCGGCTATTGGCCGTCGTTTCCTTCGTCTATTTTGCCATTGCCAGCGCAACGACGCACAAATTCACGAAATATCACGTGGCCGGGGACGACGAGAGACTGGCAAAATTCTTCGCCGAGACCGCGCGCTGGACTTTCTGGCCCTCGCTCGCTCTCTGTGCAGTGATTCTTGCGCTCGGTCGACCGCTCCTGTCGCTGTTCGGCACGGATTTCACGGCCGGCTATGCAGTGATGTTCATTCTCTCCGTCGGGCTGCTCGCACGCGCCGCCGTCGGCCCCGCGGAACGGCTACTCAA
Source organism: Pseudolabrys sp. (assembly GCA_019689975.1). Classification (GTDB taxonomy): domain Bacteria; phylum Pseudomonadota; class Alphaproteobacteria; order Rhizobiales; family Xanthobacteraceae; genus Pseudolabrys. The sequence goes on from JADGGK010000012.1 coordinate 12,142, forward strand.
CATGTTGGGTGAACAGCGAAAGTCCGCACTTGCGTATGCTACGGCCTTTGCGGTCAATACCGGGCTGTGCATGCTGCTGATCCCCGGCATCGGCATCGAAGGCGCGGCCGCAGCCACCTCCACGGCGCTGATCGTCGAATCGCTGATGCTCTACCGCTTCGCCAGGAGGCGGTTACGCTCCCACGTCTTCATCGTGCGTCGAGCGGCTAGGCCCGTTCCCTAAGCAGCCGGCGGATCACCTTTCCGGTCGTCGTCATCGGCATTTGATCAATGAATGCGATCTCGCGCGGATATTCGTGCGCCGAAAGGCGTGTCTTGACGAATGCCTGGATCTCCGCGGCGAGCGCGTCGGAGGGCGCGTGGCCGTCTTTCAACACGATAAAGGCTTTGACGATCTCGGTGCGGACCGGGTCGGGCTTGCCGACCGCGGCGGCAAGTGCGACGGCCGGATGCCGCAACAGGCAGTCCTCGATCTCGCCCGGGCCAATACGGAAGCCCGCCGAGGTGATGACGTCGTCGTCACGGCCCACAAAGGTGATATAGCCCTCCTCGTCCACGAGGCCCTGGTCGCCGGTTGTCATCCAGTCGCCAATGAACTTGTCGCGCGTCGCTTCGGGCCGACCCCAGTATTCGAGAAACATGACCGGATCCGGGCGCCTGACGGCAATTTGTCCGAGTTCGCCGGCCTTGCACAGACTCCCGTCGCCGGTGATGACCGCCACGGTGTGGCCCGGCACCGGCTTGCCCATCGCGCCGGGTCGCATGATCCCGAGCTGCGCGCAGGAACCGACCACGAGATTGCATTCGGTCTGTCCGTAGAATTCGTTGATCGTCAGACCGAAGGTCTCACGGCCCCATTCAAGTGCTTCGATGCCGAGCGACTCGCCGCCCGACGCGATACTGCGCAACGCTACCTCATGCCGAGCGCGCGGATTTGGAACCGCGCGCATCATGCGTAGCGCGGTGGGCGGGATGAAAGCGTTGCGCACCCCCGCCAGCCCCATGAGAGCGAAGGCCTCATCCGGATCGAATTTGTCGAAACGTCGCGCCACGACCGGCACGCCGTGATAGAGGCTCGGCAGCAGCACGTCGAGCAGGCCGCCCGCCCATGCCCAATCCGCCGGTGTCCAATAGCGGTCGCCCGGGCTTGGGAACGGATAATGCGGCAATTCGGCGCCAGGCAGGTGCCCGAGCAATACGCGATGTCCGTGCAGCGCGCCTTTGGGCTGGCCGGTGGTACCGGATGTGTAGATCATCATGGCGGGGTCGTCCGCGCCGGTATCCTCCGCCACAAATTCGGACGAGGCTCGCACAAGCAGGTCGGGCAGCGTCTCGACCGTCAGCACGCACGCGAGATCGGGGAGTTCGGAAAGCACCTGATCAAGCTTGGCGCGACCTTGAGCGTCAGTGATCATAGCCCTCGCGCCCGAATTCTGCAGGCGATAGAGCAGTGCATCGGGTCCAAACAAGACTGCGATCGGCAGCGCGATCGCGCCGAGCTTATAGACCGCGATGTGCGCAGCGGCGACCTCAGGCGTTTGCGGCAGCATGAGTGCCACGCGGTCGCCGCGCGTAATCCCTCTCGCCCGCAGCAGGTTGGCAAGCCGGTTCGACGTGTCGCGCAACCAGCCGAAGGTGATCGACTCGCTCGTGCCGTTGGCCTTCACGTGCAGGATGGCGAGGCGCCCGAAATCGGCCGCCGCCCAGCGGTCGCAGCAGGCGACGCCGATGTTGAATCGGGGTGGAATAGACCAGCAGAACCGGGCGCGGAGCCCCTCATAGTCGGACGCTTGGGGCAAGATCGACATGGTACAAAGCTTATCAGCGGCGGGCTTGAGGTCCAGCCTCGGCTTGATTCCCCTCCGGCTCGGCCAGAACGAGTGCCCAGAACACCTTGTATTTCGAGTGCGGTGCATAGACCGCGGCAATGCCCATGCGCGTTGCGCCGGCAAGCAGCATGTTAGAGCGGTGAGGCCGTGAGTCGCGCCACCCGGAGAACGCCTCGGCAAGCGTGTGATAACCTGCACCAATATTCTCCGCCGCGCGTTTGGCGTCATAGCCGGACGCCGTCAACCGTGCGACGAAGGATCTGGTTACATTGTGGTCGAGCTTGTCCCGTGCGGCCATGGCTTCGGCCTGGGCACGGGCGAGCCGCATCAGCGCCGGATCGAGAGACACGGCGGGAAGCCCGCTGTTGCGGCGATAGCCCGATATCATGGAGGCGGCGGCAGCCGCATCGAGTTCGGCGCCGGGTTGGGCGAGGTTGCGGTAAAGGCTCGGCTCGGCCGGCGGCACATAGGCGGTGCCGCAGGCCGAAAGCATGGCGAGCAAGAGAAGAATTACCAGGCGATTAACTAGCGTCATCGGCGGGTTTCCAACCGGTGGGGCGGAGGACCACCGCCTAGCACAGACGACGGGCAGTAAGCCAACAAGGCGTCGGATCGCGCCCAGAAATATGTCGCTGCGGCAGAGCCCGTGTGCGAGTTCGCACCGCCGACACGATGACGCAACGCGGGGAGGACATCGTTCTGATCCGTCGATCGCGAATCATGCCCATGCCCAGACCGACCGAGGCCATCGAAACCTTGCGTCGTCAGCATGCTGACATCGCCACAGGCAAAGCGCCCGACGCGGCGGCGATCCTGGCCTTCCGGATGGAGAGAACGCGCCGACCACAACTTAACAGCAAATATCGCGACGGCAGTTTAGGAAGCTGCCGTCAGCGCACGCCAGATCCGTTCCGGCGTCGCCGGCATGTCGAGCCGCGCGCCGCGGGGCAGTGCGTCGACGATCGCATTGATCAGTGCCGGCGGCGCCGCGGTGGTACCGGCCTCGCCGGTACCTTTGACGCCGAGTGGGTTGGTACGGCAGGCAATGGCGCGATGGTCGACGCTCATCGGCGGTACGTCCCGTGCCCGCGGCACCGCATAATCCATGAACGATCCGGTAATGAGCTGCCCGCCGCTGTCGTAGACCGATGCTTCGGAAAGCGCTTGACCGAGACCCTGCGCCACGCCGCCGTGCAACTGTGCCGTGACGATCGTCTCGTCGAGGACATTGCCACAGTCGCCGACCGCGGTGTAGTTGACGACGGCAAGCGCGCCAGTCGCCGGATCGATCTCCACTTCGGCAATATGGCAGCCGTTCGGAAATGACGGTGCCGCCTTGACACTTCCGCGCGTATCGAGGCTTTCCGCTACCACGCCCTGCTTCACCAGCTCCGCGGCATGATCGGCCACCTCGAAAAGCGTTGCTTCCCGGTTCTCCACGCGGAATTTCCCATCGCGATATTCCACCTGGCCTTCGTCGGCCTGCAACAGCAAGGCCGCGATGCGCTTTCCTTTCGCGATCACCGCCTCCGCCGTCTTGGCGATGGCGCCGCCGACCATCATGGCCGAGCGCGACGCAACCGCCCCGAAGCCCGGCACATCGCGTTCGGAATCCCCCGACATGACGAGCACGCATTCCGGCGCTATGCCGAGCTTCCGAGCCGCAACGGCGGCAAACACCGTCTTGTGACCCTGGCCGCTGGCGCCCGCACCGACATGCACATGGACCACCCCGCCGCCGGGAAAGGCGATACGCGCCGTTTCCTCCGGGAAAGCACCGGCAATCTCGAGATAGCAACCGATGCCGATGCCGCGTAATTTGCCGTTCTTCTTTGCCATTTTTCTGCGCGCCGCAAATCCCGCATAGTCCGCCTTCTGCAGCGCGTGCTCGAAAAGCGCCGGGAAATCGCCGCTGTCATAGGTATTGCCGAACACGGTGGTATAAGGGATCTTCCCCGGCGAAATGAGATTGCGGCGACGCAATTCCGCGGGGTCAATACCGATTTGATGAGCGGCCGCGTCAATCACCCGCTCCAACAGATAGCTCGCCTCCGGCCGCCCTGCACCGCGATAGGGTCCGGTCGGCACGGTGTTGGTGAACACGCATCGCGAATTCACCTGCACATAGGGGATGTCGTAGACCGTCGGCAGGCAACCGGAAATATGCGTTGTAAAAACGAAGTGTGCGACGCCGGTGAAATAAGCGCCGAGATTGCCGATGCCGTTGACGCGTAATCCGAGGAAGCGTCCACGCCTATTGAGCGCGAGCTCGACCGTCCAGAATGAATCGCGGCCCTGGTTGTCAGAGACGAACGCCTCCGCACGGGTCGCGTTCCAATGAACGGGCCTGCCGAACGCGCGTGCGGCATGAAGGATGGCGATATATTCCGGATAACACCAACCCTTCATGCCGAAGGCGCCGCCGACATCCTCAGTAATGACATGCACGTACTGCGGATCGACATTAAGCGCGGACGCAACCTGCATGCGCACACTGGCAACGCCTTGCGTGCCGCAGCGCAAGGTGAAGCGTTTGGCGGAAGGTTCGTAGGTGGCGCTCGCCGAACGCGGCTCAAGCGAAGCCGCCACCAGGCGTTGATTAACAAGATCGATCCTCACGACATGCGCGGCCGCGGCAAATGCCCGTTCGAGCGCACTACTTACGCGGCCGTCAGGGTCGGAGGGCGCCGACCATTCGAACCCGATGTTGCCCGGCGCCTCCGGCCAGAGTTGGGGCGCGCCGGGCTTTACCGCTTCCCGCGCGTCCGTGACCGCCGCGAGCGGTTCGTAGTCGACCGCGACCCGTTCGACCCCCTCCTGCGCCGCGGCAAGGCTCGTTGCCAGCACCATGGCAACCGGCTCGCCGACATGCATGACCCGGGACTCCGCGAGCGCCTGTCGACGGGGCGAGAATGGTGGCTTCCCGTCGCGTCCGGGTATGGGATGTGCGTGCGAAATCGAATGATAATGATGCGGTGCAAGATCGGCTGCCGTCAGGACGGCGACCACGCCGGAGACGGCCTTCGCCGGCGCCGTGTCGATGCTCCTGATCCGCGCAAATCCATGCGGAGAACGCACAAATTGCGCGATAAGCGCGCCGGCGGGGATCACATCGTCGCCGAAGCGGCCGGCGCCGCGCAACAGTGGCGCATCCTCGAACCGGCCTCGCCAGGTCGATGGATTCAAAACGGCGGAAGCGGTCATCTCCGTTGCCTACCCATGGTTTCGAGATCGCGTGATCTCCGCCCGCGGCGAGTCGTTTGCCCGACTGCCCTGCGTCAAGGTTTTTTTAACCGGATTGCAACCGCCAATTAACCGAAAAAAAGCGGGTTGGGGAATACCGTGATGGCGGAGTTCGGGCCTGCACCATGACCAAGGCAATTTCGGCATTCGTCCTCCCGCGCGATTGGCGCTTGGTGGCGCTGGCCGCCCTTGCCGGAATTTGCGGCGGTTATCTCATGTTCCGCGCGGCGGATATGGCGGCCGTCACTGCATTAGGGAGCATCGCTTTCGCGCTGGCGCTGCTCACGCACCGGCTGCGTACCTACAATCGGCGCATGCGCATCGCTCTCAATAACATGTCACAGGGCCTGTGCATGTTCGACGCTAACGAGCGGCTGGTCGTCTGCAATCAACGCTACAAGGAGATGTATCGGCTGTCGGACGACGTGGTACGTCCGGGTATGACACTTACCCAGCTGCTGGAACGACGCACCGCGAACGGCTCGTTTGCGGGCGACATCGGAGAATATCGACACGCGCTGCTCCGTTCCATGGCCGACGGCCAAATAAGGAGCACGGAAGTAAAATCCTCCGACGGCCGTATCATCGCCGTAACCAACCGGCCCATGGCGGACGGCGGCTGGGTCGCGACCCACGAGGATATCACCGAGCGGCGCGGTGCCGAACACGAACGCGCCGTTATGCAGGAACAGCAGCAGCGCCGCGCAGCCATCGAACAAGCCATCACGAACTTCCGGCGCCGCGTCGAGGACCTGCTACGCACGGTGAGCGACGGTGCCATGACCATGCGTACCACCGCGACGACGCTGTTTGCGAACTCCGGTCAGACCTCGAAGAGCGCCGAAAGCGCGGTCGCCGCATCCAACGAGGCCTCCACCAATGTCGAGACGGCGGCTGTGGCCTCGGATGAACTGGCCAACTCGATCGGGGAAATCGGTCGTCAACTCAGCCTGACGACGGATATCGTACGCGCCGCGGTGAAGGAGGCACAGGGAACCAACGAACAGATCACTGCATTGGCGCAGGCTGCACAGAAGATCGGCGATGTGGTGAAACTCATTCACGCAATCGCCGGGCAGACAAATCTCCTCGCGCTCAATGCGACCATCGAAGCGGCGCGCGCTGGGGAGGCGGGCAAGGGCTTCGCGGTGGTAGCCTCCGAGGTCAAATCGCTCTCCGTGCAGACTGCCAAAGCGACGGAGGATATTTCCAAGCTCATTTCCGCGGTACAACAGGCAACCAGCAGCGCCGTCGCAGCCATCGGCCGGATCTCCGGCCGGATGCAGGAAATCGACCGATGCGCCACCACGGTTTCGGCCGCGGTCGAACAGCAGAGCGCAGCGACGTCGGAGATTTCGCGCAATGTCGCGAGTGCGGCCGACGGTGCCAAGCTGGTTGTGTCCGTGCTCGACGAGGTTGCCGGTGCCGCAACCGAAACACGACAATCGGCGGAAAACGTGTTGACGGCCTCCCAAGCTGTTGAAGCCGCGGCGGCCGAGCTGCGCAAGGAAGTGGAAGGCTTCCTTGCCCGGGTCGCCGTGTGATCACGGGAATACGCCGCTAAGCCAAAAGAAAAATGCTGCCAGCAAACCCGCCGCCGGAATCGTCAAGATCCAGGCGATGACGATCTCCCGCGCCACGGCCCAACGTACCGCCGAAACTTTTTTTGCCGCGCCGACTCCGATGATCGATCCGGTTATCGTGTGGGTGGTCGATACGGGAATACCGAGCCAGGTTGCCGCGAACAATGTGAGGGATCCGGCAGTCTCAGCGCACACTCCTTGCATCGGCGTAAGGCGCGTTATGCGCGAACCCACCGTATGGACGATACGCCAGCCGCCCGCCAATGTTCCGGCCGCCATTGCGATCTGACAGGCAATGACCACGCCGAACGGTACATGGAACTGTTTGCCAAGCAAGCCTTGCGAATACAGCAACACCGCGATGATGCCCATGGTCTTTTGTGCATCGTTGCCACCGTGACCGAGCGCATAGAGCGACGCAGATATGAATTGCATCTGGCGGAAGAGGTGGTCGACGCCGTGTGGCGTGAAGCGTATGAACATCCACGAAACCAGAAGCATCAAGAGCAGCGCGAGCAGCATCCCCACGGTCGGCGATAGGACGATCGCCGCCATGGTCTTGATGACGCCCATCCAGACGACCGCGTCAAATCCGGCCCTGGCGATCCCGGCGCCGACCAGACCACCAATCAGGGCATGGGAGCTGGAGGACGGAATACCGAGGCGTTGCGTTACCACCTGCCAAACAATAGCACCCGCCAACGCCCCGAAGATGACATGTTCATTCACGACGTCGGCATCAATGATGCCGCGCCCCACAGTCTCTGCGACATGCAACCCAAAGAACAGGAAAGCAATAAAATTGAAGAACGCCGCCCACGCCACGGCATATTGTGGCCGCAGCACCCGTGTCGATACGATGGTGGCAATTGAATTGGCCGCGTCGTTCATTCCGTTGAGGAAGTCGAATACCAATGCGATGGCGATCAACGCCAACAGCAGCGGAAACGTGAGTCCGGCGGCGTCCATTTTTTGCTTCCGCCGGGCTAGACGTGTTCGATCACGAGGCCGTGCAGAACATTGGCAACGTCGTCGAAGCGATCAACGACTTTTTCCAGATGATCATAGACTTCGTTGCCGACAAAGAATGCCATGGCATTCGAATTGACGTTGGCTTGGTAGAGCGCCCGCAAACCCACGTCGTGCAATTCGTCAGCGTGCCCCTCGAGCTGTGAAATCCGTTCGGTCAGGGCGCTAAGCCGGCCTGCGTGCGTATTGAGCGCGCTCAGCAGGCCGACCGCCTCCTGGACCAGTTCTGCGCAGGTGACGATGGTATCGGCCATCTCTCGCATTTGCGGCGTGAATTCCGTCATATCGAAGAGCATGACGCATTTGGCGGTCTTCTGCATCTGATCGATGGCGTTGTCCATCGACGTGATCAGGTCGCGGATGTTGCCGCGGTCGAACGGGGTGATGAAGCTACGCCGTACCGCGATCAACACCTCGCGTGTGGCATCATCGGCGTCCTGCTCGCGATCCATGACCGCCTTGTAGTTGCGCGCGACCGCGTCCCCTCCTTCCAGCATCGCCCGCAGCGCCGCCGCTCCGGCACGAACCGCGCGCGCATGACGGTCAAACAGCTCGAAGAAACGCTCTTCCTTGGGCATCAAGGCATGAAACCAGCGCATCATGTCGACACCTCGAATCACCACCGTCGCGGCAAGCCTAGTCTGTCATTGCCCGAAAGCGGAACCGAGTCCGGAGGCGGTGGAAAACGCGTGAACAATGCCGCGCGCCGTATCGCCCGGTGTCCCACCCGGCACAGGCTTTCGCCCCTTCAAATTTCATGATTCCCATTGAATCAAGCCGTCAAATGCGCTTTGCGTTGTCTATCCGGAGCACCCCATCCGAAGGCATCGGCTTTGGGCGGAGGCATGTCATGCGGCTGGGCTATTTCACGATGCCAGTTCACCCGCTCGGCCGGGACTGGTCACAGACCCTACGTGAAGACCGCGAGGCGATCATCCTCGCCGATCAACTCGGCTTTCACGACGCATTCATGGGCGAGCACCTCACCGACGCGTGCGAGAATGTCACCAATAGCATGATTTTTCTTGCCACGCTGATCCACGAGACCAGGACCATCAAGCTTGCCACCGGAACGACCAATCTCGCCCAGATGCATCCCGTGGTCGTCGCGGTCAATGCCGCAATGTTCGATCACCTTGCGCAGGGGCGGTTCGTGATGGGCATATCACCCGGCGCGCTCACGTCGGATTCGGAGGCGATCGGTATTCTCGACGAAGACCGCAACAAGATCTTTGCGGAAGCGATCGACGTCATTCTCGCCATCTGGGAGCGTGATCCTCCATATGACATCGATTTCCCCGACAACCGCTTCAAGGTGAGCGTTGCGCGTACCGCGGCGCCTGAGCTCGGCGTCGGCGTGCTGGCCAAGCCCTTTCAGAAGCCGCGTCCCGAGATCGTCGGCACCGTGGTGGCTCCTTTCTCGCCGGGGGTCGTGCAGATGGGCAGGCGTGATTTTCATCCCTTGTCGGCGAATTTTTTGCTGGCAAAGCATCTGAGGTCGCATTGGATCAACTACGCCAAAGGCAAGGCGGAGGTGGGCGAGACCCCTCGGACCTCCGACTGGCGCATTGCCCGCACGATTTTCGTCGCCGACGATGACGTCACGGCGCGGCGCTATGGGCGCGAGGATGCGCGCAGCCCCTATCGGCACTATTTCCGCAACATGCGCGCCAAGATGAAGCGCGGCAACCGGCTTTACGTATTCAAGAGTTTCAGGGAGCAACCGGACGAAGAGATTACCGAAGATTGGGTCATGGATAATTGCGTGATCTTCGGTACCGTGAACAAAGTGGTGGACGAAATCCTCAAACTGCGCGAAGAGACGGGCGATTTCGGCGAGCTCGTCTATGCCGGAATGGACTGGGTTGACCCGGCTCTGGCCAAGCGCTCGATGCAGCTGATGGCCGAGCAGGTCATGCCGCGCGTGAACGCCGCAATTGGCATGAGTGCGAGCGCTGCGGCCGAATAGCGCCCGCGCGGCCGAAACGCCGCCCCGTGCCGTCACGACGATCGTATCCGGTCCTTCGGGGCGGTTTGAACGGAAACCCCGGCCGCGGCAGGGCGCGGCGGTTCATACGGACAGCGGATCGGTGCCGAGCTCGCGGTAGAGGCCGTGGCGTGCTCCCTGCATGAACGGTATGCCCCTGTCGAGCTCGACCGACACCGAACGCACACGTTGCGCTTCCGGCTCCGTTGCGGGCACCGGCTTGCCCTCGGCCGCGGCCTTGGCGGCCCGCAGCAGCATGCGACGTGCCATGATGATACCCTTGTCGGTGGCGCACAGGTGTTCCTTGGTGCGGTCTTGAATCGGTCCCATGCTCTCCTGTATCGAGGCATCCTGCATGGCAATACCGTCGACGCCGGTCGAGGAGAGGCCGCGGCGCTGCGCCTCCCGGTCGATCAGATAGTTGTTCGACTTGTTGGCGAGCGGGATGAAGCTACCCGGCACATACTTGACGTGAATGCCCTCGCCATCCCGCATGGCGGCAACTTCGGCCTCGGTCAGCGCGCGGCGTGGATGATAGTTGATGCTCCAGGCCCAGCAGTTCTCGTCGTCGATGGGTACCCAGGCGTGTGCGCCGAGCGGATGACCCGCGCGCGGTGGAATAATCGTATACCAAGGCATGATCCACGGCGTAATGCGCCAGTAATATTGCCCGCCTTCGGCATTGCGGCGCGCGCCGATCAACAGTCCACCCGGAAATTCCTCGACCTCGAACAGCGGCATCCGGTCTTCTTCGTTGTATTTGTTTCCCTTCGAACCTTTGAACAGCGGGTCCTTGTTGAGTTCGGAGCCGTGCAGCCAAGAGACGTGGCTCGAATCGATGCCGCCTTCCATGGCCTGGAGGTAATTGCATTCCTGCAATCGCTTGGAGACGAAACGCTGTTCGGGCTTGACGTCGATCCATTCCAAGGCTGGCGGCGGAGGCTGCAGCTCCGGCGGGCCCATGTAGGTCCAAACGATCCCCGCCTTCTCGATGCAGGGGTATGACTTTAATTTGATATTCTTGCGGAAACCGGATTCCTCCGGTTCCGAAGGCAGATCGACGCACTGACCGGTAACGTCATATTTCCAGCCGTGGTATGGGCAGCGCAGCCCGCAGTCCTCGTTCCGTCCGAACCACAGTGAAACGCCCCGGTGCGCGCAGAACTCGTCGATAAGCCCGATGCGGCCTTGACTGTCGCGGAAGCAAACAAGCTGCTCACCCATCAGCTTGACGCGGACGGGAGGGCAATCGGGCGTCGGAATCTCGCTGGAAAGGAGGAATGGCGCCCAGTATCTGCGGAACAAGGTGCCCATCAGCGTTCCCGGGCCGACGCGGCAAAGCTGGTCGTTCTGCTCCCGTGACATCATGGCGACGTTTCCTCGCGAGCTTGTTATCCTTGCCGTCACATTATAGGAGGCACTAGGCCCCAAGGAAGCATCCCGTTATGCCTCTACCGCGCATCGCCATTGCCATTGGCGACCCGGCCGGAATCGGTCCGGAGGTCGCGCTGAAGGCGGCGCTCGATCAAGACGTCAACAGGCTCTGCCGGCCGTTGCTGGTGGGCGATCCTGCCGTCGTGCTGCAGCATGCGCGAGCCGCGGGTCTCTCTCCCAATTTGCGCGTGATCGCGGATACCGCCAACGCCGATTGGACGGGAACTGCCCTCAATCTGCTCGAAGTGCGTGACGGCGCATGTTCACCGGTGAAATTCGGCACGATTGACCCGTCCTACGGGCGCGCATCGCTTGCCGCGGCGCGCTGCGCCATCCGGCAGGCGCTCGCCGGCAACGTGGAGGCCGTGGTCGCCGCGCCACAAACCGAGCGTTCGATCGCGGCGGCCGGCATCGCATTCGACGGCTACCCGTCTTTCGTTGCACGGGAGACCGGTACGCCGCCGGAAGACGTTTACCTGATGATCTGCTTTGACCGGTCGCGCATCGTGCATGCCACGCTACATTTGAGCGTGCGTGAGGCGCTCGCGCTCATTACGCGCGAGCGGATTGGACGCGTGATCCGCGTCACCGAGGCGGCGTTGCGCCGTCTCGGTATAACGCGGCCGAGGATCTTCGTGTCGGGGCTCAATCCGCACGCGGGAGAAGATGGGCTGTTCGGATCCGAGGAGATCGACATCATTGCGCCGGCGATACGGGAGGCCGCCGCGGACGGAATTGCAGTCGAAGGTCCGTTCGGCGCCGACACCATGTTCCGCAAACGCGACTGCGACGCCTATATCGTGATGTTGCATGATCAGGGACACATCGCGGCGAAGCTGCTGGCCTTCGATCGCACCGCCGGACTGGCCATCGGTTCGCCGATCCTCTTCTCGTCGGTCGCGCACGGAAGCGGCCATGACATTGCGGGCCAGGGTCGGGCGCATCCCGGCGCCATGATCGAGGCGATCACGCGGCTGGCACGTATCAACGTTTGACGAGGCGAGGCAGACCGCGGAGAGGGGCGGACCGCGAGACCGGCCGTAAGGCTCACACTACCGGGCCGGCGGCGGCGCGGTGCTGGCGGCGGCGTTGCCCTGAGCCGGAGGAGCACCCGCGGCGGCAGTCGAGACGGCGGCGTTGGCGGCGGTCGCCGGCGGCTTGCCGCCCGGCAACACAACCACCCGCGTGCCTACCTGTACGCGGTTGTAGAGGTCCTCGATATCCTCGTTGAGCAGTCGGATGCAGCCCGACGAGACGAATTGACCGATCGTCGAGGGCTGGTTGGTGCCGTGGATGCGGTAGAGCGTATGGCCGAGATAGAGCGCGCGGGCCCCGAGTGGATTGCCCGGCCCGCCCGCCATCATGCGCGGCAGATAGGGCTGGCGCTCGATCATTTCGGGGGGCGGGAACCAGTCGGGCCATTCCTTCATCTTCGAGATGCGTTCGGTGCCTGACCAGGTGAAACCTTCCCGGCCCACGCCGATGCCGTAGCGAATGGCCTTGCCTCCCCCCAATACCAAATAGAGATAGGTGTGCGGGGTATCGATGACGATGGTACCGGCCGGTTCCTTGGTCGGGTAATCCACGAGCTGGCGCCGGAGATTGGGCGGCAGTTCCTTGGGCGTACCGACCTCCGGCTGGTCTTCCGGCGGTAAGGCGGCGGTCGCCGAAGGCGGCAACGGCTGGGGCACGCTCCCTTGCCTGGTACCGACAGGCGCGGGTGGCCGTATCGCGTCGGAATCGGTGTCCGCTTGCGTCGCGGGCATGCTCTGCCGGCTGCCGACAGGATAGTTCTGGTGCGGGGGGACAATGTCGGGCGTTGCCAAGCCGGGTGGCGGCAGTGGCGCCGCGTCGACGTCCTCCCCGAAGGGCGGAACGCCGCGCTGATATCGGTCGCCCGGCGGCGGCGCAACCACCGGGTCCGGTACGCCCGGACCCTCTAATGCTTCGTCGTCGTCGAAGACCGAATCAGGTGGAGCGGCCCCGCGGTAACCCGGTCCAGGGGCGGAACGATTATACTGAGCAAGGGCCGGGCCGGTCACCAAAGCGGCGGCCAGACAAAGCAAAGTCAAAAAGGAAGGTCGAATCATCATCCACCTGAGGGGCGCATGCACCGCCCGAGCCGCCTGGATGCCCCGGGAAGACGGCACATTCAAGACAATAATGCGGCTCCGCAGCCAAATAATGCCACCTTCGTCTGTTCCGCCGGCGCCCGCCGCGCGCCGAGGCGCCTCGAGACGGCCACGTACCCGCCGCACGCCGCGCACGGTTCCATTGCAATGGCGAATGCCGTTATGTGGCAGCGCGGTGACCTGCGCGGAGGCGAGGGGGAACCGCCCTTTGCCCAGGGATCCGGGCGTGCAGGCAAGGCCGATGCGCGGCAAGACCGGTGCATTCGTGCGCCATGGACGCCGTGGGGCACGGCCCGGTCCTGTTCCACAGGTTTCCTTGCGTCCGGCCGTTCAATCATCGGGTTGGGCGCTAAACTGGACCGGTCCGATGGCGATTGCCCAGCAATGGATGACAGCGACGCAGCGCTCATGGCCCGCATCGCCGGCGGCGATGAGCAGGCCTTTCGCGCGCTTGCCCGCCGCCATCTGCCGGAGGTGCTCGGGCTTGCCCGTCGCGTCCTTGGCAACGCCGCGGAGGCTGAAGACGTGGCGCAGGAAGCGATGCTGCGGGTATGGATCCACGCCCCGCGGTGGCAACCTGTCGCTGCATTCCGCACGTGGCTCACGCGCGTGGTGGTCAATCTTTGCCTTGATCGCAAGCGACGCATGCCATGGGTCGCCCTCGACACGGCCGGTGAGCTTCTCGATCCCGCCCCTGGCGCCGCAGAGCGGGTCGAGCAACTCGAACGCGAGCGCCGGCTTGCGGCAGCCATTGCCGAATTACCGGCGCGGCAGCGCGCTGCCATCGTGCTCACCTATGGCGAGGGCATGAGCAACGCGCAAGTGGCGGAGATACTCAACACCACCGTTTCGGCGGTGGAAACGCTTCTGGTGCGCGGCAAGCAGAATCTGCGCCGCGCGCTCGGCGACATGATCGACGAGGATCGACAATGAACCAGCGCGACATTGACGGCCTTCTCTATTCGGTGCTGCAACGGCAGAGCACCGAAACGGAGCCGGCGGCGGTCGAGCGCGTGCTTGCGCGACTCGCGGGACCGCTTCCGCCGCAGAAACGGTCGTTCCGGCGGCTTCCCGCCGTTCTGCTGGACTGGCAATTCGCTCCGGCCTGGCCGCGGCTTGCGGCGCTCGCTGCCTCGGCGGCGCTCGGCTTTTTCATCGGCATCGCCAGTCTCGACCGGGGCATAGGGACTCTGTACGCGGCCTATTCACCTGAGACGACCAGCTTGGGCGCCGTCGTGTTCGAACCGGAACCGCTGACTGGAGCGCAGCCATGAGCGCGGTCGAGATGGCACAGGTCGCATCGCGCGCCGCAGGGTCACGCTGGCTGCTGCTCGGCTCGCTTGCGCTCAATTTGTTTTTCATCGGCATCGCCGTTGCAATGGCGATTCGAATTCCAGCCCAACCGCGGTGGGATCCGAACGTCTTCGTGCGCGTCGAGCGGCTCGCCGACTCGTTGCCGGCCGCGGACGCCGCACTGGTTCGCCGGGCGATGGCCGAACATCGCGAGGCCATCGCAGCCGCGCAGGACAGATATCACGCCGCGCGCGAGAAGATCCGCGCCGCATTCCGTCAGGATCCGGTCGACGTGACGGCAATCAGATCGGCCATGGCTGACACTCGCGCAGCGCGGCAAAACTTCGACCAGGTCATCCAAGGCGTCTTTGCCGACCTCGCGCCGCAATTGTCATCTACGGCCCGACACAGGCTCGCCGACTGGCGCAGCAAAAGTCCCGGTCACCACTCATAGAGACGATGCAGCCGAAAGACTCTAACATGGCGCGCGACAAGCGATAGGTGCCCGGGGTTTTGAAGGTCATGGGGTGGGGATCAAAACCTTGCGTGCGCAAGTTGGCAACAATGCTTCAGGCCTTCACAACCGCCTTGCCTCTTACCGGATGTCTGCTCGCCGGCAACGATCCGGATCCGGCGCTCGATGTTCCCGCCGCCTATGACGGGTTCTCGCGTCGTCCCGCGGTCGCCGAGGCGGCGCTGCCGCCACTCGATTGGTGGCGGGAGTTTCGCTCGCACGAGCTGACCGCCATCGTCGAAGAGGCGCGCAACTCCAATCTCGACATCGCCGCGGCGGTGGCGCGGATCGTGCAGGCCGATGCACAAGCCCGCATCACCGGGGCCGCGCTGCTGCCGACGGTCGATTTCAACGGCAGCGCTTCGCACTCTCGCTCCTCGCAAACGGTGACCGGCGGAGCGTCGGGCGGCATCGGCCGCTCCGAGCGTGATGATTTGTCCGCCGCCCTTAGCGCGAGCTACGAGATTGACTTTTGGGGCAAGAACCGAGCCGCGCTCCGCGCGGCCGAGGAGAGCGCGGTGGCGAGTCGCTTCGACCGGGAAGTCGTCGCCCTCAGCACGGTGGTCTCTGCCGCCAACGCCTATTTCCAACTTCTCGCCGCGCAGGACAGGCTCCGCGTCGCCCGCAACAACCTGCAAAGCGCGAGCCGGATCCTTGACCTAATCCGACAGCGGCGCGCCGCCGGCACGGCCTCCGATCTCGACGTCGCCCAACAGGAAAGCACGCTCGCCAATTTGCGCGCGGCCATTCCGCCGCTCGAGCAAACCGTCAAGCAAAGCCGTACGGCTCTTGCCATCTTGACGGCACGTGTACCGGAGCACGTACACATCCGTGGCGGCAGCTTGGACGCCATTACCATTCCGCGGGTGACGCCCGGCCTGCCCTCCGAGCTGCTGGCGCAGCGTCCCGACATCCGCGAAGCCGAAGCAAATCTTGCCGCCGCCAACGCCAACGTCGTGAATGCGCGCGCGAAATTCCTGCCCAGCATCACGCTTACCGGGGAAGGCGGATATGAGAGCGCCGTACTCAAGACGCTGCTGCGACCGGAGTCGGCGTTCTACACGCTCGCCGCCGGATTAACGCAGCCGGTCTTTCACGGCGGGGAGCTCAGCGGCAATCTCGACCTCCAGAAAGGCCGGCAGGACGAATTGCTCCAAAACTACCGCAAGGCCGTGATCTCCGCCTTCGGCGACGTCGAGAACGCGCTCGATGCCGTCCGGCGGACAGCCGCGCGCGAGCGATTGCAGCGCGACGTCGTCCGCTATTCGCGTCAAGCCTTCGATATATCCGAACAGCGGTTCCGCGAAGGCACGATCGATCTGATTACGCTGCTGCAGACGCAGCAAACTCTTTATACGGCGCAGGATGCGCTGGTGCAGGCACGGCTTGCCCATATTCAGGCCGTCGTGAGCCTTTATCAGGCGCTCGGCGGCGGATGGCTGACCAAGCCCGTGGAAACGACCGATGCACGGTAAACTGCCTGACGAGCTTGACAAAAAAGATGTCGACGCGAACGTCGCGCGGCAGCGCAACCGGCGATGGCTCGCGGCCGCGGCGCTGGTGGCGGTCGCCAGCGCCTTGTATTACGCGTTTTCCGGCGCTCCCGCACCGCAGAAGCGCGTCGGTCGCTTCCCGGCCGAGGGACCGGCGCCGGTCTTGGTGGCGGCCGCGGCGCGGGCGGACGTCCCGGTCTATCTTTATGCGGTCGGCACGGTGAAAGCGCTCAATACCGTGACCGTCAGGCCGCAGGTCGACGGCAAACTGCTCAGCGTCAATTTCAAGGAAGGGCAGGACGTGGAGAAAGGGGACGTACTCGCAAAGATCGACCCGACCATCTATCAAGCGCAGCTCGACCAAGCAGTCGCCAAGAAAGCGCAGGACGAGGCACAGCTTGCCAACGCCAAGATCGACCTCGAACGCTATGAAAAACTCGCCGCGGTCAACGCGATCAACAAACAGCAGGCCGATACCCAAAAGGCGCTCGTCGCCCAATACACCGCCCAGGTTCAGGCTGACCAAGCCGCAATCGAAAACGCACAGGCCACGCTTTCCTACACAACCATTACGGCGCCGATCTCCGGTCGCACCGGAATCCGCATGGTGGACGAGGGCAACTACGTGCGCGCCGCTGATGCGGCCTCCGCCATCGTCGTTCTCACACAGATCACCCCGATCGCGGTACAGTTCAGCCTGCCTCAGCAGGATTTGCTGCGGGTAAGCGAAGCCTTCGCCAAGAGCCCGCTGCAGGTCGACGCGCAGCGATCCGGCAACGATGCCGTGATCGACCGCGGACGGCTCACGGTGATCGACAACCAGGTCGACACCACCACCGGTACGGTCAAGCTCAAGGCCGAATTCCCGAACACGGCGCGACGGCTCTGGCCGGGACAGTTCGTCAATGTGCGGCTGCTCATCGATACGCTGAAAGATGTTGTTGTCATCCCGACCGGCGCCGTACAGCGCGGCCCCACCGGCACCTTCGTCTACGTCGTCGGCGACGACAACAAAGCTGTTATGCGACCGGTCGAAGTGGAACAGCAGAACGAGACCCAGACCGTCGTCAAGCGCGGTCTTGCGCCCCCCGAGCGTGTGGTGACGACCGGATTCGCGCGGCTGACCGACGGCAGCCAGGTCGTGATCGGCAGCGCCGGCCCGCCGGCTAATGGCCCGCGCGGCGACGAACCGGCGCAACGCCGCCGGCAGGGCGGCCGCAACGCCGGCCCGCAGTGATGAGCGTCTCCGCCCCATTCATCCATCGGCCGATTGCCACGTCATTGCTCGGCATCGCCGTGATGCTGGGAGGCCTGCTCGGCTACTGGTGGCTGCCGATCTCGGCGCTGCCGCAGGTTGATTTTCCGACCATACAGGTGACGACCCAACTTCCGGGCGCCAGCCCCGACACCATCGCCGCGCTGGTGACGGCGCCACTTGAACGGCAGTTCGGCCAAATCCCGGCCCTGCAGACGATGACCTCGTCGAGCTCGTTCGGCGTCAGCCAGATCACGCTGCAATTCGACCTCAGCCGCGACATCGACGCTGCCGCGCAGGACGTCCAATCGGCCATCAATGCCGCGGGTTCGGCGCTGCCGCGCAACCTGCCTTACCCGCCGCTTTACTCGAAGGTTAACCCCGCCGACGTGCCGATCGTCACGCTGGCACTGACGTCCGATACGATCGACCAGCGCAGCTTGTCCGACCTTGCCGACACGGTCATGGCGCCGCGCCTGTCGGAATTGAGCGGCGTCGGCCATGTTTCGGTTCAAGGCGGCATCCGCCCTGCGATCCGCATCCAAGCCGATCTCGACCGGCTTGCGGCCTATGGTATCGGGCTCGAAGACCTGCGCACCGCCATCGTGGGCGCCAACGTTTCCGGACCGAAAGGCTCGCTCGACGGCGCTCATCAAGCCTACACGATCGCCGCCAACGACCAGATCGCAACCGCCGCCGCCTACAAGGCGATCATCGTGGCGTACCGGAATGATGCGCCGGTGCTGCTCTCGGACGTCGCCGATGTGGTGGACGGGCTCGAAAACAACAGGGTTGGCGCATGGTATCAAGGCAAGCCGGCCATTGTCATCGACGTCCAGCGGCAACCGGGCGCGAACGTCATCGAGACCGTTGAACGCGTGATGCGCGAGCTGCCGCGCCTGCGCCGCGCCATGCCGGCGGGCGTCGACCTCACCGTTGTGAGCGACCGCACCACCACCATTCGCGCCTCGGTGCGCGACGTGCAATTCACGCTCATACTTTCGGTCGCCTTGGTGGTGCTCGTCGTGCTGCTCTTTCTGCGCAGCGTCAGGGCCACAGTTATCGCCGGCGTCGCCTTGCCGTTGTCGCTGATCGCCACTTTTGGCGTGATGTGGTTCTGCGGATTTTCGCTTGACAATCTTTCACTCATGGCCCTGACGATCGGCACCGGCTTCGTGGTCGACGATGCGATCGTGATGATCGAGAACATCGTGCGCCACATGGAAAGCGGCGAGCCGCCGCTCAGAGCAGCGTTGCACGGCGCGAGCGAAATCGGGTTTACGGTCATATCCCTCACCCTTTCGCTCATTGCCGTATTCATTCCGTTGCTGTTCATGACCGGGCTGGTCGGGCGCATGTTTCGCGAATTTGCGCTCACGCTGGCCATTGCCGTCGTGGCCTCGGCGATCGTCTCCTTGACCTTGACTCCGATGATGTGCGGCCGCCTGCTCAAGCAGGATCGCCGCGCAAGCGCGGTTTGGGTTGCTCGCTTCACCGCGCAGGTGGAACGTGCCGTTGCGTTCTATCGCGAGAGCTTGCGATGGGTGCTGCGGCACCGCTTCGGCACGCTGATCGTGACATTGGCGACGCTGGCCGCCACCATCGTGCTCTATTTCCTGATGCCGAAGGGCTTTCTGCCGCTGCAGGATACCGGCCTGATCACCGCCGTGACCGAGGCGGGCGTCGACGTTTCGTTCAGGGAGATGCAGCGGCGTCAGCGTGAAATCGAGGACCTGATTCGCGCTGACCCCGACGTGAGCGGTGTCGTCTCGGTGATCGGCGTTTCTCCACTCAACGCGACGCCCAATACGGGGCGCCTTGCGATCACTTTGAAGCCGCGCGAACAACGCAGCGATCTTGTTGGAGCCATCATCGACAGGCTCAAACGCAGGGTGGCGGGCGTTCCTGGCATGATGGTTTATTTTCAGGCAACCCAGGACATCCAGATCTCGACCCGGATAAGCCGCGCGCAATACCAGTATACGCTCGTGTCGACGGACCGCAATGAGGTGACGCTGTGGGCCGATAGGCTCGTGCACGCGCTGCGCCAAGCGCCGGCGCTTGTCGACGTCGCATCCGAGGCGCAGGAAGGGGGCCCGCGCGTGCAGGTCGAGGTCGACCGCGAGCAGGCCGGACGGCTTGGTGTGTCCATGCAGAGCGTGACTGACACACTCGACGACGCCTTCGGCCAGCGGCAGATATCGACGATCTACGCACAGACCAACCAATATCGCGTCATACTGGAGGCACAGCCGCGCTACCAGCAGGATCCGCGAGCGCTATCGAAGATCTACGTGACCGGATCAAGCACCACGACGGGTACCGTCACGACCGCCGGCAATACGGCCGCCGGCACGACCAACACCAATACCACCGCCACGCCCAACACGGTGATCGGCTCCAGCCAGGTTCCTCTTGCCGCCTTCGCGCGTTTCGTGCCGACCGTTGCGCCGCTTGCCATCGCACACCAGGAACAGTTTCCGGCGGTGACGATCAGTTTCAATCTCGCGCCGGGATACGCCTTGTCGGATGCGGTCGCCGCGATCAGCTTGGCGGAGCAGTCGATCGGCATGCCGAGTTCGGTTTCGGGCAGTTACTTCGGCGACGCGGCTGAATTTTCACGTTCCCTGGCCGGAGAGCCTTGGCTCATCCTTGCCGCCGCCGTCACGATCTATATCGTGCTGGGCGTTCTCTACGAGAGTTTCATCCATCCGCTGACGATATTGTCCACCCTGCCCTCCGCCGGGGTCGGCGCACTGCTTGCGTTGCTGCTATTCGGTCACGACCTTTCGGTCATTGCCCTGATCGGCATCGTGTTGCTGATGGGCATTGTCAAGAAGAACGCGATTCTGATGATCGACTTCGCTCTCGAGGCCGAGCGCCGGCAAGGCCTTTCACCCGAGGAGTCGATCGTGCAGGCGGCGTTGCTGCGCTTTCGGCCGATCATGATGACCACCCTTGCCGCTCTTTTTGGGGCGCTGCCGCTGGCACTCGAATCCGGGACCGGTTCCGAACTGCGCAATCCGCTGGGCATCACCATCATCGGCGGTCTGCTGCTGTCTCAGTTGCTCACGCTGTACACGACTCCGGTGGTCTATCTCTATATGGAACGGTTGCGCGCGCGTCTTTCCGTCGCGCTTCTGCAACGTCCGCAGCCGCTCAGGGACGGGACATGAACTTCTCGCGTCCCTTCGTGCGTCGGCCGATCGGCACCACCTTGCTTGCCATCGGCCTTTTCCTCGTGGGCGTCGTCGCCTACAGGTTCCTGCCGGTCGCCAGCCTGCCGAGCGTCGAGTTTCCCACCATCAGCATCACGGCTAACCGCCCGGGCGCCGATCCCTCGGTGATGGCGGCCACAGTTGCGGCGCCACTCGAACGGCGACTCGGGGAAATTGCCGGCGTCACCGAGCTCACCTCGGTTTCTTCGCTCGGCAATTCGCGTATCACCGTGCAATTCGATCTTACGCGCAGCATCGATGGCGCCGCGCGCGACGTTCAGGCGGCAATCAACGCGGCGCTCACCGATCTGCCGAGCGATATGCCGACGCTGCCCACCTTCCGCAAATTCAATCCAGCCGCCGCACCGATTCTCATCCTCGCGTTGACGTCGAAAACCCTGGCCCCGAGCGCAATTTATGATGCCGCCGACAGCGTTATCTCGCAGCGCCTTGCGCAAGTTCAGGGCGTGGCCGACGTCACCGTTGCCGGTTCCGAGCAACCGGCCATCCGCGTTCAGGTCGATCCCGGCAAGCTCGCAAATATGGGCCTCTCTCTCGAAGATGTGCGTACGGCCATCGTCAACGCCAATGCTGCCGGCCCGCTTGGCTCGTTCGAAGGACCGGCGCGCGCCACCACCATCGGCATCAACGACCAGCTGCGCGCCGTGGCCGACTACGATCCGGTGGTTGTGAAGACGGTAAACGGGACGGTAATCCGCTTGACGGATATTGCAAAAGTACAGCCCGGCGTGCGCAACAGCCTCTCCGCCGGCTGGTACAACAGGCAGCCTTCGGTGCTGCTGATCATCACCAAGCAGGCCGATGCCAACGTCATCGACACGGTGGACCGCATCTATGCGCTATTGCCAGAGTTGCGACAGTGGATGCCGGCCGGCATCGATATCTCTGTCCTGAGCGACCGCACACAGACCATACGGGCGAGCGTTCACGACATGCAGCTCACGCTCGCCGCCACTATTGCGCTGGTGATGCTGGTCGTCGCGGTGTTTCTCCGCCGCTTGGCAGCGACGCTTGCCGCCGGGATTACCGTTCCGCTGGCGCTGTGCGGGACGTTCGCCGCGATGTGGGCAGCAGGATTTTCGATTGACAATCTCTCGCTCATGGCGCTGGCCGTGAGCGTCGGCTTCGTGGTCGATGACGCCATCGTGATGATTGAAAACGTGTTCCGCAACCTCGAACGCGGCCACGCGCCGATTCGCGCTGCACTCGCAGGAGCCCGACAGATCGGCTTTACGGTGATATCGATTTCGGTCTCGTTGATCGCCGCCTTCATTCCGTTGTTGTTCATGGGTGGCATCGTCGGCCGCCTGTTCCGAGAATTCTCGGTGACGCTCGCTTTTGCAATTGCCGTCTCCACCGTCGTTTCTCTGACGGTGACTCCCATGATATGCGCCTATTTCGTGCGCAGACCGCCCAGCCCCGACGCGACACCC
The DNA here is from genome assembly GCA_019689975.1 of Pseudolabrys sp. GTDB lineage: Bacteria > Pseudomonadota > Alphaproteobacteria > Rhizobiales > Xanthobacteraceae > Pseudolabrys. Next base: position 34,606 of record JADGGK010000012.1, read on the forward strand.
CTCGATCGGCTGGTTGAAGGAGTCATGCGCCGCATGATTCGGTTCTATGATCGAACACTCGGCCGAGCCCTGGACCATTCCGCGCTGACGCTAATCGTGTTCATCGCCACAATCGCTTGCACCGCCATTCTTTTTGTCAAGGTACCCAAAGGTTATTTTCCGCAGGACGACACTGGGTTGATCTTCGGCGGCACGGAGGCCTCGCCCGACATCTCCTTCGATGCCATGAAGGCCTTGCAACTCAGGGCCATGGACGTCGTGCTCGCCGATCCGGCCGTGGCGGGACTCGGCTCGTCGGTCGGTGCCTCGGGATTCAATCCTTCGGTCAATCGCGGGCGTCTGTTCATCAGCCTGAAACCGATCGACCAGCGCGGTGGCGTGAGTACGCAGCAAGTGGTGGCGCGCCTGCGCGCACGACTTAACAGCATCCCTGGCATTCGCGTCTTCATGGTACCGGCGCAGGACCTTCGCGTCGGTGCGCGGCAGAGCAACGCCCAGTATCAGTTCACCTTGTGGAGCGCGGATATCGATCTGTTGCAGCAATGGGTCCCCAAAGTGCTCGACAGGGTAAGAGGGATCGGCGGCGTCGTCGACGTGAATACCGATCGCGACCAGGGAGGACTACAGGCAAACGTCGTCATCGACCGCAGCGCGGCGGCGCGCCTGGGCGTACGCATCCAGGACATCGACAGCGCGCTAAACGATGCATTCTCCCAGCGTCAGATCTCCACGATCTACGGGTCGCGCAACCAGTACCACGTAATTCTGGAGGCCGGCCGGAAATATGCGCGCGACCCCAATGATCTGTCGCAGATTTATGTCGCCGGGCGCAACGGTGAGCAGATCCCACTCTCGGCGGTGGCCCGGATCACGCGGGGTATCATGCCGCTTGTGGTCAACCACCAGGGGCAATTCCCCGCCGTTACCATCAGTTACAATCTTGCTCCCGACATGCCGCTAGAGAGGGCGACGGCTGCCATCCAACAGGCCGTGGCCGAGATGCATCTTCCCGATGCGGTGCGCGCCGATTTTGCTGGAGATGTGCAAGCGTTCCGCCAAAGCGTCGGTGCACAACCATTGTTGATCATTGCGGCGTTGATTGCGGTCTACATCGTCCTCGGCGTGCTTTATGAGAGTCTTGCACATCCGCTCACCATTATTTCGACCTTGCCTTCGGCGGGACTCGGCGCGTTGCTGGCATTGCAGCTTTTCCATACCGAGCTCACGGTGATCGCATTTATCGGCATCATTCTCCTGATCGGCATCGTCAAGAAGAACGGCATCATGATGGTTGATTTCGCACTGGACATGGAGCGACGGCGGGGGCTCGCGCCCAGACAGGCTATTCATCAAGCCTGCCTGGAACGTTTTCGTCCGATTCTCATGACGACACTCGCCGCGATGTTAGGCGCGCTGCCGCTGGTGATCGCAACCGGTCCCGGCTCGGAACTGCGTCGGCCGCTCGGCATTACCATCATCGGTGGATTGGTGGTGTCCCAGATGCTGACGCTTTACACGACGCCCGCGATCTATATGATGCTGGACCGTCTGCACCGTCGCTGGGGCGGCGCCAATTTCACCCTCATTTCCCGCACGGGAGCGACGCGGACCGAAGAAGCAGCAGGCTAATCATACGCCGAGATACCGATGCTGCACGTCGGGCACGGCGGCGAGCTCGGCGGAGGATCCCTTCCACACAATGCGACCGCGCTCGATGAGGAAATGCCGATCGGCGACCTTCATGAGCGCCCCGACATTCTTGTCGATCACGAGAATCGACAGGCCGGTCTTCTTCAATTGAGCAAGACAACGCCAAATCTCGGCGCGGATAAGCGGCGCAAGTCCTTCGGTCGCCTCGTCGAGGATCAGCAGCTTCGGATTGGTCATCAGCGCGCGGCCGATCGCGAGCATCTGCTGTTCGCCGCCTGAAAGCTGATTGCCCATGCTGGAGGCACGTTCGACGAGACGCGGGAAAAGCCTGTAGACCGAATCGAGCGTCCAGGTGCCGCGCGCAACCGCAGTGGCCAACAGATTTTCGCGCACGGTGAGATTGGGAAAGATCTGTCGGCCTTCGGGTACCAGGCCGATCCCGCGTTGCGCAACCTTGTAGGACGCGAGGCCGCCGATGTCGTCGCCCGCAAAACGGATACGGCCGCGGCGCGCGGGGGTAAGCCCCATGATCGAACGCACCGTCGTTGTCTTGCCCATTCCATTGCGTCCCATCAGCGTCACCATCTCGCCAACGCCGACCGACAGGGAAACGCCGAACAGGACCTGGCTGAGACCATAGGCCGTCTCGACAGCCTCCAGCTCGAGCAAGGCGTCAGCCATGGGCGACCTCCTGCTCGCCGAGATAGGCATCGCGCACGTCCTGGTTCGCCCGAATGTCGGCCGGATTGCCGGAGGCGATGACGCGACCGTAGACCATCACAGTGATGCGGTCGGCAAGGGCAAACACTGCTTCCATGTCGTGTTCGACCAGCAGAATGGTGAGCTCGGCCTTCAACGCACGCAACATCTCCACCATGCGCGCAGATTCCTCAGGCCCGAGGCCGGCCATCGGCTCGTCGAGCAGGAGCATGCGCGGATTACCGGCAAGCGCCATGGCGAGCTCCAGCTGCCGATGCTCGCCATGACTGAGCGCCGAGGCGAGGTCGTTCCTACGCGCTGCAAGACCGACGCGCTCGAGCGCGGCGCAAGCCGGCTCGCGCAGCTCCGGCTCGGCGCGGGCGTTACGCCAGAAACGAAAGGAATGTCCGCAGCGCGCCTGAACGGCCAAAGCCACGTTGTCGAGCACCGAAAGATCAAGGAACAGCGACGTGATCTGGAACGAGCGTGCGACACCAAGCGCGCTGCGGCGATGCATGGGCAGTGCCGTGATGTCGCGGCCATCGAAATAGATGCGTCCGGAATCGGGACGCAACTGACCGGACAGTTGAGCAAGGAGGGTCGTCTTGCCGGCGCCGTTGGGTCCGATCACGGCGTGGAGCTCGCCCGACGCGATCGCGAGCCGCAACCCATCGGCCGCAACGATGCCGCCGAAACGTTTGGAGAGATTCTCCACTCTGAGCAGCGGCTCGCTCATGCACGCTTTCCCCCGATCGTTCGCAGCAAGCCGTCGATACCACCGCGCGCGAACAGGACGATGAGGAGCAACAGCGGGCCGAGGATGATCTGCCAATATTCGGTAATGCTGGAGAGCGCTTCCTCGAGCACCAGCAATACCAGCGCGCCGAACCATGGGCCCAATGGGGAAGCCATGCCCCCGAGCACAACCATGACGATGAGATCGCCCGAGCGCGTCCAGTACATCGTCGCCGGGCTGATGAAATCGTTGTGATTCGCGAGCAAGGCACCGGCCAGACCGCACAGCGTACCGGCAATGACAAAACAGACAAGCTTGTAGCGGTAGGTCGGAAAGCCGAGCGCGCGCATCCTGATTTCGTTCGATCGCGCCCCCCGTACCACCATGCCGAAACGGGAATTGACCAGCCGCCAGACCAAATAGGTCACGCCGTAGAGCAACACCAAGCAGAGATAATAGAATTGGATCTTGTTCGACAAATCCAAGGGAGAGAAGAATTGACTTCGCTTGTAGATGGTCAGCCCGTCGTCGCCGCCGTAGCGCGCGATGCCCGCGACGACATAATACGCCATCTGCGCGAAAGCGAGCGTAATCATGATGAAATAGACACCGCGCGTGCGCAGACTCAAGGCGCCGATAACGAGCGCGAATAGCGCCGACGCGGCGAGCGCGAGCGGCCACTGTACCAAGCCGCTGTAAATTCCTTCATGCGCCAGCATGCCCACCGCGTAACCGCCGATGCCGAGATAGGCTGCATGGCCGAAGCTCATCATGCCGCCATAACCGAGAATGAGATTGAGACTCACCGCCGCAAGCGCCATGATCACGATGCGGGTAAACAGCGTCAGCAGGAAAGGGTCATGGGCAAGGCGCGTGTACACGGGCACCAGCGGCAGCGCCGTCAGCAGCAGGACGACAGTGGCGGTACGAACGTTCCACGCCGGGGTCATTTGTTCCCTGTCGAGAACAGGCCTTCCGGCTTGAACACCAACACCACCGCCATCAGCAGATAAATCAGCATCGACGACAATGCCGGCGCGGCGGTGGAGGCGGCCGCCGTACTAAGCGCCATGCGCAGGAGATCGGGAAAAAATGCGCGTCCGAGCGTATCGATGAAGCCGACGAACAACGCGGCGACCAGCGCCCCGCGTATCGACCCGATGCCGCCAATGACGGTGATCACGAATGCAAGGATCAGAATGTTCTCGCCCATCCCGATCTGCACGGTGAGGATCGGAGCCTGCATCAAGCCGGCCAACCCGGCGAGCGCCGCACCGAGTCCAAAGATCAGCGTGTATAGCAGTTTGATGTTGACCCCCAACGCCCCCACCATCTCGCGATTAGACGCGCCGGCACGGATAAGCATGCCAATGCGGGTGCGCATGACCAGCACGTACAGGAACGCGGCCACCGCCAGCGTTACCACGATGATGGCGAGCCGATACGACGAATAGTAGATGCCGGGTAAAATCTGCACCGCGGTATTGAGCCAGGGCGGCAACGGCAGCGACAGGCCTTCCGGGCCCCAGAGCAGCCGCACGGCTTCGTCGAAAAACAGGATGAGACCGAAGGTGCCGAGCACGTGATCGAGATGGTCGCGGCCATAAAGCCTGCGCATCGCGACGACCTCCACCGCCATGCCGACCAGCAGTGTCGCACCGAGCGCAAGCAGCGCGCCGAGCACAAAACTGCCCGTCCACGCGGCGAAGGTTGCGGCAAAATATGCACCGAGCATGTAGAGCGACCCGTGCGCGAGATTGACCAGGTCCATGATGCCAAACACAAGGGTCAACCCTGCCGCCAGCAGAAACAGCAGCAAGCCGAACTGCAGACCGTTCAGACATTGCTCGACGAGAAGCGTCATGACACAGCCGCGACGGGAAGGCGCGCACACACACAACGATCACGCAGCGGCGCACGCCGCCGCGTGATCGCATTTCGAGGCTACTTCATCGGGCACTTGTCGTGGAAATTGTCCTGGCTGTCCTTGACGATGGTGGTCACCGTTTTGAGGACGTAATCGCCATTCGCGTCCTTCACCACGTCCTGCAGATAGAAATCCTGGATCGGGATGTGGTTGTTGCCAAACCTGAACTTGCCACGCACGGATTTGAAGTCAGCCCTCTCGAGTGCCTTGCGCACCGCCTCCTTGTCGGAAAGGTCACCCTTGACCGCGGTGACGGCCGAAGCGATCAACATGGCCGCGTCGTAACTCTGCGCCCCGTAGAATGACGGTTTCTTGCCGGGATATTTCTTGATGAAGTCGGCGACGAAGCGTTTGTTCGCCTCATTCGGAAGATCGTTGACCCACTCCTGTGCACCCGGCACCCCGAGCGCAAGATCCTTCTGCAGAGGCAACGAAAGCTCATCGATGGTGAAGGCCGTATAGAGCGGAATCTTGCCTTTCAGGCCCGCCTGCGCATATTGACTCAAGAACTGCACTCCGGCCTTGCCAGGATAAAATACGAAGATGGCATCCGGATTCGCGGCTTTGGCTTTTGCCAGCTCGGCGGAGAAATCGAGTTGCGAAGGCCAGGTCGTCAGCTCCTGACCGACGATCTTGCCCTTGAAGGTCGACGCGACCCCGGCCAGCATGTCCTTGCCCGCGGCGTAGTTCGGGCCGATCAGGAACACGCTCTTCACGCCCTTCTGATTCATGTAAAGGCCCATGGCTTGGGGCGTCTGATCATTCTGCCATGAGGTCGAGAAAATGTAGGGGGAACACAGTTCGCCGGCGATCTCGTGCGGACCGGCGTTGGCGGTGATGAGAAACGTCTTGGAATCGACCGCCGGCTTGATCGACGCGAGCAAAACGTTCGACCAGATATAGCCGACGATGAAGTCGACATGATCGGACTCGATCAGTTTGTCGGTTTTCTGCTTGCCGACATCCGGCTTCTGCTGATCATCCTCGTAGATCACCTCGACCGGCAGGCCGCCCATCTTGCGACCGAGATGATCGAGTGCGAGCTCGAAGCTGTCCCGCATATTGTTACCGATCACCGCGGTGGGTCCGCTGAAGGTCGAAACGAAGCCGATCTTTACCGACTTATTCTGCGCTGCCGCGGGGCTTGCTGTAAGCAGCAGCGCGGCACCCATTGTCACCAACGCCTTGTGCATGATGTCCTCCCCCTGGGGCCCCTCGCGCCCCCCTCGCATTCATATGGTGTAATCTACCGGCAAGGGCGGGGGAAGGTCCACAAGCGTCTGCGCGCGCGGCCATCGCAATTTTCCTGTCAAGGCCATTGACCGGAACCGCATGTCGTTGAAGGCTCATTCGGCCCGCCAAGCACTCGTCAAGGTGAGAAATATAATTCGGGGACGCCCAGCCCATGCCCGGAGCACTGCAAAAAACATATGACGGCATCGTCATCGGCGCCGGACATCACGGACTCATTCTGGCAAGCTATCTTGCACGGGCCGGCCTGGATATCCTGTTGGTCGAGCGGCGGCTCACCTACGGCGGCGGCCTTTGCACGCGCGAAGTGACGCTGCCCGGCTTCTACCACAACCTGCACTCGATCAATCATTTCCACATCACCGAGGCACCCTGGTTCAAGGATCTCGGGCTGGAGGCGCGCGTGACCTATATCACTCCGCGCTACGAATTCGGCCAAGCGCACCGTGATGGCACGGCACTCGTCCTGGGGCGCGACCTTGAGGAATCGGTCGCCAACATCGCACGTTTCTCGAGCAGGGACGCCAAGACCTTTCGCGACTGGAACCAAAAAGCCGAAGCCATCACGCGCGAGATCTTCCTGCCCGAACGCTATGCCGAGCCTCTCCCGAAAGCAGAACGCGAAGCGTTGCTGTCGCGCACGTCGCTCGGCCGTGACTTTCTCGCGATCTCGAACCGCCAACCGCTCGACGTTGTGCAGGAGCTGTTCGAAAACGAACGCGTAAGATTGCTGTTTCTGTTCAAGGTATCCCTTTTCGGCACGTGGCTCGTTGATACGCTGTCCAAGACCTCGCCCATGGGCTCGGTGATCCGGGCTTTTGATCTCGAAAGCGGCTACCAGCTTTGCCGAGGCGGCTCATTCAATCTGGCGCGCGCATTGATGGAGACATTTATCGCTGCCGGCGGTACCTTTGAACCGCAAGTACAAATTGCCCATATCATCATCGAGAACGGCAGAGCGACCGGAATCGAGCTAATGGACGGAAGCGTGGTGCGCGCGCGTTTCATCGCCTCAACCCTCGACGTGCACCAGACCTTCGAACGACTCGTCGGCCGAAATCAGCTGCCTTCCGCTTTTTTAAAGAAACTTGACGACTTCGAATATACCAAGTGGTCGTTGTTCGGGCTGCACCTTGCGTTGAACGAAAGCCCGCGCTTTGCCGCGGAAAGCTACGATCCTAATATCAACCGCACGCTAAAGTGGAGCATCGGCGCCGAGACGATGCAGGACCTGTTCTCCGCCCACCAAGATGTCATGGCCGGCCGCGTGCCGGCGATCGTGCAGTTCGGGTCGGGACCGCTCAGCTTGCTTGACCCGACCCAGGCTCCACCAGGAAAACACACGACCTATTGTTGGCATGTGATGCCCCTCGATCCCGATATCGGCACAATGGATTACGACGCCTGGAAGGAGGAATTCGCGGACCGCATCATCGAGGTATTCGCGCGCTATTGCCCGAACATGACGAACAAGAACATCCTCGGCCGCTACATCTATACCGGCCGCGACTACGTGCAGGAATTGATCAATATGCGCGAGGGTGACATCTTCATGGGTGCGTTCAACGCCGAGCAAGTAATGTATAACCACTTTGGCTATCGCTCGCCGATACCCAACTTATACAATGCCGGTTCTGCCGCCCATCCGGGCGGCGCAATTTCCGGCGGCGCCGGTTATATCAGTGCCGGCATCATCGTCCGCGACCTTGGCGTCAAGCCGTGGTGGACGCCTCGGGATGCGCGACGCGCGCTTGAGGAATTGTCGCGGCGGGAGCGCGCGGCTTGAGTTCCGTCTGTCACGACTGAATGCCCTCGCCCGGCACCCCGGATCTTGAGGGCGCCGCCACGTCATGCATGGCGACCACCGGTCGACAGGGACACATGAATGATGACCGCAATGTTCGAGGCGCGACATGAGCGATTTGCGGACTGTCGTCTTCCCCGGTCTCACGGACCGCGTGATCATCATCACCGGAGCCGGCCAGGGAATCGGGCGGGTTCTCGCCAAGGCCTTTGCGCTCGCCGGCGCGCGTGTGGTGATCGCCGACGTCAACGAGGCCAAGGGTTTGGCGGTGCGCAACGAGATCACGCGTTCGGGCGGGCAGGCGCTGGCGATAGCCACCGACGTCGCCGACGAAGCGTCGATCAAGTCGATGGTCGCGACCGTCGAGATGCAATACGGCCGCATCGACGTGCTGATCAACAACGCGGCGATATTCTCGACGCTCGAAATGCGGCCGTTCGATCAGATACCGCTCGAGGAGTGGGAGCGTGTGCTGCGCGTCAACCTCACCGGACCATTTCTGTGTGCGCGCGCCGTGCTGCCTGCCATGCGTAAAGCGCAATGGGGCCGAATCATCAATATTGCGTCCGGTGCCGTCCGCCTTGGACGGCCAAACTATTTGCACTACATCGCAACGAAGGCCGCCTTGGCCGGCATGAGCCTGTCAATGGCCCGTGAACTCGGTCCCGATAATATCACGGTCAACGCCATCCTTCCGGGTGCCACCTTTACGGAAATCGAACGCAAGACCGTGAGCCCGGAACAGAAGCAGCGGATCATCTCGATGCAGTGCATCCCGCGTGCGGAAACGCCGGAAGATCTTGTCGGCGCCGCCCTATTCCTCGCATCGGAGGCGTCGGCCTTCGTTACCGGGCAGAGCCTCAATCTCGACGGCGGGGTGACCGGATCATGAGCCCGGGCAGCGCTCCTTCTCGCCGTGGAACCATGTCTTTGGGTGGTCGGGCATGACGGATGAACGCATGAAGCCGACGGTCGCCATCGTCGCCCCCGGCAACATGGGAGCCGGTATCGGCCGGTGCCTGGCGGAGCATGAAGTCACCGTTCTCACGACGCTCGCCGGCCGTAGCGCCGACAGCGCTCAACGCGCGCGCGCGGCAGGGATGCAGACCGTCGATGAGCAGCAGCTGATGCAAGCCGATTTCCTACTTTCCATCGTACCGCCCGGAACGGCATTGACGTTGGCGCAGCGGCTTGCCGCGCATCTTGCCGGCGTGGACCGCAAGCCCGTTTTTGTCGACTGCAATGCGGTGAGTCCGGCGACCATGTGCAGGATTGCCGAGGTGATAACCGCGACCGGGGCGCGCTTCATCGCGGCCGGCATCATCGGGCCGCCGCCGCAGAGTGGTTCGACCAACACCAAGATCTATGCCTCGGGTCCGCACGCAGTTGAACTCGCGCGATTGAACGAGTACGGCCTGAACGTGCGCATCCTCGAGGGCCCGCTCACGGCCGCCTCGGCATTGAAGATGTCTTACGCCGGAATCACCAAGGGCTTTACTGCGCTCGGCGCGGCCATGATATTGGCGGCAACGCGCGAAGGTTCGGCCGCCGCGCTCAAGGCCGAGCTGGCCGAAAGCCAACCCGCGCTTTTCTCCTGGCTTTTGCGGCAGATTCCCGCCATGTACGGAAAAGCCTACCGCTGGGTGGCCGAACTCGAGGAGATCGCGGCTTTCGTCGGCCAGGACCGCGACGAGGCAGTCATGCTGTCGGCGGCGGCCCGTTTGTATGAGCGCATCGCCGCCGACGGCAGGACGGACAAGACTGAAATCGACAAACTGGACCGCTTCCTCGACCGCATGAGCCGATGACCGTAGCACCCATCCTCGTCGAACGATGCTCCGGGTACCGCGTGCTTACGCTGAACCGGCCCGATCGGCTTAATGCGCTCAACGACGTCATGCACGAGGCGTTGCGCCATGCCGTCTCGGAGGCGGAAGCCGATGCGACCTGCCGTGCCTTGCTCATCACCGGCGCCGGCCGAGGCTTTTGTGCCGGTCAGGATCTGACCGACCGGCTGCTTGCACCCGGCGAAAAGCCGGTGCCGCGTGAGTCGCTGGAGCTTTATTATAACCCTTTGGTGCGCAAGCTGCGGGCGTTGCCTTTCCCCGTGGTCGCGGCCGTGAACGGCGTTGCTGCCGGTGCCGGCTGCAACATCGCGCTGGCCTGCGACATCGTTATCGCCGCGCGCTCCGCGAGGTTCGTCCAGTCCTTTGCGCGCATCGGGCTCATTCCCGACTCCGGCGGCACCTGGTTCCTGCCGCGTCTCGTCGGCGACGCGCGTGCGCGCGGCCTTGCCCTGCTGGCCGAGCCCCTTCCGGCCGACAAGGCCGAGCAATGGGGGCTTATCTGGAAATGCGTCGAGGACGCCTCGCTTGCGAGCGAGGCACGCAAGATCTGCGAGCAGTTCGCAACCGCCCCCGCCCGGGGACTCGCGCTCATCAAGCGCGCGCTTTCACTTTCGGCGAGCAACACGCTCGATGCCCAGCTCGATCTTGAACGCGACCTCCAGCGCGAGGCGAGCATGACGCCCGACTATGTGGAAGGCGTCCGGGCATTCATCGAAAAGCGCAGACCACGCTTCCGCGATCGCCGATAGCGGCGGCGTCGATTGACTCGCCCGCGACGAGATCGTTAGCATACAAGCAATTTTGAACGCGCCCTGTTGCGGATGAGCCTATGAAGCCCGCGCCCTTCATACGCCACGTGCCGAGCACGATCGCGGAAGCGGTAGCGATGCTGGCGGAAGTGGCGCCGCAAGACGGGCGTATCCTGGCGGGCGGGCAAAGCCTGGTGCCCATCATGGCATTCCGGCTGGCCAAACCGGCGCACCTCGTCGACATCAATGAGATCGCCGGGCTCGAGAAGGTGACATGCGACGGTCGGACTCTGTTCATCCGAGCCTGCGCGCGCCATGCGGCGTTCCACAGGCCGGTCGTCGACAATCCGCTCGGTGCGCTGCTCGCGACCGTCGCCAAGCATATCGCACACTACCCCATTCGCTTGCGCGGCACCTTCTGCGGCAGTCTTGCGCACGCCGATCCGGCTTCGGAGTGGTGCCTGGTGGCCGCGACGCTGGACGCAACCATCATGGCAAAGAGCATCCGCGGCGAACGGCTGATCGCTGCCAATGAATTCTTCGCCGGCATCATGTCCACGGCGCTGCGGGAAGACGAACTGCTCGTCGAGACCCGGCTGCCCCTGCTCGCGCGCGACGCACGTTTCGGCTTCAACGAGTTCAGTCGCCGCGCGGGCGATTTCGCCATGAGCGCGGCCCTCGTGGTCTATCGTCTGCACGACGGCAAGATTACTGAAGCGCGGGTCGGCGTCGGAGGCGCTGAGGCAAACCCCCGTCGTCTCGCCGAGGCCGAAGCCGTCCTCGAGGGTCAGACCCCCGCCGCGCCGCTCTTCCGCGCTGCCGCGGAAGCCGCCGCGGCAGCGATCGATCCGTTGGAGGATCACCAGATTGACGCCGAATATCGCCGCGACCTGGTTCGCGCAGTGGTCCGCCGCGCGCTGGAGAGCAGTGTGCGAGTGACACATCCCTGCTAGCCGGGCATGGCCGGACCGACACATGACCGCATATACCAAAGGCTCCGGTGCGACCTGGGTGGGTCGCTCGATCCGTCGGCTGGAAGATCCCGCGCTGGTCACCGGACGAGGTCGATTCACCGGCGACCTCGCCGCAGCGCATTGGGTGCGTTTTGTGCGCAGCCCGGTCGCCTCCGGCCGGATCGGCAGTATCAAGGCGCCCCCGGGCGCATGGATTGTCACGGCAGGCGATCTCGCCGGCGTGAAGCCGATCCGGCCGATGCTGCACAAATTCGCGTACAGGCCGGTGGCGCAGCCCATCCTTGCGGAAGGCGTGGTGCGTTTTGTCGGCGAACCCCTGGCCGCGGTCATTGCCGCGAGCCGGGAGGAGGCCGAGGACGTCGCCGACCAGGTCATAGCTGACATCAGCGCGACGGCGGCGGTGATCGACTGCCGCGCGGCGCTCGAGACGACAGCCCCGCCGATCCACGCGCAGGCACCCGGCAATGTCGTCGTGGAGGGCATTGTCAAGACGCCAGGCTTCGACGACGCATGGAACGGCGCGTATCAGGTGGTGGCGCTCGAGACCCGCTCGCGGCGGCAAAACGCCACTCCGCTCGAGCCGCGCGCAGGACATGCGGCCTTTGATGCCACCACCGGACGTGTCACGCTGACCTGCGCGACGCAAATGCCGCATCTGACGCGCACGGCGATCGCCGACATTTTGGGCATGCCGGAAAACCAGCTGCGCGTGATCGCGCCCGACGTCGGTGGCGGTTTCGGCCAGAAGATGTCGCTGGCGCCCGAATACGTGCTCTTGGTGTGGCTTGCGCGTCGGCACAAGAGCTCATTTGCCTGGACGGAAGATCGGCGTGAGAACCTGATTGCCGCTTTCCACGCCCGCGATCAGTACATTTCTTTGCAGGGAGCCTTCGACGCCCACGCCAAAATCATCGCTCTCAAAGCCGATATCGTCACCAATGTGGGTGCGTATTCCTGCTATCCCACCACATGCGGCGTCGAACCACTGATGGCGATGGCGGAATTGCCCGGCCCTTATGACGTTAGGCATTACGAGTGCCGTGCGCGCGGCGTGCTGACCAACACGTGCACCATGGCGCCTTATCGGGGCGTGTCGCGGCCGGTCATCACCTTCGCGCTTGAACGCCTGATGGACAAGGCGGCGAAACGTTTCGACCTCGATCCAGTCGAAATCCGCCGCCGCAACCTGATCGATGCGTTTCCCTATCGGACCGCAACCGGCCTTGAATACGACCAGGCAAGCTACCGACAGACATTGGAAATGGCGGCTACCCTCGTGGATCTTCCGGCCTTCCGCGCACGGCAAAAACAGGCCCGTGCACAGAATCGTCATTTGGGGGTCGGATTTGCGGCGTTCTGCGAACGCACCGGCTATGGCAGCCCCGCTTTTGCCGCGCGCGGAATGGACATCACGCCCGGATGGGAGACGGCCGTGGTTTCGGTCGATCCGTCCGGATTCGTGGAAGCTCGCGTCGGGACTTCGCCGCATGGGCAGGGCTTGCGCACCACGCTGGCGCAGATCATTGCCGACGAGATCGGCGTTAGCCCGGACAAGGTCAGCATCGTGCATGGCGATACCGATCGCGCTCCCTACGGATGGGGCACGTTCGCAAGCCGCTCGTTGGTGATCGGCGGCGGGGCGACACTGGCCGCCGCGCGCAAGGTTCGCGCCAAGCTCGTCCGGATCGCCAGCCATATGCTGGAAGCCGCACCCGAGGACATCCTGCTCGGGGACGGCGAGGCGAGGGTGGCCGGCACCGATCGCTCGCTTCCGATCGCAGTGCTCGCGCGTGAAGCCTACACACAGACCCACCGGTTCAAAGGCGAAATCGACCCCGGGCTTGCGGAGCAAGGCACCTATGATCCGCCCGGCACGTTCTCGAATGCCTGCCATGCGGCGGTCGTCGAGGTCGACATCGAAACCGGCCGCGTCAAGCTCGAGCGTTTCATCGTCGCCGAGGATGCGGGGCGCCTCATCAATCCAATGATCGCGGACGGACAGGTGCACGGCGGTGTCGCGCAGGGCATCGGCAATGCGCTGTTCGAGGAGATCGTCTACGACGAAACGGGTAACATTCTCACCTCGACGCTTGCCGACTATCTGCCGCCGACTGCGCGCGAAATACCGCCGATCGAACTCCAGCACCTCGAGACCGCAAGCCCGAATTCGCTAACCCAGGCCAAGGGACTCGGCGAGGGTGGCGCCATCGGCGCGCCCGCGGCCGTGATCAACGCGCTTAACGACGCGCTTGCGCCGTTCGGGGTCGAGATCAACGAAATGCCGGCCACGCCGCAGAGAATCCGCGCGCTGCTTCGCAATGCCGGGGTACCCTCATGAAAGCGCCGGGTATTCGGTTCTCGGTCCGCCGAGCGCGAGGATGGCTGGGTCGCATCCGGACGTCGCATCGCCGGCTCGCGCACGGACGGCCGGATTGCACGCAGGTAAGGGAGCGGAGATGAAACCGAGTCAACGAGTCAATATCACCCTTACCATCAACGGCCGCGATTATGCCATCGCGGTCGAACCACGTCGCACCCTCGCGGACGCCATCCGTGAAGATTGCGGCCAAACCGGCACGCATATCGGCTGCGAGCACGGCGTCTGCGGCGCCTGCACCGTGATCGTGGAGGGCGAGCCTATCCGCTCGTGCCTCATGTTCGCGGTGCAGGCGGATGGCAAGAAGATCCGGACGGTGGAGGGCCTTGCCGACGGCGAGACGCTGCATCCGATGCAGCAGGCTTTTATGGATCATCATGGTCTGCAGTGCGGTTTCTGCACGCCCGGCTTTCTCATGCTGGCCGTGGGCGTACTCGAACGCGAGCCCGACATCAGCGACGAGGAGTTGCTCGACGTGCTTTCGTCCAATCTCTGCCGCTGCACCGGCTATCAGAACATCATCAAGGCGGTACGTGCCGGCGCCAAGGAGATGCGTCACCGATGAACGAACCGACGAAGTTCATCGGCCGGTCGGTTCGGCGGCTGGAAGATCGCCCGCTCCTCACCGGTCAAGGCCGTTTTGCCGCCGACATCTATTTCCCCGACGCGTGGCATATGCGCGTGGTGCGTTCTCCCGTCGCGCACGGCAGGCTCGTTTCGATCAAACCGGAAAAGGCGTTGGCCATGCCCGGCGTGCACGCCGTGTGGACCTATAAGGACGTCGCGCATCTGCCGCCCATTGGCTTCCGGCTGACCGGTCTTGCCGAGCTCGAGCCGTATCGGCAGACGGTTCTGGCGCGCGAGGAAGTGCGTTATGTCGGTGAACCAGTGGCGGCTGTGTTCGCGGAGGATCCTTATGTCGCCGAGGATGCCGCCGAGCTGGTAGAAATCGCGATCACGCCGCTGCCCGTCGTTCTCGACGCTTCCGGTCCGCCCGGCGCCTTCGATGGCGACCACGGTACGGAAGCCGGCGTCATCGAGAAGAAGTCGGGCGATATCGAGGCCGCCTTCCGCGGCGCGCACGCCGTCGTCTCGCTCGAGCTTTCGATCGGCCGGCATAGCGGCGTGCCGATGGAAACGCGCGGCGCCGTCGCCCGTTATGATGCGGCAACCGATATCCTCGAAATGCACGGCGCAGCGAAGGTTCCGCATTGGAACAGGGATCGTCTTGCGCTGATGCTTGGTCGCAAGCCTGAATCGATTCAGCTCTACGAAGGTCACGTCGGCGGCGGCTTCGGCATCCGCGGCGAGCTATATCCCGAAGATGTTCTCGTCTGCGCGGCGGCGCTCGCATTCAAGCGCCCGGTAAAATGGATCGAGGATCGCCGCGAGCACATGGTGGCGGCCAACCATTCACGCCAGCAGCACCACCGAATCAGCGCGGCGATCGACAAGGACGGCCGCATCCTCGGGATAGACGACGAATTCTTCCATGACAACGGCGCATATATGCGCACGCACGCGGCGACGGTGCCCGATCTTGCAGCCGCCATGCTGCCCGGTCCCTATCGCGTACCGGCCTATCGCGCGCGCGGTCATATTCGCCTGACCAACAAGACTCCCTGCGGCACCTATCGGTCGCCTGGCCGCTATGAATCGACTTTCGTGCGGGAACGGTTGATTGACGCGATCGCCGCAGCAACCGGGGTCGACGCCATTGAAATCCGCCGTCGCAACCTCATCGACAAGAATGCCATGCCTTACGACCTCGGTTTTGGTACGCTCGGCACGCGGCTTGTCTATGATTCCGGCGATTATGCGAAGCTTATGGACCGACTGCTCGACGTCGCCGACTGGCCGGCCATGCGACGCAATCTTGAGCAACGTCGGGCCGCCGGCGAACTTGCGGGCGCAGGATTTGCCATGTTCGTCGAGAAGAGCGGGCTCGGTCCCTTCGACAAGGTGCGCATCGAGATGTCGCCGACCGGCGCGATCGATCTCATCACCGGAGTTGCCTCGCTCGGTCAGGGCGTGGAAACCGCGATGGCGCAGATCTGCGCCGAGACGCTCGGCGTCGACTATGCCGACATAAAGGTCGTGCACGGTCGGACCGATCGCATCGATAAAGGCCTGGGCGCTTTCGCGTCGCGCGTGACGGTGATGTGCGGCGAGGCGACCCGCCAAGCCGCCGTCAAGCTGCGCGAGGCGGCGTGCACGGCCGCGGCCACGCTGATGCAAACCCCCGTTGAGGCGCTCCACATCGTCGACGGTGCGATCATGCGCACCGACGGGAGTGGCCCCTCCATGCGGCTCGACGCGCTCGCGGCAGCGGTTGGCGGCCTTGCGGCGGAAGCCGAATTCACCTCGAGCCATATGGTCTATCCCTACGGGGCACACGTGGTGCAATTGCATATCGACGCGGATGTCGGCGCGCTGGTCATCGAACGCTACATCGTCGCTTACGATATCGGGCGGGCGGTGAACCCGATGCTGGTGGAAGGACAGATTCTCGGCGGGGTGGCGCAAGGACTGGGTGGGGCGATCTATGAAGAATTCCTCTATGCCGAGAATGGCGATCCCCTCTCGGTCACCCTTGCCGACTATCTGATGCCGACGGCGCACGAGGTGCCGAGCGTTCAAGTAGTGATCACCGAGGATGCCCCGAGCCCGCTCAATCCGCTCGGACTCAAAGGTGCCGGGGAAGGCGGCGTTACCCCGGTGGGTGCGGCGATCGCCTCCGCCGTAGACGATGCGTTGCAATGGCCCGGCGCGGTCACGCGGCTGCCGATCTCGCCGCAGCGCCTGAAGGCGTTGATACGCCGCAGCGCCCGCCGCCCAGGCGCGGCGATGCCTCCTGGCCGCTAGCGGGCGATCGCCAAATGTCCGCCCAACTTACCGAGAACGCCCATTGCCGCGAATAAATCGCGCCCGGACGCGACGCAACCCAGGCGGTCTAAACGTCAACCGAGCTTCTTGAGGAGCCGTGTGACCATCCGTTGCTCCTCGGCGGTGAGCGGAATGAGCGTTGCAGCCGTGATATCGGCGGCGACCTTGATCGCCTGTTCGGTCACGGCGCGGCCATGCGCGGTCAACGCGACCGCACGGCGCCGGCGATCCTTGGGATCGGCCAGCGCGGTGACGAAACCGCGAGCGCTCAACCGATCGACCACCCCCTTGATGGTGGCGGCATCAAGATAGATGAGGCGGCCGAGATGATTCTGGGAACAGGGACCGACCTCGTACAGCTTGGCGAGCGCGGCAAATTGGGTCTGCGTCAACCCTTCGATCATGCGGGAGGTGAAAATTGCAGTGTGTCGCTGCATGGCCACCCGCATCAGAAATCCCACCTGCTCGTCGAGCACATAGGCCTTGTCCGCCGCGAGCGGCAAAGCGGGCGTCGCCACAACCTTCAATTTGTCGCGCTGCGTCTGGCGCATTTCCGACCTATCGCCTCCCGCCGTACCGCTGCCGTTCGCACCGGCACGGCAAGCGCCAAATCATGGCCGTTATCGACGGGCGGCGAAAGACCCTTTCCTCCGCGTGCGGCCTCCACCCGCCGATTCCGATTTCACACCGTCAAATAGGCTCGCTGCACCTCATGATTGTCCGCCAGCTCTGCCATCGTACCGTGCCAGCGGATTTGTCCCTTTTCCAATACATAGACCCGATCGGAGACCAGTCGCGCAAAACGAATGTTCTGCTCCGACAGCAAGATCGACAGGCCCTCCGTTTTCAGCGCGACAATGGTATTCGCCATCTGTTCAACAATCAGCGGAGCAATTCCTTCCGATGGCTCGTCGAGCAGCACCAGTAACGGGTTACCCATGAGCGTGCGGGCAACCGCGAGCATCTGTTGCTCGCCCCCGCTCATGCGAGCACCAAGGCGATGGGGCATCTCCGCAAGATTGGGAAACAGGGTGAATAGCCTTTCCGGCGTCCACACCGGCGCCGGCGCGCCGTCGGCAAAGCGGCGCGGCGCCTGCCGTCCGACGTCGAGATTCTCCATGACCGTGAGGTCGGCGAAGATGCGGCGATCTTCCGGCGTATAGCCCAAACCGCGCCGCGCGATCTCGTAAGGCTGCCGACGCGAGATGTCCTCGCCGTTGAAGCAAACCGCCCCGCGGCGGCGCGCGACCAACCCCATGATCGCCTTCAGCGTGGTCGACTTGCCAGCCCCATTGCGACCCATCAGCGCCACGACCTCGCCGCGACGGACCTCGAGCGAAAGGTCGTAGAGGATCTGCGCGGCGTCATACCATGCGCTCAGGCGCTCGACCGTCAGCATTGGCCCGGTCACGGCACCGCCCCCGGCGAGATCGCCTTACCGGTTCCGAAATAGACCTCCTTGACCTGTGGGTGATCACGGATCGCCTGCGGATCTCCATCCGCGATCAGCCGTCCGCGCGCCAGGACGATGATTCGGTCGGCAAAGGCGAAGACCACGTCCATGGAGTGCTCGGTGAAAAGCACGGAGATGCCGCGTTCGACCACCAGCCGCTTGACCAACTCGATCAGCGCATAGCGCTCGTAGGCACCCATGCCGGCCGTCGGTTCGTCCATGAGAAGAAGGCGCGGTTCGTTCGCAAGCGCGATCGCAAGCTCGAGGCGCTTGACGTCGCCATAGGCAAGCGCACGGCTCGGTCGATCGGCGACCTCGCGCATGCCTACTTGCGCAAGCAATGCAAGAGCACGCTCGCGGTGGCGCGCGGCGGCTGGCCGCCAGAAACGATAGATCTCGCGATTGTGCGACATGAGCGCCATCTGCACGTTTTCAACGACCGTCATCGAGTGGAATGTCGCCGCGATCTGGAAGGTGCGGCCGACGCCAAGGCGCCAGATTTCACGCGGCGTGAGACGCACGATGTTCTTACCTTCGAACAGAACCTCGCCCGCGTCGGGAGCGAGTTGGCCGTTGATGATGTTGAAACAGGTGGATTTGCCCGCGCCGTTCGGGCCGATCATGGCGAGGAATTCGCCGCGCCCCAGTTCGAATGACACGTCGTTGACGGCGCGCACGCCGCCGAAAGCTTTCGACAGCGACCGCACGGCGAGCACGCTCATGAGGCCCTTGCCTTGCCGACCAGCCGCATGACCGCTCCGACGATGCCGCCGGGAAAGGCGAGCACCAACAGCAAAATGATACCGCCGAGCAGCGCACGCCAATATTCGGTCTGGCGCATGACCGTATCCTGCAGCACCGCAAACACGGTGGCCCCGACGACCGGGCCGGTCAGGGTCTGGATGCCGCCGAGCAACACCATCACCAGTCCGTCGATCGAGCGTCCAACATGAATGGTCTCGGGAGAAATCGAGCCTTTGGCAAAGGCGAACAGGCCTCCGGCCACGCCGCCCACGGCACCGGCAATGGCAAACGCGAGCCAATGCACTCGCTTGACATCGATGCCGATGGCTTCGGCGCGCAACGCCGAATCGCGACCGGCACGCATGGCATAGCCGAACGGCGCAAATAACAACCGCCGCAATGACAGCACGGCGCCGACCGCAAGAACCAGCGTGAGCCAGAAATAGGTATTTGCCTGATCGAAGGGTGGCGGCGGCCAGATGCCGATCACTCCGTTTGAGCCGCCGGTCAACGCCTCCCACTGAAACACGGTTGCCCATACGATCTGAGCAAAAGCCAGGGTGAGCATCGCGAGATAGACGCCGGAAAGCCTGACGGAGAACCAGCCGAACATAAGCGCTCCGAAAAGCGCGACCAGCGGCGCTGCGATGAGCGCCAGTCCCATCGTGGCCCCACACCACTTCACCAGCAGCGCAGCCCCGTAGGCGCCCAGGCCGAAATAGGCGGCATGTCCGAACGAATGCATTCCGCCGGGCCCGGCGATGAAATGCAGGGAGACGGCGAAGATCACGGCAATCAGCACGTCGATCCCGAGAACGAGCAAATAGGGAGAACTCCGCGCGAGCCAGGGCAGCGCGAGCAACAGCGCAAACACAACAGCCGCCGATGCCGTCAGCGAAGACGACGCAGGTCGGATCGGTTCCTCAGGCTCGGCGATCGTGCGGACCGTCGCCTGCGCGCGTCCGAGCAAGCCATAGGGTCGCGCGATCAGCACCACCGCCATCACCAGGAATTCGGCAACCAGGGTTAGCTTGCTGAAGTTGAGCGAAAAGAGACCGAAATCCACCGTACCCAGACCGATACAAATCGCCTTGACCTCGGCAATGATGACCGCGGCCAGATAAGCTCCCGTTATCGAACCCATGCCGCCGACAACGACGACGACGAACGCATCGCCAAGCGCGGTCAGATCGGTTGCGAGGTTTGCCGGTTCGCGCGCAACCTGAAGCGCTCCACCGAATCCAGCGAGCGCAGCGCCGAGCGCGAATACGCTGGTGAATAGCAGCGTCTGGTTGACGCCAAGCGCGCCCAACATCTCCCGATCCTGTGTCGCCGCGCGCACCAATCGACCAAAACGCGTGCGCGCCAGGATCATATGCAGGATCACCAGCACGACCGGTCCGAGGGCGCCGAGAAAAAGATCGTAACTCGGCAGATGACGGCCAAGCAGTTCGACTGCGCCGCGCAGTCCGGGCGCCCGCGGGCCGAAAAGATCTTCTGGCCCCCAGATGGCGAGCGTGGCATCGTTGATCACGAGGACCAGCGCGAAGGTGGCAAGGAGCTGGAACAGCTCGGGCGCGCGATAGATCCGTCGCAGCAGCAGGATCTCGATCAGACCGCCGATGAGGCCGACCAGCACCGCCGTCGCGACGATACCCCCCCAGAACCCGAGCCCGCCGCCGACATGGGTCGCGAAACTATAGGCGATATAGGTCCCCAGCATGTAAAGGGAACCATGTGCAATATTGATGATGCGCGACACGCCGAAGATCAGCGACAAGCCGACCGCGACGAAGAACAGGCCGGAGGCAGAAGAAAGCCCGTTGAGCGCCTGGAAGAGAAGTGCGTTAAGAGTCATCTCAGCCGCGCAGCGAGCCCTCTTTGCCCTTGAGGCAGGCGGGAGCGGAAGCGCGAGTGCCGGACGCCGCCTTGCTCAGTCCGTAGCCGGCCGCAGCTTTCTGACTTCAGAGTCGGACGGCATGACCGACGCGCCGTCCACATAGCTGAAATCGACCATCGTGCCCCTGCCGTTTTCCAGAGCGATTTTTCCAACATAGGCACCCATGGTTGACTGGTGGTCGATGGCGCGGAAGTAGAACGGACCGAAGGGGCCGTCGAGCTTCAGTCCCTTGAAAGCGGCCGCCAAATGATCCGCATCGGTCGACTTGGCCTTGGCGATCGCCGCGGCTACCGATTTCATCGTTACGTAGCCAACCACTGCGCCGAGCCGTGGATAATCGTTGAACCTTTTCTGATAGGCGGTCACGAAGGCGAGGTGCTCCTTTGTCTTGATCTTGTCCCACGGATAGCCGGTGACAATCCAACCGACCGGCGCCTCGTCTTTGAGCGGATCGAGATATTCCGGCTCTCCCGACAACAGACTCACCACCGTGCGGTTCTTGAAGATACCGCGCGTATTGCCCTCGCGCACGAATTTCGCGAGATCGCCACCGAACAGAACATTGAAAATGCCATCCGGCTTGGCATCGTCGATCGCCTGCGCCACCGCCCCGGCATCGACCTTGCCGAGCGGCGTCGCCTGCTCGGTCACGAATTCCACATCGGGTTGCTTTTCCTTCAGCAGCTTCTTGAATGCGGCGGCGGCGGCCTGGCCATATTCGAAATTCGGATAGACAAGCGCCCAACGCTTCTTGTGAGCTTCAACCGTGGCCGGCATCAGCATCGCGACCTGCATGTAGGTCGAGGCGCGCAGGCGGAAGGTATATTTGTTGCCGTTTTCCCACGTAATCTTGTCGGTAAGCGGCTCGGAGGCGAGAAAAACCACTTTCTTCTGGCCGGCAAAATTGGCGACCGCCAAACCCACATTGGATAGGAACGTACCTGTCAACATGGCGACGCCTTCCCGCGTCACCAACTCTTCGGCCACACGCACCGCTTCCCCCGGATTGGCGCCGTCATCGCGCGCAATCACCTCAAGCTTTTTGCCGAGCACGCCGCCTTTGCTGTTGATTTCATCGACGGCCATCTCCCACCCTTTCCTGTACGGATCGAGAAAGGCGGGAAACGCCTTGTAGCTGCTCAAATCGCCGATCTTGATCGTCTGCTGGGCGGAAGCCGAAGCCGCCACCGCGGCCGCGCATGCGCCGACCAGTACACGCCGTAGCCAATGGTGCATGGGTCTCATGTTTGGACACTCCTCACCTCGCGGCCGCCCTTCCGCCGGGCAAGCCGATATACCGAACTTGATCAATGGCGTCGTCGCGCTCTCCGGAGCATCTTGTTTGTATGCAAATAGTCCGACCGTTGCCCGCTTCTTGTCAAGCCGCTCCGCGATTGCGGCGCACGCGCGCGAGCACCTACCGTCATCACATGGCACAATTTTCCGCAGCGGTCAGCACATCGTGAGCCAAACCATCGACTGTCGGTTCTCCGTCGGCGGCATGTCCTCGTATCTGTCGGTTATGCGGCTGTCCCGACTGGCCGAACGATCGGGGGGCGTGTCCGCTGGCCGCCGTTCTCGGTCCGCGCGATCATGACCGAGATGGACAATCTGCCGCGCAGCAAGCCGTTGAAGCTTGCTTGCATATGGCGGGACCTCGGGCAGCGCGCCGCAATGCATGGTATTCCTTGTCGCGCCCGACCCTCCTATCCGCTGAAGAACTTGGATCCCGCCGATCGCATCGCCATTCTCGGGACGCAGGAGGGCTCGTGCGCCGAACATGTCTGTGTCGCCTATCGGCGCCGGTTCCAGGAACACGACGCAGGCGGAAGCGAGGGCGACAATGCCGCAAGCTTGGACGAGGCCGGGCAGGTGCCGCGCCGCGTTCTCGATCTTGCCCCAAGATCTTGCCGCAAGCGATGCAGTCGGCCGCGTCTGTGAGGCGGCAACGGACGAAGGGCGCACACTCGGTATTTCCGGCGCGCCCATATTGGTCGCCGGCAAGAAACTGTTCCGGGGCGACGAGCGGCCGGAGGATGGCCCGGCTCGGCATCGGCAGGGACCCGGAGCCCACGCACCGGGCCTTTGCGCGTGGAGCCGGTCACCCGACCGG
>JADGGK010000148.1 GCA_019689975.1 Pseudolabrys sp.
TACATGACCGCTCCAGACTTCATGCCCAAGCCGCAAAATTCTCCTTGCCTAACGGGGACCGTCCATACATGACGGCGGAGATGCCGTGCCGCAATGACCGCGCGCCGTGCCTGCGGCACCACAGAGACTGGATTGCTTCGTCGCCGCTTACGCGGCTCCTCGCAATGACGGCGAGGACGCCGCCTCGCAATGACGGCGGAGACGGCGCCGCGCAATGACGGCATCGGCATAATGGACCAGCGCGCTTCTTTCGCCGTCATTGCGAGCCCGAGCGACAGCGAGGGCGAAGCAATCCAGAAACGGCCGCGCCACGGGACACAGACATTGTGTCTGTGGCAAGACAAGGCCTGGATTGCTTCGGCGGCTTGCGCCGCCTCGCAATGACGGCGGAAATGCCACGCCACAATGACCGCGCGCCGTGCCTGCGGCACCACAGAGACTGGATTGCTTCGTCGCCGCTTGCGCGGCTCCTCGCAATGACGGCGAGGACGCCGCCTCGCAATGACGGCGGAGACGGGGCCGCGCAATGACGGCGCGGCGACGAGTTGCCCCTTGGGCGCGCCTCGCCGCGACGGTGCCGATCCAATCCGGTCAGGACCGGATGGACATCCTCTTGAAAGCTCGCATCTAGGCCGCCGAACGATCGGACGGCGCGGCAGCGTCGATCGGCCCTCCCGCCGCGGCCCAATCCTTGAATGCCCCGAGATTATAGACTCGTTCGTAACCGAGATCCTTGAGCAGCTTGCCGGCCAGCGCCGAGCGGCCGCCGGATGCGCAGTAGAGGATCACCGTTTTGTCTTTGCTGAAGTTCTTGTCGTGGTAGGGCGAGTCCGGATCGGCGCGGAATTCCAGCATGCCGCGGGAGACATTGATCGCGCCCGCGATCTTGCCGGTCTTCTCCACTTCGGGCGCGTCGCGCACGTCGACCACCAAGGCGTGGCCCTTGGCGATCAGCTCGCGGGCCTCGGCCGGCGTGATTCTTGGGACCACGGCATCGGCGGCCTCGATCATCTGTTTGAGGGTCGTCGCCATGTTCGGCTTCCTCGTTTGCGGCGGTGCGCTCGCGCCCGCTTCAGCCCTGGTTCAGGACGGCGAGCGCTGCCTCATGCACGCGCCTGTCGCCGGCGACCACGACGCGGCCCCCGGCCTGCGCCGGACCGTTTTCCCAGGTGCTGACGATGCCGCCCGCGCCGGTGACGATCGGGATCACGGCGACGATATCATATGGTTTGATCTCGGTTTCGACCACGAGATCTATCAAACCGGCCGCCAGCATACAGTAGGCGTAGCAGTCGCCTCCGTAACGCGAGAGCTTCACCCGACGTTCCAGCCTACGAAAGCTCGCGCGATCGGCGTCGTTCATCAACAACGGACTCGTGGTGCTCATAATCGCGTCTTCGAGAGAATCGCAGGCGCGCACATGAAGGTTGCGTTCGCCGCTGGGGCCCCGGTAGGTCGCCGCCAGACCGTCGCCGGAGAAGCGCTCGCGAGTGAACGGCTGGTGCATCATGCCGAACACCGGTTCGCCGAAGCGCATCAGGCCGATGAGCGTGCCCCAGGCCACCATGCCGGTGATGAAGGACTTCGTGCCGTCGATCGGGTCGAGCGCCCAGACATATTCGGCGTCCGCTCGTTCGGAGCCGTATTCCTCGCCGAGGATGCCGTGATCGGGAAAGGTGCGGCGAATGAGCGCCCGCATGGCCTGCTCGGCGGCACGATCGGCGGCGGTGACGGGATCGAAACGACCCCGCTGTTTGTTCTCGATCGCGAGCGCGGTACGGAAGAACGGCAGGATGGTCTGGCCCGACACCGTGGCGAGCTCGTCAACGAAACTGGCGAAGTCGATGGCGGTCATGCCGGCGCTGGCCCGAACTCCTTAGCAAGCTCCACAGGACCTCCGGCCTTATCCAACGCCGCGGCGGCAGGCAAGCAAGGAGGCACCGCCGCCGGCGCAAGGTCCTTAAAGCCCAATTCGCAACGCTGGAGGGGTGTTGGCCGCATTTATTTTTCCGAAATTGTTCGCCCGTCCGCCGCCTCTGGCGCAACATCATGATTTCGTTGGCTTTTTTTGGCGACCCAGCCATGCACAGGCTGCATGACTTATCGTGCCGCCGGCCTTGATTTTTGTGCGGCGCGATGTAACTTATTGCAATGCGGTAGCGAGAGCTACCGCTGCCCTCCTTGGGCGTTTCCTCCCTAGACTTGGGCCGCTTGCCTTCGCAGGCGGCCCTTTTTTTGCCGGCGCGGCGCCGGGGCCTATTCCGCCGCGGCGCGGTAGGGCCTCAGTTCTTCCAGGGGAATCTCGCCAAGACGGCGCGCCAGCCGCTCCAGGTCGGCGGCGACCCGGGCAAAGTCGCCGGAGCGCTGATAACGCCGTTCGTCCATGTAGAGCGCACGATTGATCTCGAGTTGGACGGCATGCATGCCGGCGACCGGATTGCCGTAGTGTTCGGTGATGAAGCCGCCCGCATAAGGCTTGTTGCGGCTGACCCCATAGCCGAGGTCGCGCAGGGTGCGTTCGATGGTTTCCGACACCACGCCGACGCAGCTCGTCCCGTAGCGGTCGCCGAGGACGAATTCGGGCCGGGGCCGTTCGTCCTTCTGGCCGGCGGTTGAGGGCATCGAATGGCAGTCGACGAGCACGGCCGCGCCGAAATCCCGGTGCAAGCGGCCCAGTCTTTGGCGCAGGACGCGGTGATAGGGCTTATAGAGGGTCTCGATGCGGGCGAGCGCATCGTCGACCGGGATGCGCCGATCGTAGATTTCCTGCGCGTCGCCGACCACGCGGGCAACCGTGCCGAGACCGCCCGCCACCCGCATCGAGCGGGTGTTCGCGAATGCGGGCAGGCGACCCTCGAACATGCGCGGATCGAGCTCATAGGGCTCGCGGTTCACGTCGACGAAACAGCGCGGGAAATGCGCACGCATCAGGGGAAAACCCTGCGCCACGACGCCGGCGATCAAATCGTCGACGAAACTGTCCTCGGAACGGCGCAGCGTGCCGATGTCGAGACGCGATGCGGCGAGGAAATCGCGCGGATAGACGGAGCCGCTGTGCGGCGAATTGAACAGGATCGGCCCGCGGCAGACCTGGGGCTCCAGCACCTCGAAAGGCGGGTCGAGTTCGTCGCGGATCTTGCTCATCGCAGACGATGGTGGCTTGTTGGATGGTGGTTTGTTAAGGGTATCCCGGCAACGCGCGGCCAGTCCCCCGCTGGGAGGCCGCTAACCAGCCCTACACGATTGTGGAGGATTGTCCATGGGGCGGGCCGGTCGGGGCGGTCTCGGTTCACCCGATATTTACCCGATATAAGTCCTAATCGATAAGCGCGAGCGGCGGCAGGGAGCGGTCGGGACGGGGTGTCGGTGGGCATGCCGAAAATACTTCTTGCTGAGGACGACACGGATATGCGGCGCTTCCTGGTCAAGGCGCTGCAGAATGCCGGATTCGAGGTCATTTCCTTCGACAACGGCCTGTCAGCCTACCAAAGGTTGCGCGAAGAGCCGTTCGCCTTATTGCTGACCGACATCGTGATGCCGGAAATGGACGGCATCGAGCTTGCCCGGCGCGCCGCCGAACTCGATCCCGACATGAAGATCATGTTCATCACCGGCTTCGCCGCGGTCGCCCTCAACGCGGACGCCAACGCCCCCAAGCACGCCAAGGTGCTGTCCAAACCCGTGCATCTGCGCGAATTGGTCTCCGAAGTGCAGAAAATGCTGGCGGCGTGAGGCCCGCTTGCCTCCCCGCGGCCGAGCCGATAGATCAATCCTCACCGGGCGGGTGCGTAGCTCAGCGGAAGAGCACTACCTTGACATGGTAGGGGTCACAGGTTCGATCCCTGTCGCACCCACCAT
>JADGGK010000050.1 GCA_019689975.1 Pseudolabrys sp.
TGCGATCGAATCGCACTTCCCCAATCATCGAGGATGCAAAGATGACTGTCCGTGTAGCAGATATGAGAGCAACTCCTCCCGGCTACTTCACCGTACGCTGGGGACTTCCGGAATACACCGACTGGATGGACGAGAGTCTCTCGTGGAAGGAGGCTTGCTACATAGGCGACTGGTCGTTTCTTTGGGAACGACGCTTTCGTGGGCCAGACGTGCTTCGCCTTTTTTCCGATATCTCTGTCAACAGTTTCGCCAAATTCGAGGTTGGGCAATCCAAGCACGTCATCCACTGCAACCGCGACGGCAAGGTCATTCATGAAGGTATCTTGAGCCGACTCGATCACGAGGAGTTCATGTTGTTCGGCCGCGGGACCTTCTGGGCCGACTACACATTGCGGCACGGGCGGTACAACGCCTCCTCGGAGGTAGACGACTGGTTTAATTTTCAGGTATCGGGTCCGAAGTCGATTTACGTAATCGAGAAGGCTTCCGGACAAAGCCTACGCGATGTCAGGTTCATGCATTTCGGAAAGATCCGTATCCGCGGACACGAGGTGTTAGCCTTGCGTCAGGGTATGGCGGGTGAATTAGGTTACGAGCTGCAAGGACCGAAGGCATATGCCCAGGACGTGTATGAAGCGATCTTGGAGGCAGGTCGCGAATTTGGCATTCGGCGTCTCGGTGGTCGCACTGTTTTTATCAACCACCTAGAGGCCTGCTTTCCGACCATTATAACAGACTACCTGCCGGCCATATTTGGCGACGACATGCGAGAGTATTTGACCGAGTTCAGGGCGGCGATGCCGGCTTATGCTGTCACCTTTAATATCGCAGGGAGTTTTGAGGCAGACGACATCAGTGCATGGTACCGCAGCCCAGTGGAGCTAGGGTGGGCCAAGAACGTCAAATTCGACCACGACTTCGTTGGTCGCAAGGCGCTAGAGGAGGAGGTCGCCAAACCAAAACGCACGATGCGGACTTTAATATGGAACGAAGAAGACGTAATTGATGTCTACGCGTCGCTTTTCCGCGGCGGTGAACCCTATGACTTCATGGATATGCCGCGCGACCAGCGCGGTTTCATGTGGGCGGACAAGGTCATGAAGGAGGGAAAGTTGGTGGGCGTGGCCACTTCCCGCGGTTATAGCTTTTATTTTCGGCAGATGCTGTCCTTATGCGTCATCGATGTCGAGCACAGTGCGCCTGGTACTCAGGTCACCGTGATATGGGGACAACCGGGAAGACCACAAAAACAAATCCGTGCAACCGTTGCTCCGGCTCCGTACAAGCAAGATCGAAGGCGGACTGATGTAGGTAGCTTGTGAATGCCGTATTGCGTGATCCGTTTCAGAACGCCAAACTACGGCCTGGTTCGTTCCCCTGGGCACGCATAGTACGGATTGCTTCGGCGAAGGAGTTTCGAACTAATGGGCCGTGCACAATCGGGTTGGCCTTGACTGACCATACTTTTCACAGCCGTACCCTCCGAGCCCAAGTGCGGATCCTTTGGAGAAAAATGCCCTGCAGAGAACGGCAATGACGCAAATTTTGGTCGGGGTGCGCCCCGGAAGGTGCGGATGTTGCGCCGCGACCCCGCCCGTTTCCTGCGCCTCACGTGGGCGAGCGCCAAGGCGGGAGAAAATCTCGGGAGCAAGGACTGGCGGAGGGAGATGAACCCGAAACTAACACTCTCTGAAATTCTCCCGTGCTTTCAACAGAATACGAAACCGTACTCCGGAGACAATTTTTTTTGATCAACGGTTGAGGGAGAGCGACAAAGACCCGATCATCGGAGGGCTACCTTTCACCCCCGGCATGTTTCCCCGGGCTCCATCCGCGCGGCGCGAGATATGTCTCGCCCACGGCGATCGGCTCGTCCTCCAGTGGCGTGGCCATCGTGTCGTTCCAGCGGTTGAGAAAGCCGAACAATGCGATCACACCGACGATTTCGACGATCTGCTCTTCCGTCCAATGCTTGCGCAATTCCGCGAACATGGCATCGGTCACCGCATTCGGCACCGACGCGGCCGCGACCGCAAAATCGAGTGTCGCCCGCTCGGCTTCGCTGTAGAGCGGGCTTGTCGCGTATTCCCAGACAGCCGCGAGCTTCTTGTCCTCGACACCAAAGCGCAACGCGCCGCCGGCGGTGTGCGCCATGCAGTATTGGCAACCGGCCGCGCGGCTCGCGACATGCGCGATGATCCGCTTAAAGCCGCGATCGACCTTGCCCTCCGGGTCCCATACCGCAGCGGTCATCTGCGCCAACGCTTTCGCGAGTTTCGGCTTGCGCTGCATGATGAGAATGCTGTTGGGAATGAAACCGAGATTTTTCCGCATCGCCTCGAACTGCTCCTTGAGCTCCGGCGAGTGTTCTGGCGGAAGCGGTTTGATGCGAGGAGATGGGATGGTGCGCTGATCCATGAACGGCTCCTGTCAGTTGGTTGGGGAAATGACACGGCGGTCCTACCGGCGGCTCGCATCGAATCACAGCCGGCCGAGCGGACGAGACGCAGCGGGCGTGAGCCACGACGCAAACCATGCGAGCATCGGCCGTCCGAAGAGACCGGCCAGCCCGGCAATCAGGAAGGCCGTGCCCATATTCCAGACCAGGATCATGATGGTCGCATCGAGATTGTGAAGAAGCGACAAAGCGAATGAAGTGATCGCCGCGACCGCAAGGCCACCCGCGACGCTGACTGCCGTCGGACGCAGCAAGGCGGCGTAGCGGAGCATCACGAGCATCGCGATTGAGAGCGGCACGCTGGTCAGCAGCAGCGTCGCAAAGCAGCGCGCGGCTTCGCCCATGCGGACGCCGTTCGGTCCGATGCTGACCCAATCGGTCAGGCAGCCATAGCTGATCGTTGAGACCCACAGCGCGAGTGCCGGTGCCGGAAGCAAAAGCCACCAGCGCGAGCCGTCCGGAAGGCTGACCTTGAACGCGGCAATCGCCGCCAGAATCCCGGTGGCCAGCGCGCCAAGCATACCGACGACAAAGACCGGCTGCTCCAGCCGCTCTGCAAAATCGGGACGCACACCGTGAACGACTGCAAGCAGACCGAGCACCAGCGCCGCGAACAGAAGCCACAGCGCCGCGCGAAACACGGGCGGCCGCAGGCGTCGGACCGGGGTCGCGCAGTCGACTAACATATCGATGAGGTCTGGCGTCCTGGTCACGGTCATTCGCTCTTCGCTTGCAGCATCTTGCGCAGGCTCTTGACGGCGCGGTGGGTGGCGACCTTGAGCGCCGCGATTGATCGTCCGCTCGCCGCCGCCGCGTCCTTCAGAGACATCTCGTTTAATTTAAGCATCTTGATCGCCTGGCGCTGATCCGGCGGCAGTCGCTCGATCGCTTCATTGAGAGACGCCTCGTCATAAAGGGCCTCATCGAGGTTCGTTGCATGTTCGTTAAAGGTTTCATGCTGCGGCGAAAGTTCTATCTCGCGTGCCTTCCGGCGCGTCTCGCGCCGCAACCGGTCGATGATGCGGCGGTTGGCGATTGCCAAGAACCACGGCCCGAACGGGCGGCTTGGGTCGTAGGCATGGCGCACCATGTGGACCGTCAGCAATACGTCCTGCACCGCGTCCTCGATGTCGCTCGGCTGCTTGAAGCATCGTTGTGCAATTGATCGGATATAGGGAGCCAGATCTTCAAGAAGCGTCCTATAGGCTTTCCGATCGCCTTCCTGCGCCCGCGCCATGAGCGTTGACCAGTCGTATCCGCCGGCTGCTCGTCGGACGCCATCGGCCGACGCGCCTGGGATCAGAGTCAACGGGGGTGAACGACGATGACGTTCAGTGGACACGGGATGCTCTCTTTGGTTGACAAACCGGCCAGACCGTCAGTTTTTCGCGCAATTGCACATTACAACATTACACATAACACATACACCTGTGCGCGGACGGGAGGTAGAAAACAATTTTTGCCAGCGCAAGTAACCTCGGCCAGACGAGCATCGAACCTCCAACCGTCAAGTCTCCCGCAGGAGATCCTACCGGAGAGGTACACATCATGAATATGAATCGCCGCCTGTTCGCTGCTTCTACGTTGACTGCCGCCGTCGGCCTCGCCCTTACCGCGCAGGCGCCCGCGGCGCGCGCGCAAGGGATGGCCAATCCGCCGCAGATCGTGAAGGACAATATGGCGCGGATGAAGGCGCAGCACCTCGAAAAATGCTATGGCATAAACGCCGTAGCCAAAAACGATTGCGCCGAGGGTGCGCATTCCTGCGCCGGGCAGGCGACGCAGGCGCGCGATCCGAAGTCCTTCGTGCTTCTGCCCGCCGGCGACTGCGCCAAGATTCAAGGCGGCAAGCTCACGGCTTCGTGAGCTCAGGCGCACCGTGTCACCGGCAACGACCAGCACCGCCAGCCTGATTCCGGCGCGAGCCGGGATCGGGCTGCGTTTTCAGCATCACCAGGCGGTGCTCGATACCAACCCCGATGTGGCGTGGATGGAAGTCCACACCGAGAACTACATGGGCGGCGGCTTGCCACTGCGTTACCTCGACGCCATCCGCCGCGACATGCCGATCTCGCTGCATGGCGTCGGCCTATCGCTGGGTAGCGCAGAAGGGCTTGATGCGGCGCATCTTGAGCGCATCCGGCGAGTGGCCGAGCGGATCGAGCCGGGCCTGATGTCCGAGCATATTGCCTGGAACATCGTCGACGGTACCTATCTCGCTGACCTATTGCCGCTGCCGATGACGGAGGAAGCGCTCGACACCGTGTGCCGGCACGTCGATCAAATGCAGAGCCATCTCAAGCGTCGCATTCTGGTCGAGAACCCGTCCACCTACGTGACGTTCTGCCATTCGACCATCCCGGAATGGGAGTTCATCGCGGCTGTCGCGCAACGCACCGGCTGCGGCATCCTATGTGACGTCAACAATATTTACGTCAGTTGCCAGAACCACGGCTGGAATGCGTCAATCTATCTCGCCGGACTGCCGCCGACCGCGATCGGCGAGATTCACCTCGCAGGCCACGCGGTGAGACAACTCGCCGACGGCAAGACGCTGCGCATCGATGATCATGGCTCGCGCGTCGCCGCGGAGGTCTGGGCGCTGTACCAGGAGGCGCTCGCGCGGTTTGGACCGATCCCAACCTTGATCGAATGGGACAACAACATTCCGCCACTGGAGACGCTTGTCGACGAGGCACGTCGCGCCGACGAATATATCGCCAATGCCAGAAGCGAGGCCGCGCATGCAAACGCTGCGTGACTGGCAATACGCCATGCGGGCGAGCCTCATTGGGCGCGAGCCCGCGATAACTCAATCCCTGGCGAGAGGTGTGTCGGCCGATCGCCTCGACATCTACCGCAATACCATCTTCTCTGCACTGACGCGCGCGCTGCGACTTGCTTATCCGGCGACGGAGCGCTTGGTCGGTGCGGATTTCTTCGACGGCGCGGCGGATATCTTCATCCGCACGCATTTGCCGCGCACCGCCTATCTCGACCAATATGGGGATGAGTTCCCTGACTTTCTGCAGAGCTTTGCGCCGGCCGCAAGGCTGCCCTATCTCGCCGACGTGGCGCGGCTGGAATGGGCGGTCAATCGCGCATTGCATGCGGTCGATGAAACTACGTTCGAACTTGCCCAACTCGCGGCGGTCGGGGCGGAAGATCGGGGCCGCGTGCGTTTTCGCCCCCGTGCCTCCATCAGCCTTCTGCGAACGCAATACCCCGCCGACCATATCTGGCGGGCAGTGCTCAACCGCGACGATAAGGCGCTCGCCGCGATCGATCTTCGCACCGGGCCGGTGTTCTTGCTGATCGAGCGCGGCGAAGACGGTATGGAAGTCATTCGCATGCAGGAACCGGCGTGGCGGTTCCTTTCGGCGCTTTGTAAAGGTGAGCCTCTCGAGGCGGTCATCGAAGCGGCTCGCGACATCGACGCGCCGACCGCGCTAGCCGAGCATCTCGCCGCTGGTCGCTTCGTTGCATTCACGCTAAGCGTGCCGGCGATGGAAAAAACACGCGAGATTCTCGCGTGAGGAGGGCGGCATGAGTGACGTAGCAACCTCAACCTCACCGCATGGATCAGTTTGCCTCGCGATCGGTCGAGGGCTCCGATGGCTGAACCAGATCCCCTACGCGGTGCTGGCGTTGCCGCTGCGGTTTGCCGTCGCCACCGTATTTTGGAATTCGGCAATGACCAAACTCGCCAATTGGGACACGACGATTTCGCTATTCACCGACGAGTATAAGGTTCCGCTACTGCCGCCGGAGCTCGCGGCGCATATGGCGCTGACGATCGAGCTGACCACGCCGGTGCTGCTGGTGCTTGGTCTGTTCACGCGCTTTGCCGCTCTCGTCCTGCTCGGCATGACAGCGGTAATCGAGATCTTCGTCTACCCGCAGGCCTGGCCGACGCACATCCAATGGGCGGCAATGCTGCTGGTGTTGCTGACCCGTGGCGCCGGTGCGGTGTCAATCGACCAGTGGCTGTGGCACCACTTCGGCAGGTTGTTCGGCGTTGGAGCAGCGCCGACAGGCCTCTGATGAGAGAGCTTGGCGAACGAACTTGTGAGGTCGAGAACCTGAATTGTGACCCGTCGCGGTCGTCCAGCCAGTCAGAAGACCGTCATGCCAACGCAAGAGGAGTTAGCATGCTATCGCGCCGTACCATCCTGATCGTTGCCTTCATCGCGGGCACCCTGGGGTTCTCGCCGGCCTTTGCGGCGAGCCCACAGCCCTTCAGTGCCGAAGCTTTTGCCGATGCGCAGAAGGCCGGACGACCAATCCTGGTCGCCATCCACGCGTCATGGTGCCCAACCTGCAAGGCGCAGACGCCGATCTTGAGCCAACTGACGGACGAGCCGAAATTCAAGAACCTCGCGTATTTCGTTATCGACTTCGACAGCCAGAAGGACTTGGTGCAGCGCTTCGGCGCGCGCTTGCAATCGACGCTGATCGTGTTTAAGGGCAACAAGGAAGTAGCGAGGTCAGTCGGCGATACCAACCGCGCCTCGATCGCCGCGCTGCTGAACAAAGCGCTCTGAGCATTCTTGCGCCATGGCCGCCGCAAATACGTTTCTGGCCTTCATCGCCGGCGTGCTATCGGTTTTGTCGCCGTGCGTGCTGCCGATCCTCCCAATTGTCCTCGGTGCGGCGGCATCAAAGCACAAGCTCGGCCCAATGGCACTCGCCGCCGGGCTGTCGATTTCTTTTGTGATCGTCGGACTGTTCGTTGCCACTATTGGCTATTCTCTTGGCATCAGCGGCGACACGTTCCGGTACATTGCCGCTGTATTGATTCTCACGTTTGGCGTGATTCTTCTGTTGCCGTCCTTACAAGCCCGGCTGGCCGTCGCAAGCGGTCCGATCGCCGCTTGGGCCGGCCAACGCTTCGGGGACAACCGCGGTGACGGACTTTCATGCCAGTTCGGGATCGGCGTCCTGCTGGGTGCCGTGTGGAGCCCTTGTGTTGGACCGACGCTCGGAGCGGCAACTCTCCTCGCCGCGCAAGGCCGCGATCTGCCACAGGTGGGTATGACAATGTTTGCCTTCGGGCTGGGCGCGGCGACCCCGCTGCTGGCGCTCGGGATCGTCTCCCGCGAAGTCATGATGCGTTGGCGCAACCAGATTATGGCGGCCAGCCATGGCGCTAAGGTCGCGCTTGGCGTCTTGTTTATCGTCATCGGATTTTTCGTATTGCTTGATGTCGACAAGAAGATTGAGACGCTGTTGGTCGATGCCTCACCGCGTTGGCTGACAGATCTGACCACGCGGTTCTAGACCATGATCACCTATCGCTTCGTCGCACTTGGTGTTGCCGCAATCAGTGCAGCAGCTATGCTCTACGTGGGGCTCTATCAGAGCCGGTTCGTGGGACGCCTGATCTGTCCTATTTTTGCGGATGGCTGCGAAGGCGTTGCCGACGCGCCATTTGCGCGGCCCTTTGGTATTCCCGACGGATACATCGGTACCGTGCTTTATGTTTTGATCGGAGTACTTTTATTCGCTCCCGCAGGACGCGCAGTCTGGCTCGCGCTTCTGGCGCTCTCCTTATTGGCAACGCTCGCAAATATCATCGGGGTACGCGACATGATCAATCTCGGCAGTTTTTGCTTCTACTGCCTGACTACGACCATTCTGTCGCCGGTCCTGTTGTGGGCGGTCTGGCAACTCCGATAGGCAATCCACAGTCCGGAGGACGGCAAAGGCCGTAAATGAACATTGCACAATGTACCGGACCTACAAAGGACGACAGAAATCACGGGTCGTTCTCCTATCGACCGCGACTACGTGTTTCACGAGCTTACGCGCAGCATCTGCCCTCTCTGCCGTCGAGTGATCGACGCCAAGATTCTACTACGCGACAATCAGGTTTATATGAGCAAACGCTGCCCCCAATGTGGGCCTTTCATGGCGCTGATTTATGCGGACGCGAAAGCCTATATATCTTACTCCCAGCACAATAAGCCGGGGACTATCCCGCTAGCCTATGGGGCAGCGATCGGGTGCGGCTGCCCGCACGATTGCGGGCTATGTCCCGAACATGAACAGCACGCCTGCCTGGGCATCATCGAAATCAACAGCGCTTGCGACATGGAATGCCCGCTGTGCTTCGCTGAGGCCGGCCCTGGGTTCAGCCTGACCCTAGAAGAAGTCGAGCAGATACTCGACGACTACGTGCGCACTGAAGGCCATCCCGAAGTCGTGCAATTTTCGGGAGGTGAGCCGACTCTGCACCCACAGATCATCGATTTCATTCGCGCTGCGCAGGCCCGCGATATCCGATTTGTCATGGTCAACACCAATGGCAAGCGCATCGCCCGAGACGACAGGTTTCTCGAACAACTGAATCTGGTTCGGCCCGCCCTGTATTTTCAATTCGACGGCTTTGACTCCGAGACCTATCGAATCATCCGTGGTGAGCCGGACCTCTTGGCGGAGAAGCTGCGGGCTCTCGACCGCCTGGCGGAGATCGGGCTGAACGTCACGATTGTACCGGCTATCGAGCGCGGAGTGAACGAGCATGAGATCGGTCGGATCGTTGAATTTGCAATTGGACACCCGGCGATCCGCGGCATTACTTTCCAACCGGCATTCCGGACCGGGCGTCATCTGCCCGGTGATCCCATGCGCCGGATAACCATTCCTGACATTGTGCGGCAGATCGAAGCGCAGACGAACGGTAAATTCGTTGCCAGCGACTTCGTGCCCGTGCCGTGCTGCTTCCCAACGTGCAATTCCGTCACCTACGCCTTTGTCGAAGGCGACCGAGTGACGCCGCTGCCGCGCATTCTCAACGTTAACGACTATCTCGATTACATCACCAATCGCATTGTGCCGGACTTCTCCCATGAAATCAGGATGGCTCTGGAAGGACTGTGGTCGTCGTCCACCGTCGCGGGATCGGACAAATCGCTCCAGCAGATCGCAATCTCCTGCCAGGCGTGCGAGCTTCCCGACAAGCTGGCAATCACCAACATCGCCAGGAATATGATCATGATCATGCTCCAGGATTTCATGGATCCTTGGACCTTCAATCAGAAGAACGTGATGAAGTGTTGCAAGGAATTCTTGCTTCCCGGCCGCAAACAGATTCCCTTCTGTGCCTACAACACAGTAGGCTATCGCGAGCAGGCGCGTGCGCAGCTTGTTGCCATGGAACCTGAACGTCGGCGAGCGCGCCGGGAAGGCCGTGTCTATCGCCCAAAGCCGGTCGTATTCGAATTCAGGAACCGGAGGCCCAAGTGAGGGATGTTTCGACGCGCAAAGCCGCGGTCACGACGGCGCAGACTTTCGCACCCTCGGCGGTTAAGCAATGCTGTGCCGCCTTCTACGGCAGTGATGCGGTGCGGATGCTGCTTGGAGACTCGTTCCATCCGGGCGGAATAAAGCTCACCGAACGCCTCGGCAGTTTTTTGAATTTAACGCCCCAATCTCGAGTATTGGATGTTGCCGCGGGGCGAGGAACAAGCGCCATCTTTCTTGCCGAACGTTTCGGCTGCGAGGTTGTCGGCATCGACTGGAGTGAAAATTGTGTCGCGGCGGCAAGCCGGGCCGCGCAAGTCAAAGGCCTGGAAGGCCGGGTCAGATTTCAATTAGCGGATGCCGAGCAATTGCCGTTCGCCGATCGTGTCTTTGACGCGATTATCTGCGAGTGCGCGTTCTGCACCTTTCCCAACAAAGCCGCTGCCGCTTGCGAATTCGGTCGCGTTCTGCGTCCTGGTGGTATGGTCGGGCTCAGCGATTTGGCGCGATACGGAGCCCTGCCACCCGAGCTTGAGGGGATATTGTCCTGGGTTGCCTGCGTCGCCGACGCCCGGTCGCCATCGGATTACGTGGCCTTGCTTTCTGGCGCAGCGCTGACCGTCAATACGATGGAGCATCATAACGACAGTCTCGCCGAATTTGTAAACCACATACGCACGCGGCTTCTGGCTGTTGAAGTCACAGCGGGCTTGCGGAAACCGGAGTTTCCGGGTTTCGATTTCGAAGCTGCCAGCGCCATCGTCAGGTGCGCGCGTACGGCAATCAAAGAGGGTAAACTGGGCTATGTGATCATCACGGCGTCCAAGGTTGCGTCAGCGGATGTCTAGAGTGTATGAGATGTTTTCACGCCGGGCCATCACAATCGGTTTGGGCACCGCAGCTTTAGCCTCGGCTACAAGAGCGCAGATCGCAACATGGGGCGAGGCTCCGCCGGCACTACATACGAGTCGTTCGCAATTCGTCGAGCTTCGGCCTTTGCAAGAAGTCCCCAGTCTCGTGCTGCAGCGTATCGACGGCAAGACAATCGCGTTGAATGCCTATCGCGGCAAAGCTGTCCTGGTGAATTTCTGGGCCACTTGGTGTCCGCCCTGCCGCCGGGAGTTGCCGCTATTGGACAAGCTCCGACAGACCAGCTCTCGGCGATCTTTGGAGATCGTACCAATCTCGATCGATAAGACCGAACGGTCCGTGGTCGAAGGTTTCCTCAAGCGATTGAACGTCACGCACCTCCGGCCCTTCGTGGACGCTGATGGTCGCATCGCCAAGCAGGCCGGCAGTGACGCACCAACGCCATTCGTTCTGTGGGGAATGCCGATTTCCTACATCATCGACCGAGACGGACGGCTTGCTGGCTATATCACCGGCGAGGTCGACTGGACATCCAACCAGGGGCGAGCCTTCCTGAACTACTACGCTGGCGGATGATCGAATGAATTGGTTGGTGGCGATGATTGGGGATTTCCATTCGGCGACTTTAAAGAGCCTGGAGATGCGTGTCGTATGACTGACATGGGCATGACTACTCGACTTCCTGGGATAAAAGCGTGTGTTTTTGATGCCTACGGCACGTTGTTCGA
Source organism: Pseudolabrys sp. (assembly GCA_019689975.1). Classification (GTDB taxonomy): domain Bacteria; phylum Pseudomonadota; class Alphaproteobacteria; order Rhizobiales; family Xanthobacteraceae; genus Pseudolabrys. The sequence goes on from JADGGK010000050.1 coordinate 11,302, forward strand.
CTTTGCGGCAGCGGCCAGAAAATGCAGAGACGTACTAGGCGAGGACGTCGATCGCCTCACAACACTGTGGCGTGACAAGCAGCTTCAATATACCTGGCTGCGAGCCGCTCAGGGCCGGCACGCCGATTTCTGGCAGGTCACGGGTGATGCTCTCAACTTCGCGTTGGAGACAATGGGTATCGACAAGCCGGGCATTCGCGATCGGCTGATGACCCTCTATCTGACGCTTGATCCCTTTCCCGAAGTTGCCAATGTGCTCAATAGGCTGAAGGCTGCCGGTATTCGCACCGCAATCCTGTCCAACGGTACGCCAAAGATGCTCAAGGCAGCCGTAGAGTCTGCGAATTTGCAAAGCGTGCTCGACGTCGTTCTCTCTGTCGAGGAAGTCGGCATCTACAAGCCTCATCCGAAAGTCTATCAATTGGCCGTCGACCGGCTCGGCACGCCCGCTTCGACGATTTCGTTTCAATCATCAAATGCCTGGGATGCTTATGCTGCGTCGGCGTTCGGAATGAGGGTCGTCTGGTGCAACCGGTACGGCCAGCGTCGTGAACGCCTGCCGGGCGCGCCGGATTTTGAGGTGAAATCGTTATCGGAGTTGCCGGCGATCGTTGGCGTCCCCTAAGCGCAGGCCAAAAACACGATGCAACACACGTCCACCTTCAATCTCGCATGCCGGTACATGGTCTCGGACGGAATTCCCATCCGCTCCTTATGGGTAGCAATTGTGGTCGGCACGGTTCTCAATCTGATCAACCAAGGCGATGCCTTGCTTGGGATGATGCCACTCAACTGGACAAAAATTCTGCTCACCTATTTCGTGCCCTATGCCGTGAGCACCTACGGGGCGGTTTCGTATCGGTTGGCTTGCCGGCTGCCCGAACCGAGTCTTTCGGCTTCCAACGAGGACCGGAAATAACCATGGCTTCGCCCACTCAGGTCCGATGGATGGCAGCGCTATGGGTGCCGCTTTGCCGCAGAGCCCGTAGGTGGCCGTTCGATCATCCGTGACGACACCGTGCGGCGAGGCCGCCGACCTCCGAGATACCGCGTTCGGCTATGGCGCAAGCCAGCCGGCATAGATTGCCGCCTGATAGAAGAAATACGCCGCCGCCGCGAGCATCAAGACGCCGCCGAGGCGTTCGACCGAGCGTGTGAAGGTGCCGGTGTGCCGCAGGTGCGCGAGCGATCCGGCAACGGTACCGACAAGCACGATCGGGATGCCGCGCGCGAGCCCGAATGTCAGCATGAATGCCGCGCCCACCAAAGGGTCTGCGGTGACGGCCGCCGCTGCGACAACCGGCAGCATCAGCGGCGTGCAGGCCGGGCAGGCCGATAGCCCAAAGGGCAGGCCTAGAAGGTAGCTGCCGATGAAGGTCTTTGTCGAATTGGCCGACGGAGAGAGCATCGGAATGACTATGTGAATGACGCGGAGCAAGGCAAGGCCGATAATTGTTAGAATAATCGCGAGCAGGACGTAGGCCAGACCGAGGAAGCTCACCAGGACCTGCAACACCGCAAGACCCAATAGTCCGAACAGCGCGCCGAGAACCGCATCCACGGTCATGATCCCAAGCGCAAAACCGGCGGACAGCCAAAGGCCGTTGGGACGTTGAGATTTCACCTCGCTCGCACCTTGGCCCGTGCTGAGGCCGGCGGCGACCGAGAGAAGCGGGAACGAGCCCGGCGCGACACCGACGATGAGCCCGGCGAGCGCGACCAGCCCGATCGTATAGGGCGTGAGCTCCGTAATCGTCTCAAGAAGCTGACGCAGTTCGTTCATGATCGTTGTTCGATCGGTTTGCCGACGCTGAGGATCGCCTGGAAGAACAGCGATGGCCGGCCCCACAGCGAATTTAAGAAGATTATCGTGACACTCACCGCCATCGCAACCATCGCCCACACCGGATAGACGAGCCCGGTGGCCGCCAATGGAACGCCGATACCGTTGAACAGGAAGGCAAGCGAGACATTCTGCAGCATCTTGCTGTAGCTGCGGCGGCTGATCTCGCGCGCCTTCACCACGCTGTCGAGCCGGTTGTTGAGGACGATGATGTCAGCCGAATCGATGGCGATGTCGGTACCGCCGCCCATGGCGATGCCGACATCGGCCTGCATGAGCGCCGGCGCATCGTTGATGCCGTCGCCCACCATGGCGACCCTGCCGTGCTGTTGCAGTCGCCGGATGAGCTCCGCCTTTTCGCCCGGCAGCACACCGGCATGTACGTCCGCGATGCCGACTTCGTTTGCAACGCGCCGTGCGGCTCGCTCATTGTCGCCCGTTACCAGCGCGGTCTGTAGCCCAGCCTCTTGCAAGGCCTTGATCGCCGCCGCCGCCTCCTGACGGATGACATCGCCGAGGCCGAGCAGGCCGATCAGTTCACCCTCGCAGCCGACAACAATGACGGTGCGGCCCGCTGCTTCCAAAGCGGCAATACGAGCGGCGATCGGCGCAAGCGAGATTCCGTGCCGTTGCAGGAAAACCGGGCTGCCAACTAACACCAGCCGCCCCTCAATGCGTGCCTGTACGCCTTGACCCGCGACTGCTTCGAATTCGCTCACGCCTGGCGGCGTGACGCCGCGCGCGAAGGCGGCTGTCGTAATGGCATCGGCAAGCGGATGTTCGGATGCGGCCTCGGCGGCGGCCGCGATGGCCAGAAGTTCATCGGCGCTCCCGGCTGCCGGTTCGATCTCATGCAACGTGGGTCGTCCCTCGGTGAGGGTGCCGGTTTTGTCGAAGACGATCCGCTTGACCAGTCGATAACCTTGGAAGGCCTCGCCGGTGCGCATCAGGATGCCGTGCTCGGCCGCTTCGCCGGCCCCGCGCACGATCGAGAGCGGCGCCGAGATGCCGACGGCGCAAGGATAGCCCATCACCAGCACGCTCAGGCCGGCGAACACCGCCCGTTGGATGTCGGGCGCGACACCGACGAGCCAGGGTACCGCTATCCAACCGATGACGGCGAGTACCGCGACGGCAAGCACTGTCGGCGTGTAGATGACGAGCACGCGATCGACGAGATGCAGGAGACCTGGCTTGAGCGCGCGGGCATCTTCCACCTCGCGCGCCACTCGCCGCAGAAAGCTTGCGTCGCCGACCGCTGAGGCGCGCACAAGCAGCGTGCCGGTGCCGTTGATCGAGCCGCCGGTGACTGTATCGCCGGCGATGCGCTCAATGGGTAACGGCTCGCCGGTGACCAGCGACTGGTCAACCGACGAGTGACCCTCCACCACCTCGCCGTCGACCGGCACGCGTTCGCCCGGTCGGATGCGAACCAAATCGCCGACGGCGACAGTCTCGATTGGCACTTCAACCTCACGGCCGTCGCGCACGAGCCGCGCCATGTCGGGCTGCAGATCGAGCAGGCGCTTGACGGCTTGCGAGCTGCGCGTCTTGACGATGAGCGACAGCCATTCGGAAAACAGGTGATAGGTCGTCACCATCACCGACACGGCAAAAAACGGTGCGGTCGGATAGCCGGCTGGATGAAAGACCAGTCCGATTGCGCCGCCGAAAAGTCCGGCGAAGGCGCCCAGCTCCAGAAGAACGTGCTGATTGAGGATGCCGCGGCGCAACGCTTGCGCCGCCATATAGAGAATGTGGCGGGCAACGCCGAAGATGAGAACAAGCGCGAGCAGCCCAACGAGCCACGGCGTCACGGCCGTTAACCCCAAGGCCGCGCGGTATAACAGCAGCGTCCCGGCCATCACACCAAGCGCGGCGGCGCTGAAGGAGGCGGCCCACAGCCCCTGTGCCCGCAGCACCAGAAACACGAAACCGATCAAGCCGAGCGCGGCCGCCAATGGAATGGCTGTCGACCAAATTCCGGACGGCGTTGCGATGAGCGCGATGGCGATCAGGCTGAAAGCGACGGCGGTCAGAAAGCGCCGGCCTTCGCGCACGAGGTCGCGCTCCTCGTCCTCGAACGGCCGGAGCTTGCGCGGATCATGCAGCGTATAGCCGATATCGCGCAGCGTTTGCAGCAACTCGGCAGGCCCGACCCGCGCGGGATCATATTCGACCAACGCCTGCTCGTGGGTGAGGCTGACCGCTACCTTGTCGACGCCGGCCTTCCGCCCTAGCGCCTTCTCAATCGTGCTGGTGCAAAGCGAGCAGTGCAACCCGCCGATGCGCGCACGAATGCGCGCTCGGCCCGGCTGGCTCGCTGGCTCCTCCGTCCACAAGGGAGCGGTTGCAATCTCGGTCGTTGCGGCGACACTCATGGTCCCCTCGTCGGTACGCCGGGATGTTGCTAGCCTGCACTCCGTACCAGTGTCCGGAGTCAAGGGCGGCAAACGACCCGCCGAGGGCGCGTGCGATCACATAGGCTTGAGCAGCCGGCCGCAACCGTTAATGAAATGAGGCTCGCGACGGTTTCCGTGATCACGACCGGTCGGCGACCCAGTAACCGGCGCGACGGATGACATCTGCCAGTCGATCCTCGTTCGCAACGCCCGGTTCGAACAAAATCCGGGCTTCGCGGCCCTTGTAGGAAACGGTTACCTTGCGGACGCCGGGCTCGGTTGCAACCAGCGCTTCGATGGTTCGCGCGCAGCCGTCGCAATGCATGCCATCGACCTTGAAAATAGCGGTTCTCATAGTGCGCCCTTTCGATCGTCGTCGCTGCACCTTTGCCAAGCTGGGCAATGTAGTGTCGGGCGAGATTGTCCGGCCGATTCCGGCCTTGGAGGGCCCCGCCAAGGCATCCATGATGGTACAGGCGCGCAAGGCCCCGCCGCCGGGACAAGACGCAATCAACTCATCCAACGCTGCGCGTATCCGTTGCAAGTGCGTGATTTTGCGGTCGACTTCAGCGCGTTTGCCGACGGCCTGCTTACGTACATCGCTGCAGTCCGCGTTCGGATCTGCCCGCAGCGCGAGGAGCTCCTTGATCTCACGTAACGAAAAGCCGAGCTCTTGTGCCTGCCGGATGAAGCGGATGCGTTCGATGATGCTGTCGTCGTAAAACCGCACGCCGCCGCCGCGCGGCCGCGGCGGCTGCTTGATCAGCCCGCGCCGCTCATAGAAGCGGACGGTCTCCACACCAACACCGGCGCGTTCGGCGGCATGGCTGATGGTCGGGCCGTGTCTCATCGGCTTCTCCCATCGCATCATCACGTCCGTACCATGGTACGGAGTCAAGACGGTTGCGCCCGCGTCGGGTCGGTTCGCAGCCCGCTCAATGCGGCCGCGCATCGAGGATATCGATCACCGGGCAGTCGGGGATGGTACGGCCGGAGCATTTCGCGACGGTCTTGGCCAAAAGCCGCTCAAGTTTCCTAAGATCGGCAATCTTAGCGCGGATATCCATAAGATGCCGCGTGGCGAGCGTGCGCACCTCGGCGCAGGAGGCTTTTCCGGGCCCGCCCAAATCCAGCAGTGCGCGTACGTCATTCGGGGTAAAGCCGAGTTCCCGCGCACGGCGGATGAACGCGAGAATTCGCATCTCAACCGGCCCATAGATGCGCCGCCCGCCCGCCGTGCGTCGCGGGGCCGGTAGCATCTTAACCTTCTCGTAATAGCGGATGGTTTCCACGTTGACGCCGGTCCGGCGGGACAGCTCACCAATCGTGATGCCACCGGCTCGCGTATCTGTGATCGGGCGCATCGTTGAAGCCCTTGCTCATGGAGTGACTACAGGAAGTATATAGGTGGGCAGCAGAGAAGGACTATCATCTCATGAGCAGCGAAACTCATGCCACGCCGGCTGTTGCTCAACCGCTGGCGCTTGGCGCCCGAAAGAGTGATTCTTCGTTCAGCGTAGGCCAAAAACTGGCAGCGGCGGGCGGCATCATCGGTGCGCTGGCCGCGTCATCGTGTTGCATCCTGCCGGTCGTGCTCTTCAGCCTGGGCATCGGCGGCGCATGGATCGGAAACTTCACGCAACTCGCGCCCTATCAGCCCTACTTCATCGCAGCCACGCTTGTATTCATCGGTGTCGGCTATTGGCTTGTTTATCGCTCGTCAAAGGTGGCCTGCGCCGAGGGCGAGGCCTGCGCGCGGCCATTGCCGAACAAGTTCGTCAAGATCGCTCTCGTCGCGGCAACCGTTATCGTGCTTTCCGCATGGGCCTTCGATTACGTCGCACCCTATGTGCTGTCCTGACCTAACGGAGAAAATCAAATGATGAAGTACGTCATCACTGCTGCTTTTGGACTCGGTGTCGCCACGTCCTCGGCAGCCTTTGCGGCGGAACGAACCGTCACACTCGCGGTGCAGAACATGTACTGCGCTGCCTGTCCGCATACCGTCAAGTCGAGCCTGCAAGCCGTGCCAGGGGTTAAAACGGTGTCCGTGTCCTTTGCGGACAAGACCGCGACCGTGACATATGACGACGCCAAGACCAATGTGAAGGCGCTGATGACAGCCACGACCAATGCCGGTTATCCGTCATCGCCCAAGGGCTGAAGTCCTATGCGAACCGCGGATGGTACTGTCGGCGCACTGCTGGTCGGAGCTCTTGCGGTCATTTGTTGCGCCGCGCCGCTGCTGATCACGGCGATCGGCGCTACCGCGCTTGCCGCGTGGCTCGCTAAGTCTGCGTATGTGGTTATTCCAGTGGCGATCATCGCGGCGGGAATAGCGGTCATCTGGTTTCAACGCCACCACGCCGACGCGCAAGATTGCTGCCACCCCCGAAAGAAGGCATCAAGCCATGAATGACTGTTGTGTGTCAGGAAATCGCACCAAGCAATTCGATATCGCGGTCATTGGCGCGGGGTCGGCGGGATTCTCAGCGGCGATCACGGCGGCAGAACAGGGCGCGCAAGTTGCCTTGATCGGGCATGGCACTATCGGCGGCACCTGTGTCAATGTCGGTTGCGTGCCGTCGAAGACACTGATCCGCGCCGCTGAAACGCAGCATCAGGCAAGTGCTGCCGCGCGCTTTGCAGGCATCAGGGCCAAGGGGCAGGTGGACGACTGGGCATCGACTATCCGGCAGAAAGACGAACTGGTTTCGAGTCTTCGCCAAGCGAAATACGCCGATCTTCTGCCGGCCTATAACAATATCTCTTACGTTGAGGGGCAGGCTCGCCTTGCCGAAGGCGGCGTCGCAATCAATGGCGAGCTCATCAAGGCGCCGCGTCTTATCATCGTCACCGGCGCGCGACCTGCAGTGCCCTCGATCCCCGGTCTGGAGGAAGTGGAATATCTAACGAGCACCACGGCGCTCTCTCTTGAGACGCTTCCGAAATCATTGCTCGTGATTGGCGGCGGTTATATAGGCGCGGAGCTCGCGCAGATGTTCGCCCGCATGGGTGTAATGGTCACGATCGTCTGCCGCAGCCGTTTACTCCCGGCGGCCGAGCCCGAAATCGCGGAAGCCCTGTCCGGTTATTTGCGAGAGGAAGGTATCCGGCTGGAATGTGGCGTCTCCTACAGAGAAGCGCGGCGGACCGATGCCGGGGCGGCTCTTGTGGTGACGCGCGAAGGTCGCGACGAGACCTTGATCGCGGAGCGTATTCTGGTCGCGACAGGCCGTGCGCCCAATGTCGAGGGTCTCGGCTTGAAGGAAGCCAAAGTCGCTCAAAAAGCAAACGGCAGCATTCAAGTGGATGATCGGATGCAGACCACGCGCCCTGGCGTGTACGCGGCAGGCGATGTTACCGGCCGAGACCAGTTCGTCTATATGGCCGCCTACGGGGCGAAGCTTGCGGCTAAGAACGCCCTCAATGGCAATAGCCTGCGCTATGACAACACGGCCATGCCCTCGGTCGTGTTTACCGATCCGCAAGTAGCAAGTGTCGGGCTGACCGAGCGAGCGGCGCGAGCCGCAGGCCACGACGTGCGCGCTTCGGTGCTGCCGCTTGATGCGGTGCCCCGCGCGCTGGCCGCGCGTGATACACGCGGCCTCATCAAGCTCGTCGCCGATCACAAAAGCCGCAAGCTTCTCGGCGCGCATATTCTCGCGCCCGAGGGCAGCGACAGTATCCAGACGGCCGCCCTTGCCATCCGCCAAGGCCTGACCACCGACGATCTTGCCGAAGCCATTTTTCCATATTTGACGACGGTCGAAGGGCTAAAGCTCGCGGCGCTGGGATTTGAAAAGGATGTTACCAAGCTGTCGTGCTGCGCTGGCTGAGACGTCCCCACCAGTATCATTGAAAGAAAAAAGACGGTCGTATGTCCGACACAGCAAGCCTCCCCAATCGGCTGGTAGCCAGCGTCAGCCAGCCCGGAAGCGCGCGTGCGACACCTCGTCTTTTCCAAGAGCTGCTTCGCTTGCTTACTCGCGGTGAGCCCGTGACCGTTGATCGACTGACGGCTGCTGTTAAGCTGCCCGCGGATGATGTACAGCGCGCGGTAGCAGGCTGGAACGACACCGAATACGACGAGCAAGGGCGCATTATTGGCTGGGTCTCACGCTGCTGGCTACGCCGCATCGGTTCAGCATCACGGGGAAACAGTCTGTACACCTGGTGTGCGCTCGATACGCTGTTCTTTCCGGCAGTCATCGGCCGGCCAGCCCGAGTCGAATCTCCCTGCGCGGAAACGGGCGAGCCGGACCGCTTGACTGTCGATCCCACGGCCGGTGTCAGCGCGCTTCAGCGAGCCCCCGCTGTTGTTTCGATTGTCACGCCGGAAAAATGAGTTCCGTTCGTGCGGGTTTCTGTAACCCGGGTCGCTTTTTTGTTACCGCTGAGGCGCGCGCGGCTGGTAAGCGAAGCACGCTGGAATGGAGGTGCTCGGTGTTGCCGATGCATACCGCGCGAGCCGTCTGCTCAGTGACATGCTGCTCGATGACAACGCCGATCACATCAGCTGTGAGACGTGACGCAGTGTTTAAATAGGCTCCGTGCCATCTCCACCAGCACAAATCATGCGGGGAGTCTGGGGCTTAG
>JADGGK010000149.1 GCA_019689975.1 Pseudolabrys sp.
GAGGGCGGCCTTGATGCCGTCGTGGGCATCCGCGATCACCAGCTTGACGCCGCGCAGGCCGCGCCGGGCGAGGCTACGCAGGAAGTCGGTCCAGAACGGCTCGGCCTCCGAGGGGCCGATCGCCATGCCCGGCACCTCGCACCGGCCGTCGCCGTTGACGCCAACCGCCATGATCGCCTGAACGAGCACATCGACGCCTTCGCTCACCTCTACAACCACTACAGGCCCCACGGTGCCCTTGGCGGCCGAACACCCAGCAAGTATCTCACCCTCACGAGCCAGAAGGCCCAGCCGTCTCATATGTACTGAGCCCGGACAACATCGTGACAGCCAATTGCTTGTTTGATACAATTAATTACTAAGCTGGCGGGAGGGCGGGTGACGGTTGGAAGCGGATGTGCATATAAGTAAGGCATCTGCGATCACATCCCGAGATCACCCCGATCACAAACCTCTGTTTGCCCTGGCGCGTCCCCTCATGATGATTGGCCCGCACAAGATGCCCGACGAAAGTATGTAAGCTGATTTGCATGGACGCCGCTGACCTACGCATCTTCGAGGCCGTGGCGCGCCTGGGCGGAATGCATAAGGCAGCGCAGGAGCTGAACACGGTCCAGTCCAACGTGACCGCGCGAATCCGCTTCCTTGAGGAAGAACTCGGCGTCGCATTATTTCGCCGCCACAGCCGGGGCGTGACGCTGACTCATGCCGGACAGCAGTTGCTACCCTACGCGGTCAAGGTGGCCTCGACATTAGCCGAGGCCAAACGAGCAGTGACGGACACCGACTCGCCCAGCGGTCCGCTCGCTATTGGCTCGCTCGAGACGACCGCCTCGTTGAGACTGCCTTCCGTCGTCGCCGCTTTCGGACGCAAATACCCGGAGGTGAAGTTGAGCCTCAGGATCGGCACCAACAGTACGCTGATCGAACAGGTTCTCAACCACGAATTGGACGGGGCCTTTGTCTGTGCGCCGATCCGGCACCCCGATATCAAGGGGAATGTTGCTTTCCATGAGGAGCTGGTTATTGCGACGGCCTCCACAGTGCAGTCCTTGGAAGGAGTGGTCACACCCGGCTGCAAGATCCTGGTCAAGGCGCCCGGCTGTGCGTATCGAGACCGACTAGAGTCCTGGTTAGAAGTGCAGGGTGTCTCGCAGTTCGATCGACTGGAATTCGGCACGCTCGAGGCAATTGTCGGCTGTGTTGAAGCGGGGCTAGGCTTCACGATGCTGCCCCGGAGCGTGCTGGAACGCGCAAATGGCCGCGGCAATCTTCAACTGCACAAATTGCCGCCGCGCGAAGGAGAGGTCGAGACTCTCTTTATCCGCAGGAACGATATTTATGAGTTCAATGCCTTGCGCGCCTTTCTCGCAACGACGCTGTCCGTGCAGGCCGGTTCAGCGGTGCCGAACGCTGAGGGCTCAAGCGGAGAGTGGTGACTCGTTTGGACTAGACACCGTTGAGCCAAGCGTAGGACATGAGGTTGCCTATGTTGGCGCTGAAGATCGATGTTGAGGTCTTGTGTCCGCTGAGTAAGGGCGATCTTCTGCAGAGATCGCTGCAATCAGATCAAATCGCTCCCGCCGATCCGGCAAACAACGCTACACACACAAGGTGCTACGTTTCGGAGCAAATCATCGCGTCCAATGTTGGAAATATGGGAAATGCTATCTCCCGCTAATATCGATTTGATGATTCTGGGGCACTACAAGTATGGCGGAGGATCTGTACCAGTTCTTGTGCTGCACGAATGGCTCGCCGCGCATCACAACCATCTTCCGATGCTGAGCTACGTTTATGCGGGGCGCTTTACCTACCTATTCGCTAATCTACGCGGTTACGGCCTGTCCGGTAATTTTCTGGGAGACTTTTCAGCTGCTGAGGCGGCGGCGGATGTGCCGTGCCTCACCAACGCGTCAGGATTCGAGAGCTTCTGTCTTGTCGGCCATTCGATGTCAGGCATGATCGCCCAGCGGTTTGCTGCAGACGCACCAGATCGCATGAACCGTCTGCTGCTGATCTCGCCCATACCCGCCTCCGGCTTCAAGACCGATGAAGCAGGCTTCCGGAGCATGGCAGCGATTGTGGAAAACCAAGCAGCGGCAGCCGCTGCCGTAGGGGCGCGCACGGGGTACCGGTACGGCTCTGCTTGGGTCGCGCGCAAACTCAACCTCATAGCGGCGGGCGGCCAATCCGAGCCGATGATGGGTTACCTGCGAATGTTCACGGGCACGGACTTCGCCGACGAGGTGGCGTGGAGGGCCCAGACGCCCGTGTGCGTCTTGGTCGATGAGCACGACATGGAGGCGTATCGCGAAGCGACGACCGTCAAGAATTTTGGCCCTTTTTTCCTAACTTGTCTGTTCAGGTCTCGCGAGAAGCGGGTCACTACATGATGCTGGAGACGCTTGTCTGGGCCGCATCCCGCATCGAGCAGTTCCTCGAAGCGGCCTGACCGGGAGAAATGGCCATGCAAGCCATCTTAGATCGCACCCACCGATTCTGCGACCGCTTCGGCCTGAAGGCGCCAATCCTGCTAGCGCCGATGGCCGGCGCCTGCCCACCATCACTGTCGATCGCTGTTGCCAATGCCGGCGGCCTCGGCGCCTGCGGTGTGCTGCTGATGACGCCGGAGGAAATTACGAATTGGGCCGACGAAGTACGCCGGCAAAGCACGGGCGTTTATCAGCTCAACAACTGGATCCCAGATCCCGTCCCGCTCCGAGATGCCGCGCGGGAAGCGGCCGTGAGGCAATTCTTGAAGCAGTGGGGGCCTGCGGTGCCGCCCGAAGCTGGTGACGCGACCCCACCCGATTTTAAGGCGCAGTTCGAAGCGATGCTCGCGGCCAAGCCACCGGTCATATCGTCGGTTATGGGCCTCTACCCGCCAGATATGGTTCGAGCGCTGAAAAGCCGCGGTGTCATCTGGTTCGCCAATATCTCTACCGTAACGGAGGCAAAGGCTGCGGAGGCAGCCGGTGCAGACGTCATCGTCGCCCAGGGGTCGGAAGCTGGCGGCCATCGCGGTTGTTTCGATGCAGAAGCCGCCGAGCGCACCCAGATTGGGCTATTCTCGCTGCTGCCCGCAGTGGTCGACGCGGTCAAGCTGCCGGTTGTCGCGACCGGTGGCATAGCCGATGGCCGCGGCGTAGCCGCGGCCTTGATGCTTGGCGCGAGCGCCGTGCAAATCGGCACCGGCTTCCTCAGGTGCCCGGAGGCAAAGATTGCACCCGCATGGGCCGATGCCCTGGGCCGGACACTTCCGGAGGACACGATCGTCAGCCGCGTGTTCAGCGGCCGGGCTGGGCGCAGCATCGCGACTGGTTTCGTCAAGGCGGCAACGGCGCCGGATGCCCCAGTACCGGCGCCTTATCCGGTGCAGCGCGGCCTGACTGCAGCAATGCGCGCCGCGGGAGCCCAAGCCAATGACATTGACCGCATCCAGGCCTGGGCTGGCCAATCAGCCGCGCTGGCGCGACCTGTACCGGCCGCTGACCTTTACAAGGAGCTTTGGCAGGAGGCGCGCGCGCTTCTCGACTGATCGCCCACGGACCCGCGTTCGGGCCAGGCCCGAGAGCTTCTCATCGGAGTTGACGATGAGCTTGATCGAATCGGCGTCGATGCGCCGCGAAAGCCGGCTGCGTGTTTTGGCGACCCTCTCATTGGGCTTTTTCGTCGTTCAACTCGACGTGGGCATCGTCAACCTAGCCGTTCTCGCCATCGTAGCAGATCTCAAGACGTCGAGTGTCGCGCTGCAGTGGATGTATTAGCTAGACCCACTATTCCTGAAGTGTGAGTCGTGGTTCAAGG
>JADGGK010000051.1 GCA_019689975.1 Pseudolabrys sp.
CTGCCGACCGCGCGGCGCGGCCGACGGCACGGTCGCGGCGCCGGCCGGCCCGCCCGCTATTCGGCGCTTGCGGCCGGTTACGCGAAGCCCCAAACCATGCGATCGTCGTTGTGCGGCAAACGCAGCGACCAACCAGGGAGGTGATCATGCCAAGCCAGCTTCTTCCCACCGCCGTGGTCGGCAGCTATCCGCAGCCGGACTGGCTGGTCGACCGGGAGAAGCTGTCGAAAGTCGTACCGCGCGTCCGCATGAAGGAAATCTGGCGCGTGCCGGAGCCCTATCTCCAACAGGCCCAGGACGACGCCACCATTGTGGCCATCCGCGACATGGAGCGGGCGGGCCTCGACATTATAACCGACGGAGAAATAAGGCGCGAAAGCTATTCCAATCGCTTCGTCACGGCGCTCGAGGGGGTCGACGTCGACAATCCCGGCTTCATCACCACGCAAACGGGCAGGGTGACGCCGGTCCCCCGCGTGATCGGCAAGGTGCGCCGCCGCGGGCCCGTGGAAGTGCGCGACATGCGTTTTCTCCGCCAGAACACCGGCTTGACGGCGAAGATGACGTTGCCCGGTCCGTTCACGCTGAGCCTGCAGGCAAAGGACGAGTTCTACAAGGATCCCGAGGCTCTGGCGATGGATCTGGCGGCAGCGGTCAATGCCGAGGCGCACGATCTCGTGGCTGCCGGTGCCGACGTCATTCAATTGGACGAGCCGTGGGTGCGCAACGACCCTCATGCGGCGCGTCGCTATGCAGTAAAGGCGATCAACCGCGCGCTCGACGGCATCAGGGTGCCGACCGTGGTGCATCTCTGTTTCGGCTACGCCGCCGTCGTGCCGAGCGAGGCGAAGCCCGGCCGCTATTCGTTCCTGCCCGAGCTCGTCGACTCGACCGCCACGACCATCTCGATCGAATGCGCGCAACCGCGGATCGATCTCGGCGTGCTCGCGGAGCTTGCGCCCAAGATCGTCATGCTCGGCGTGCTCGATCTGTCCGATCCCGCGGTCGAAACGCCCGAGACCGTCGCCATGCGCATCCGCCGGGCATTCGAATACCTGCCTCCCGAACGGCTGATCGTAGCACCGGATTGCGGCATGAAATATTTGCCGCGCGAGGTGGCGTTCGGCAAGTTGCAAGCCATGGTCGACGGCGCGGCGATCGTGCGCAGGGAATTGACGTGAACCGGATCGATCGTTCCCGCACCGTGAATGCGTTCTGATCGGATGGGATCGGCGCCGTCATGGCGAGAAGCCGACGAGGGACGACTCGACCCGGCACCGTCATGACGAGGAACTCCGCGGGGGCAACGAAGCGATCCCGGGTCGCATGATCGGCACCCCATCGCTTCGTCGCGCTCGCCGCGCGCTCACAACGACGGCCAGCGCGCGGCGCCGGGTCAAGATCAGCGAAATCCCGCCTGACACCAAGCGGTTTCGGCCCAGCTTCCGAAACCTATTCCTTCACCGCTCCGGTCATCGCGGATACGTAATGCTCGACAAAGAACGCGTAGAGGATCACGAGCGGCAGCGAGCCGATCAGCGCGCCGGCCATCAGCGAGCCCCAACGGTAGATATCGCCGTCGACCAAGGCGGTCACGATCGCCACCGGCACGGTCTTGTACTGCGTGGAGGAAATGAAGGTCAGCGCATAGATGAATTCGTTCCAACACAACGTGAAGCAGAAGATGAAAGCGGAAATCAAACCCGGCACCGCAAGCGGCAGCACGATGCGGATCAGGATCTGCCAGCGGCTTGCGCCGTCGATCAGCGCGCATTCTTCGAGTTCGAAGGGAATCGTCTTGAAATAGCCCATCAACAGCCAGGTCGAAAACGGGATGAGAATGGTGGGATAGGTCAGGATCAGGGCGAACGGCGTGTCGAACAGGCCGTATTGATAAACGACGGTCGAGAGCGGAATGAAGAGGATCGAGGGCGGCACGAGATAGGCAAGGAATATCGCGACGCCGACCCATTGCGCGCCCCGGTAGCGCAGGCGCACGATCGCATAGGCGGCAAGCACGCTGGCGACGAGGGACAGGGCGGTCGAACATATTGCCACCAGCATCGTGTTCCACAGCCAGATCGGATAATCCGTCTCGAACAGCAGCTTGGTGATGTGCTTGAGCGTCGGCGTCCAGGTCCAGAACGGACTGTAGGTATCGAGATCGAGCAGCTGATTGTCCGGCTTGATCGCCGTCAGAGCCATCCAATAGAACGGGAACAGCAGGACGAAGAGAATGATCGATAACGGCAGATAGAGCGTGACGAGCCGCCGCGGCAGCGTCTGCAGGTAGCTCATCCCTTCGCTGCTGTCGGCGAGAGGCGGGGCCGCGTTCAGCACGCCTTTCATCCGCGCGGCCTTGGCGGCGAAGGTGTCAGTCATCGCTTTCCCCCTGCTGCCATTTGCGCCGCTGCAGGCCGAACCACGACACCAGGATGGCGCACAGCAGGAAAGGTATCATGGCGGTCGAGATCGCCGCGCCTTCGCCGAGATAGCCGCTCATGATCGCCCGCTGGTAGGAGAAAGTGGCCATCAGATGCGTGGCGTTGACCGGCCCGCCGCGCGTCATCACCCAGATGAGCTGGAAATCGGTGAAGGTGAACAGCACCGAGAACGTCATGACGACGGCTATGATCGGCGTCAGCAAGGGATAAGTGATGTAGCGAAATCGTTGCCACGGAGTGGAGCCGTCGATGATCGCGGCCTCGTAAAGCGACGGCGAGACCGTCTGCAGGCCGGCGAGCAGCGTGATTGCGACGAACGGCACGCCGCGCCAGATATTGGCGAAGATGACCGACCAGCGCGCGTTCCACGGGTCTCCCAGAAAATCGATATTGGCGCTGATCAGATGCAGTTTCCTTAGCGACCAGGAGATGATGGAGAATTGCGGGTCGAACAGCCACCAGAAGGCGATGGCCGACAGCACCGTCGGCACGATGAACGGGATCAACACCACCGCCCGGATGATCGCCTTGAACGGCAGCCGTTCATTGAGCAGCAGCGCAAGATACAGACCGATCGCGAATTTTATGACGCTGGCCACGCTGGTGTATAGAAGCGTGTTGAATACGGTGAGCCAGAACGTCGAATCATCCCACAGGAACTGGTAGTTCTCGATGCCGACAAAGTCGCCGGGACGGCCCAGACGGGCGTCGGTGAACGACAGCCAGATGCCAAGGCCGAGCGGATAGGCGAGGAACAGGATCAAGAACACGCCCGCCGGCAACATGAACCAGAAGCCGAGCCAATTGCGGTCGGCTTTGAGCCGCTCCCATGCCGTCACGCGGTGCGGCGCGCTCGCCGTGTTGCAGGGCGCCTTGAGGATGATGTCGGCCATGAGTCGCTCCCAGCCGCGGGGTCTTCAGCCTGCGCTCGCGCGATACGGGCGCGCTGCCGACCACGCGGAGCGCGCAACGCCGGCCGCTTCCGCGATGCGTGGGAAGGAGCATGACCATGAGCCGAAGCGCACCGCCATGCTCCTTCGTCAGATCCCCGCGCAATGAACGGAAGCGGGGAAACGGCGCCTCACCGATAGATCCGCTTCAACTGCCGCTCGGCCACGGCGATCGCGCCTTTCACGTCCTCACGGCCCGTGCAGTAGTTGGCGAACATATCGAGTATGACGAAATCCGCGATCGCGGTTGCCGCTTTTTCGCCGACCGAACCCAACCCGCCGGCGGTCAGCGTGCGCTTGGCCACGTCACGAAACGGCGTGGTCTTGGGATCGGCGGTCCAGACCGGGTTTTTGTCATACGCATTGAGGCAGTGCGTGAGATAGCCCTGCGCCGATTCGATCCAGGGATTGAAATTGTCCGCCTCCAGCATGAAGGCCATCAGCGCTTTGCAGGCTTGCGGATACTTGGTGTAGGTCATCGCCAATACCGGATACATCAGGTGCAGCTCGGTCGGATGGCCGACCGGGCCGACCGGCCAATAGGCGTGGTCCATGTCCTCGGCGATCTGTTTCTTGCTCGGGTCCTTTTTCGCGGCGACATAGATGGAGATGCCGTTATTGGTCCAATAGATGTCGCCAGCCAGGAATGCCTTGTTGTTGGAAGCGTCGTTCCATGAGGCCGTGCCCGGGATCATGTAGCCGTAGAGCGTCTTGGCATATTCCAGCGCCTTGGCCGTCTCGGGCGAATTGATGATCACCTTGTCGTTCTTGTCCACGGCGTTGCCGCCATGGGCCCACAGGCACCAATAGACCCAGCTGTTGCCGTCGCCGGAAGCGTGGCCGAGTGCAAACCCACCGGGAGTGTTGTTTGCCTTCATCGCCTTGGCATATTCCAGAAAAGCATCGGTCTTGTCGGGGAACTTCGAAAAGCCGGCTTTCTTCGAGGCCTCGATTCGGTAGTTCATCAATGCGCCGGAATAGCAGACGGGAATGCATATCCACTTGTTTCCGCTTGTTCCGTATTTCACCGCGCTTTCCACCCAGCCGCCGTACTTCTTGCCGAGGTAATTGGCGACGTCGGTGACGTCGATGCACTTCTGGGGGAAGAGGTGCGGCAAGGAATAGAGACCCCAGAACAGGTCCGGACCGGTTCCGGTATTGGCCGCCACCGATGCCTTGGGTTGGACATCCTCGTAGGATTCGCGCGAGATCTCGACCTTGACCCCGGTTGCCTTGGTGAAGGCATCGATCAATTTCACGAAGGCGTCGTCCTCCGATTGGACGAAATATTTCCAACGCAGCATCGAGAGCTTCGCGCCTTTTTCCGGTTTCCAGGGCGCGGCTTGCGCCCAGGCCTTCGCCCAGTCGAGCAGCGCGGGCCCGCTCAGCGTGCAGGCGGCGGCCGCTGCGGTGCCGCCCTGCAGAAGCGTACGGCGAGTAAACACGGTCATAATCGTCCCTCCTTCTGAGTATTCAGCTCCCTAGTCGCCTGCCCGTCGCCTCGTCGAACAGATGCACGAGCCGCGGATCGGGCCGGAGTCGAATCTTGTCGCCCGGCCTGAACTGGTGGCGCTCGCGGAACACCGCGATGACGTCCTCGCTCCCCATTTTGGCGACGACGTGAATCTCCGAGCCGGTCGGTTCGACCACCTGAACCTCCGCCTCGGTGCCGTCGCTCGACAGGGCAAAATGTTCCGGCCGCACGCCGCAGATGACGGGGCGGCCGTCGCCGCCGGCGGGCATGTGATGGAGTGGAAACCTGATGCCGTCGCCCCCGTCGAAGACGGCGCGCTCGCCGCCCAGCAGGCGGCCCTTGAGGATGTTCATCGCCGGTGATCCGATGAAGCCGGCGACGAAGAGATTGGCCGGATGGTCGTAGAGCTCGAGCGGCGCCCCGATCTGTTCGACGATGCCGTCATGCATCACCACGATTCGGTCGGCCATCGTCATTGCCTCGATCTGATCGTGGGTGACGTAGATCGTGGTGGTCTTGAGCCGCTGATGCAGTTCCTTGATCTCCGTGCGCATCTGCACGCGCAATTTCGCGTCGAGGTTCGACAGCGGCTCATCGAACAGGAAGACCTGCGGGTTGCGGACGATGGCGCGTCCCATGGCGACGCGCTGACGCTGTCCGCCGGAAAGTTGACGCGGATAGCGGGCAAGGTACGGGCCAAGTCCGAGGATCTCGGCGGCCTGCTTGACCCGCTCGTCGATCTCGGCCTGGGAGGCGCCGCGCAGCTTGAGGGAAAAAGCCATATTCTGCGCCACGGTCATGTGCGGATAGAGCGCGTAGTTCTGGAATACCATCGCCACGTCGCGCTCCTTCGGCGGCACCTGGTTGACGACGCGCTCGCCGATGCGGATCTCGCCGGCGGTGATGTTCTCGAGCCCCGCGATCATGCGCAACAGCGTGGTTTTTCCGCAGCCGGATGGGCCGACCAGGACGACGAATTCGCCGTCGCCGATGTCGATGCTCACACCGTGGATGACGACGGACGTGCCGAACGCCTTGCGCACGTCACGGATGGCTACCGAAGCCATTGGCTCCTCCCGGCCGGGGCCGCAAGCAGGCCCTTTATACCCTTGTTCTTCATAGCGCGGCCCCGCCGATACGGCTCCGCTTGGCCCGCGCCTTGTCGCCGTGGCCGATCATCGGGTTCCGGCGGCGCAAAACGCAAGGCGAGGGACCACGGCGCGACGGTGGATCGTCTCGTCGGGGCATATTCAGGCTAATCGTCGATTGCCGGCCGCGTCAATAAAGTCGATCAGTGGCGATGCTGGCAAGCATAGGCGCGAACGAGTTCTCGCGTTGCGGCGGGAATGACCCGGTTCGCCCTGGCGTTCGCCGTCGCCGTCGCGCAGGAAAGCCAGAAATAGCTGTTGTTGGGGTCGACGACGAGGCGGGTCGGAGCGAAGTCGGCGAGGACGATGCCGAGATATTGGGTGGTCGAGAACCATGCGAGCCGGTTGAGGCCCGGGTCGACTCGCGAGGAGGAAACGAAACGCGGGTCGCCGAGCGTGGGATCGGCCGCGTTGCCGGTCGCCAAGGCACGTATGGCGGCCTGATAGTCGGACCAGACCGTCACGAATTTCGCGGTCTCGACGACGTGGATCAGCGTGACGATCAGAAGCGCTCCGCCGAAGCATTCGGCATTGGCGGGCAACGAGCCGAGCAGCCGCCGCAATGCCGGTGAGGCCGGGCGCCGTACATCGTCCGCTCGCCCGGCATAAAACGCCGCCGCCATTCCGAGCAGGGGGGTGAGCACGACGATCGCGGTCCGCAGGTAGTAGCGCTCGCTCGCGTGCAGCCAGCGATCGAAGAGGAGCCAATATGCGGCGAGCGCGGCGGATGTCATCGCGACCGCAAGCGCCGCCGCATGGGACGCCGAACAGGCTCTGAGCGCGACATAGGCGCCGAAATACCCGGCGAGTGCCGTCATCAGCAGCACGACGACCGGCGCCAAGAGAAGGTCGGGGTCGAAGAAGTGAAGCGCCGCGCGCTCGAGCACGCCGGCGAAATAGCTTCCCGGCGGAAGGGCAATCTTCACTCCCACCCAGATCGCGAGGGCCGCGAGGAAGGCCGCGGCGCTGCGTCTGAAGGCGTGATCGCGCCACCCGCGCGGCGCCAAGGTCGCGACGATCGCCAGCGACAGCACGAGGGCGCCTTCATGGGTGAGCAGCAGCGCGAGCATCAGCGCGAAAATGGCGACGAGGGAAGCAACGCCGCGCGGCAGGCCGCAGCAGGCCGCAAGCGTCGGCCAGAACAAGGCATGCGCCAGCCACATCTCGGTCGGAAACCCGAACACCAGCGGGCACAGCAGGCTGGTCGACGCGCAGGCGAAGGCAAAGATCGTCCGGCCAGGCGAGCGGTCGACAAGCCGAGTGGCGAGCAAACCCGCGAGCGGGGCGCCGTAGAACAGCAGGCCGTAGAGGGCGATGCCGGCGCGAGGATCGCCGCTCAGGCCGACAAATGTCTCCGCCGGCCACAGGCTGAGCAGAAAGACCGCGAGGCGGGTAGAAATGTTGTGCCAGTGGAATGCCCAGACATCCTGAGCGGCGACCGCGTAGGAAAACAGCGCCCCGTCCCCGAAAAGTTGCAGCCGGCAGACGGGCGCGACGACGACGAAGGCGATCGCCCAGCACAGGCCGAGACCGATCGACAAACGGCGCAGCCGTTCTCCCGACGACGATTGTCGGCGGCCCACGCGATGGTCGACGCTATCCGGAATGGCGCGCAAGGGTCTCGCGCTCCAACAACAGCTTGAATACGCCTTCGGCCTTGGCCACCACGCGCTCGAACAGGCGCTCGCCGAGCTCGGGCGAGGCGCCTCCCGGCTCACCGATGACCCCCCGGTCGGCGAGCGCCTTTTCCTCGCTCGTCCACGCCCAGGTCACGGCCGGGTCAAGGATAGCCGCGCGCGCGCGCGCCGGGTCCGAAGGCGTCGTCAATCCCGCGATTTGGCCGACGCGCACCAGATGCGGTGCCGCTGCCAGCATGAGCGAGGTCTCGTTCCGTCCGCCGTGAATATCGGGAAAGCCGGCCTGCTCCTCGACGAGCCAGGCTGCCGGATGAAGAATGCACGCGTTCAGGCCGAAGTCGGCGCGCAGATCGAGCGCCACCGCTTCCAGAACGCCGCGGTTGCCGCCGTGTCCGTTGATCACCGCGAGATTGCGCGTGGGCGTGGCGCGCGCGATGGCGCGCGCGAGCTCGCGCAGCATGGCGGCGACGGTCTGCATCGACAATGAGAGGGTGCCGGGCGCCCATTCATGCTCCCGGGCAAGGCTGACGGCAACCGTCGGCAATTGCCACAGGTCGTAGGCCGCCCCCCACCGCGCCATGATGCGACGGGTGAATTCCTCGGCCAGCACCACGTCGGTGTTGAGCGGCAGATGCGGACCATGCTGCTCGATCGAGCCGATCGGCAGGCACAAGATCGAGCGGGGACCGAGAAGCGTCGCGACCTCGGCAGACGTCAGCTCCCCGAGTGATCGGCTTGTCGTAGCCACGGTCATCGCAGTGGATCTCCTCGCGCGTCGTTGGCTGCGGCGCACCCGACGATACCATCGGCGTCGCGCCTTGCCATGGCAGAAATGGCGCGGGGAGAGAGAGACTTATGAGGGATCGCCGAGCGAAGCCATGATATGGTCGAGCCGATGCCCGGCCCGCGCCGCCTTGGCGGCGAGATAGCGGAGGTTGTCCGCGTTGATCGGCGTCACGAGCGGCACGCGGCTGACGATCTCGATGCCCGCCTTGGTCAGGCCTTCGAGCTTGGCCGGATTGTTGGTGAGCAGCACGATCCGCGTGCAGCCGAGCATCTGCAGCATGCGTGCGGCGACGCCGTAGTCACGCTCGTCGTCGTCGAATCCGAGCGCGGTGTTGGCGTCCACCGTGTCCAGACCTTCGTCCTGGAGTCGATAGGCGCGCATCTTGTTCGCCAGGCCGAGGTCGCGACCTTCCTGCGCGAGATAGAGGATGATCCCTCCGCCCATGCCTTCGAGGCGCGCAACCGCCAGCCGCAACTGGTCGCCGCAATCGCAGCGACGCGAGCCGAACACGTCTCCGGTAAGGCAGGCGGAATGGAGCCGTACCGGGACCGGCCGCGCGAGGTCCGGCGCGCCGACAATGATGGCGACGGGGCTGCCGCCGAGAGCGTCGCGGAACACGACAAAGCGCGTGCGGGTACCGGAATTCAAAGGAACGGAAGCTTCGCTCGCCAAGGTCAGCGAGCGTATGGCGTCGTTGACGAAGCGATCGACGGCGAGCGCGTCGACGCTGATCAGCGGCGGCGCGCGCATTCCCTCCTCGGCATGTGCGCCGCCGCTCGCGAGCACCGCAGGCAGGACATGAGCCAGTTTCGCCAGCCGGAGCGCGGCAGCGGCCGTGTCTCCCGCGCGCTGGGCCGGCGGCGCGCCCGCGCATTCGGCCTCGGCAGCCAACGCAAGGATCGCGGGCGCCTCGATGCGCTGGGGCAGGTTGAGCGCCATGGGCGCCGTCGTGTCCATGCCCAGCACCCGCGCGCGTCGTGCCGTTATGACGAGACACGGCGCCTTCGGCGCGCAGAGCGCGAGGAATTCATTGAGGCGGCGCGCGTCCAACCCTTCAACCGGCAGCGTCAGCACGCGTTCGTCCGGTCCTGCCAGCACCACGGGCCGAAGCGCGCGAAATTCGGCGATGCCGCGACTGACGCCGAGATACCCTTCCGGACCGAACAACGCGGATGCGGCAGCCGCCCCGACCGAACTCATATGGGCAAATTTCCTCGCTTACGGGTACGACCGGAAAACACCGCGGCGACTGCAATCATTCCATCGCAAACCGGGTACGTTTGCGCAACGCCCGCGCATAACTAAGATAGGCGCAGGGAAAAATCCAGATGCCTTGCGACCATGTCTCCGCGCCTCTGGAGCGCCAGTCCGAACCCGGGGAGCAAGGATCGGACCCACGCGGCGCATCCGGTTCAACGGATGGATGGGCCGAATTCGTCGAGGTTTTTCGTCATCCCGACCGGCCGCTCGCGGGGCGCTGGGCCGAGCTGTTCGCGCCCTTGCGGCGCGGGACGGTCGACGAGCTCATGGTCGTCGGTCAGATCGGACAATCGCTCGATGGCCGCATCGCCACCGCCTCCGGTCATTCGCGATACATCAACGGACCGGCGGGCCTTGCCCATCTGCATCGGCTGCGGGCGCTCGTCGACGCGGTGGTGGTCGGCGTCGGCACGGTCCTTGCCGACGATCCGCAATTGACGGTGCGGCGCGTGGCCGGACCGCAACCGGCGCGCGTCGTCATCGATCCCAAGGGCCGCATGGGCCATCGTGCCAAAGTGTTCGCGGCCGACGGCGCTCGTCGCCTGCTGATCACGGCGCCGGCAAAGCGACGAGCGCCGCTCGACGGAGTGGAGGTGATCGAATTGCCGCTGTCCGAGGGGCGGTTCGCGCCGCCCGCCGTGCTCGGCGCGCTCGCTTCGCGCGGCCTGCGCCGCGTGCTGGTGGAGGGGGGCGCCGAGACGATATCGCGGTTTCTTGCCGCGGGCTGCCTCGACCGGCTGCACGTCATCGTGGCGCCGGTGATCCTCGGCTCCGGACGCGCGGGTCTCGTGCTGCCGCGGATCGAGACGGCCGACCAGGCGTTGCGTATTCAGACGCGCGTCCATCGACTCGGCACCGATGTGCTGTTCGACTGCGACCTGTCGGCTCAACGGGTGCCGATCGGGCAGGCCAGGAAATCGACGTGACCGACCATGATCGACGAGAGGCCGGCGGCAAGCGCGTCATGCCGGCCTAGCCGCCACGCGGCGAGGCGGGACGGCGAGAGACGTCCGGTGGCACCGGCCGCGGTCGCCCATCCCGACAGCAGCGCTTCCTGCATGGGTCGGTCATGCGGGCCGATGCGCCAATCGGACGCGCCGTGGACGACCCGGAAGCCGAGGGCCCGGAAGCGTTCGATCGCGGTGCGGGCGGCCGCCGGTCCGAGGGCGGGGCCGAAGCCCTTGTCCGTGCGCTGGTGCGCGTTGAATGCCTCGATGACCGCCTGGTCGAAGGGATCGGGGGGCGCGAATTCGACGCGGCCGTCATAGGTCAAGGCGGCATAGAAAGGCACGGCACGCGCGGCGATTTTTGCCGCGAGCCGATCGAGCCAGGTTGCGGAGACGAGGTCGAGCAGCGCCGAGGCGGTGACGAGGTCCGCATCGGCGGCGAATGCCGTCTCCAGGTCCCGATTGAGATCGAGCGGCGTCACCGTCATCGTCGCGCCGTCGGGCACCGGGCCGGCCGCGGCGCTGGCGAGCAGGGCGCGATCGCTGTCGATCAGCCGCCAGTGCTGGTGTCGGGAAAGGTGCGGGCCGAGCGCGCGCAAGGTCGATCCGGTACCGCAGGCAAGGTCGACGATTTCGAGAACCGGCCTGTTCTCGAGCAGGCCGACCACGGCATCGAGTACCCGTGCGTTGCGGGCACGCGCATCGAACGGCTCGCGCAAGGCGAGCCAGTCGGGCGTAAAGCCGCTCATGCGAGCCTCTCCAGCGCCCGCGCGATGATCGTGGCCGTGTCGCGCCAACTCGGCAACCGCGATGCCGCTTCGCGCGCGCAACTCGCCATGCGGCGACGCCGGTCGGCGTCGCCGATGGCAAGGACGAGCGCGCGTGCGAGAGCGGACGGATCATCCGCGGGCACGAGCATCGCGGCGCCGGCCGGCACCGTTTCCGGCACCGCTCCGGCCGTCGTGCCGATGACGGGCAATCCATAGGCGATCGCTTCGGCATAGGCCATGCCGTAGCCCTCGAAACGCGAGGCCAACACGAACAGGTCGGCCTCGTCATGGAGCGCGGCGAGGCGCTCGCGCGGCACCGCGCCGAGCACGCTAACGCGATTGCCGAATCCCGCACGCGCGATCGTCGCGTCGATCAGGCTCGCGGTACGCGGGTCGCGCGAGCGATCGCCGGCGATCGTCAGGCGCCACGGCAGGTCGGCGAGACGCTCCAGCGCCGCAAGCAAGACGTCGAAGCCCTTGCGGGGTACGAGGGAGCCGACCGATAGCAGACGCACCACGCCGTCGGAGCTGCCTCTTGCCGGCCGCACCGGATCGCTTCCGGGACGCGCGACCGTGATCCTTTCCGCTGCGACGGCATACTCGGCCACCAGCCGCTGCGCCGTGTTCCTGCTCGTGACGATGACGTGGCTCGCCGCGGCAAGCGCGGCGCGTTCGCTTGCCCGCAGGCGATCTGCCTGCGACGCGGTGAGACCGGTTTCCAACGCCAGCGGATGATGGACCAGCGCGACCAGACCTTGGCGCGTCCGCAGATCATGCGCGACCTCCGGCAGCACGCCGAATGCCAGGCCGTCGACGACGAGGATGCGGTCATGGGGTACGGCCGTCAGCCGCTCGCCGGCGAGCCGCCGCGCGTGCTCGCTGGGAAAAGGGAATTCCCCGCCGATGTCGAGAACATCGGCATGCCAGCCCATGTCGGTGAGCTCGGCGATGACACGTCGGTCGTAGGCATAGCCGCCGGTCGGCGTCGCGAGGTCGCCCGGCACCGCGAAGACTATTTTTCTCACCACAGAGTCCCTTCGTACCACGCGCGCGCCACGTGCGATTCCGACAAGGTGACGCGGATGGCCTTGAGCTCGCGTCCGTTGCGGCCGAGCGCGCCCGCGCGCGCGGCATTCGCGAGTCGATCGAAGACGTACTTGGCCAGGAACTCGGTCGTCGTATTGACGTTGTTGAACTCGGCACAGGTATCGAGGTTGCGATAGTTCAACGGCGCGAGGACGGATTGAAGCGCTGCATGGGCGCGCCCGATATCGACCACGACGCCGTTCGGATCGAGGGTTTCGGCGATGAACGCGGCAGCGACGATGAATGTCGCTCCGTGTAACGACTGCGCCGGCCCGAAAATCTCTCCCCGAAACGAATGTGCGATCATGATGTGATCGCGAACCTCGACGGCAAACAAGGGGTTCTCCTCAATAGGCTATGAGCTGACAGAGCGTGCCGCTCTCGGGTCGAAGGATGGCCGCGATTTTTTTCGGCAGCTCGGCGAACCGCACGGCCGGCGCAAGCAGGGCATCAAGGCGCGCATCGGCGAGAAGCGCGAGCGCGGCGGCAAGCCGCCGCTCGCGCGTCCAGCGCGGACGATGCGACGGCGCGACCTCGCCCACCTGGCTCGAGACGAGCCGCAGCCGGCGACTGTGGAAGGCCCCGCCGAGCGGTGCGGCAACGGGCAGATCTCCATACCAGCTCAATTCCACGACGGTCGCTTCGTGGCCCGCGAGGGATAGCGCGGTGGCGAGTCCGGCGGCGCTGCCGCTCGCGTGGAAGACCATATCGCAATCGCGCTCGGCCGCGTTCACGGTCGCGAAACCGGTGCCGAGTGCCCGCGCGAGCCGCTCGCGTTCGGGATTGACGTCGACCAGCGTGACCTCGGTGCCCGGTATTTGTCCGCAAAGATAGGCCACCAGGGCGCCGACGACGCCGGCACCGACGACCGCGATACGGTCGGCGGGACCGGGCGCCGCATCCCAGACCGCGTTGAGGGCGGTTTCCATGTTGGCGGCGAGCACCGCCCGTTGCGGCGGAATCGCCTCCGGCACCGGAATCGCGTCGGCACAGGGCACGTTGAACAGCGTTTGGTGCGGATGCAGCGCGAAGGCGATGCGGCCGCGGTATTCCGCCGGCCCCTCTTCCACCCGCCCGACCACGGCGTAACCGTATTTGACCGGAAAGGGGAATTTCCCCGCCATGAACGGCGCCCGCATGCGCTCATATTCGCTTTCCGGCACCCGACCCGCGAACACGAGCGACTCCGTTCCCCGACTCAAGGCGCCGTAGATCGCGCGTATGCGCACTTCCCCCGGCGCGGGCGCGGCGACCGTGTCCCGGCGAATTTCCACTTCGCCGGGTGCTCGATACCAGAGCGATTGCGCGTTGTCCTCGGTTCGGTCCGACGCCACGGTTTCGCCAATCCGTGCTACAAACAGGTTTGTTGAACTATAGACGCGCCTTGACGTGTTTATACCACGGTTCCGGCCATGAACGGACACGATCGCAGCAGTCATCACGCAATGCCGTCATCCGCCCCGTTGCCGTCGCGGCGCCATGACTCCGTTTGGCGCGGTCGTGCCGCCCGGCGCGGGGCGTTTGCCATGCTGTTCGTTCTTGTCATGGCGGCGGTGTTGTGGCTTGCCGCGTTGGCGCTCTCGCCGGGCGGACTCGACGTCATCGACCTGGTGCTCCTTGCGTGCTTCACGCTCACTTTGCCTTGGACGGTGGTTGGCTTCCTGAATGCGGTCATCGGCCTTTGCATCATGCGCTTTACACGCAATCCGACGGCCGCGGTCTTTCCCGCCGCGGCCGGCATTCGCGGCGATGATCCCATTACCTCATCGGTCGCGATACTTCTTTGTATCCGTGACGAGCCGATCGATCGCGTGATCCGCAATCTCGAACCGATGCTGGCGGGCCTCGACGCATCGGGTCACGGCTCGTGCTTCCATCTCTACGTGCTCAGCGACTCGAAAGACGAGCAGTGCGCCGCCCGCGAAGATGTCGCGTTCGCAAGGCTTGCTTCGCGGTGGAGCGCAAGGATCCCGATGACCTATCGGCGACGTGTCGTCAACACCGGATTCAAGGCCGGCAATATTCGCGAGTTCTGCGAACGCTGGGGACACCGCCACGATCTCGCCGTCACGCTCGATGCCGACAGTTTCATGACCGCGGACGCGGTGCTGCGGCTCGTGCGCATCATGCAGGCGGAGCCGAGGCTCGGCATTCTGCAGGGAATGGTCGTCGGCCTGCCGTCGGTGAGTGCATTCGCCCGCATCTTCCAGTTCGGCATGCGGCTCGGCATGCGCTCCTATACGATCGGCAGCGCCTGGTGGCAGGCTGACTGCGGGCCCTATTGGGGTCATAATGCGGTGCTGCGCCTGAAACCGTTCATCGACCATTGTCGACTTCCCGTCATGTCGGGGGCCGATGGCGTGCAACGGCACGTTCTCAGCCACGACCAGATCGAGGCCGCCTTGATGCGCGCGGCCGGCTATGACGTCCGCGTCCTGCCGGAGGAGGACCTGGGCTGGGAGGAGAATCCGCCGACGCTGATCGAGTTCATCCGCCGCGACCTGCGCTGGTGTCAGGGCAACATGCAGTATTGGCGTTTCCTGGCGCTGCCGCGACTGAAGCCGACAAGCCGCGTTCAGCTCCTGCTGGCGATACTCATGTTCGCGGGTTCGCCGGCATGGCTCGCCATGCTGGTGTGCGGCGCGATCGGCGCCGCGCGCGTGGAGGATCCGGCGAGGTTCATGCGCGCCGACGCCGGTTGCGCGCTTTTGACCTGCGTGTTGATCATGTGGTTTGCGCCGAAGCTCGCGAGCGTGATCGACATCCTGCTGCGGCCGGATCAACGGCAAAAATTCGGCGGGGCGGGGTGCTTCATCGCCAATGTCGTCCTCGAGGCGCTCTATTCGATCCTTCTCTGCCCCATTGTGTGGGTCAGCCACACGATTTTCCTCGCCGCCCTGCTGTTCGGGCGCGAGGTCGGCTGGGGCGGTCAAGTGCGTGACGGCCATGCCGTCTCGTTGCGGGTCGCCCTGCGCAACCTTTGGCCGCAGACCCTGTTCGGCCTCGCCGTGATCGGCCTCCTGGCGCGCGCGCAGCCGGCGGCGCTCCCCTATGCGCTGCTTCTCGCCGCGGGTCCGGCGCTGGCCATTCCCTTCGCGATGCTCACCGCGTGGCCGCGGCTCGGCAGGCTGTGCGCCCGGCTCGGCATCGGCCGGCTGCCGGAGGAGACCGCACCGCGCCCCGAGTTGCACGCCTTGTCGCTGCCGGCTCTTGAGATGGCCGCCGCGGTACCGCGGCCGAGCCCGGCTTGATCCGGCCATGCTGAATGCCGTCCGCACCGCGCGGGGCGTCGCCCGTTCGCTGCGCATTTATTACGGCGACGCCATGCGCGCGGCGCAGATGGATCGGCTTCACGCAAATTTCGTGACCCGCGGCGATTTGGTCTTCGACGTCGGGGCCCATGTCGGCGATCGCGTCGCATCCTTCCGGCGTCTCGGTGCGCGAATCGTCGCCGTCGAGCCGCAGCCGGCGATGGTGAGGGTGCTCAAGCTCCTTTATGGACTCCGACGCGACGTCGCCATCGAGGCCGCCGCGGCGGGTCGTTGCCGCGGCACGGTCAGGCTGCGCATCAATCCCGATAATCCGACGATCTCCACGATATCGGACGATTTCGTGGCCGCAGCGCGCGGCGCGCCGGGCTGGGAGGGGCAGCGCTGGTCGAGAACCATGCTGGTCCCGCTCACGACCCTCGACGCGTTGATCGAAAAGCACGGCGTGCCGTCGTTCATCAAGATCGATGTCGAGGGCTTCGAAGCGGAGGTCCTTGCCGGGCTTACCGTTCCGGTGAAAGCGCTGTCATTCGAATTCACCACCATTCAACGCGCGGTCGCTCTTGCTTGCGTTGCTCATTGCGCGACGCGCGGATATGCGCGCTTCAACGCCGCGATCGGCGAAAGCCAGCGCTTCGTGCACGACGAATGGCTTGATGCGGACGCCATCGCGCGTTGGCTCGCCGCGCTGCCGCATTCCACCAATTCCGGCGACATCTATGCCGTGCGATCCTGACGGCGCCGGTCGGGTGCGACGCCTCCGCATCGCGATCGCGGCAACGGTCGTGGTCGGCTTCGGGTTGACGCTCCTCGTATTCTACCCGGGGATCATGACCTACGATGCCAAATTCGTGCATGACGACATCGCCAAGCACACGCTCGGCGACTGGCAGTCGCCGGCGATGACGGTGTTGTGGCGGCTCGTCGATCCCGTGGCGCCGGGAGCGGCCGGCATGTTCCTGATCATCGCCGCGTCCTATTGGATCGGGTTCGCCGTGCTGGCCCTGACCCTCGCGCGCCGCGCGCGTAGGATCGCGATGCTGGTGCCGCTGCTCGCATTGGCACCGCCCGCCTTCGTGTTCGTCGGCATCATCTGGCGCGATGTCCTATTCGCGACCTCGTGGCTCATGGCCGGCGCTGTCGTTTTCGCGGCGCCGGCCAAGGCACGTCGTCCCGCGCAGGCGCTGGCGCTTGCCTTTTGCCTTTTCGGATTGCTGCTGCGGCCTAACGCCTTGATCGCGGCCCCCGTTCTTGCCGGCTATATCCTTTGGCCGACGGGACTGCGAATGCGCGACGCGGCGGTTTTCTTCGCGCCGGCGATTCTCGGCTTCGCCGCATTCATCCACGTCGTCTATTACGACGTGCTCGGCGCCACCCGGCAGCATCCGCTGCAGTCAATCATGGTCTTCGACCTCGGCGGCATCAGCCACTTCACCCGTCGGAACCAGTTCCCGACGTCCTGGGACGAAGACGAGACGGCGCGGCTGCTGAACGATTGTTACAAGCCCACCGAGTGGGATATCTACTGGCGCCTTCCGCCTTGCGATTTCGTCATGCGCAGGCTGGAGGGAAGCGAGAAACTGTTCGGCACGTCCGCGATCGTCGCGGCCTGGGCGCGCGCCGTCATGCGCCATCCGGTTGCCTATCTCGAGCATCGCGGCGCCTTCATGTGGAATTTTCTGACCGGCGCCAATCTGACGATGTGGCTTGTGGATATCGAAAAGCCGAATGAAATCGTGTTTCACGACCGGCGTGCCTTCCGGGCGGTGAAGTCGATCCATGACGCGCTGAAAGCGACGCCTTTGTTTCGCGCGGGCACCTGGTTGATCGTCTGCCTGGGCGCCTGCGCGTTGGCGTGGCCGCGGCGCCACGAGGCGGAAGGCGCGTTTGCGCTCGGGCTTTGCGGATCGGCGGCAATCTATGTGTTGACCTTTCTCGTTGTCGGCGTCGCGTCGGATTTCCGTTATGCCTACTGGGCGGTCTTGGCGGGATTGACGGGCGGCGCCGCGACGGTTTCAAGCCGGGCTGGCAGGTCGCGGAAAGACTCGCATGGGCCGTGACGATGGAATGCCGAGGGCCATGCCGTGCCGCGGCCGCATGCGTTATGCATGCGGCACGGCACGGACCGGATTGCCCCGGCGGCTTCCCCCTTTGCGATGACGGGTGTCCCAATTCCGGCATTGCGGGCGAGGCGACGCAATCCAGAATTGAATTGACCGGCACTGGATGGCTGCGTCACCCCGCCGCGGGCCCGCGCGCGATGATGGGGGCAAGTCCATCCGATCGGACCCCGCGTCACACCCCGGCCGGCATGAATTGACCTTTGGTCAATTGGGCAAACCGCCCGTTGAGGCGCTGCAGCTCTTCAAACGTGCCGGATTCGACGATACGCCCGCGATCGAATACGAGAATGCGGTTTGCCTTGCGCACCGTCGAGAAGCGGTGCGCGATGACGAATGTGGTACGGTTCTTCATGACCTCGTCGAGTGCCGCCAATACCCGCGTCTCGGTGACGGCATCGAGCGCGCTGGTGGCCTCGTCGAGTATGAGGATCGGGGGATCCTTGAGCAACGCGCGGGCGATCGAGAGTCTCTGGCGTTCGCCGCCCGAAAGCAGGCGCCCACGTTCTCCCACCTTGGCGTCGAAGCCTTCGACGTTATATTCGATGAAATCGAGCGCCTGCGCGCGGGCGGCCGCCTCGCGCAGTTGCTCGTCGGTGGCCTCAGGCTTTCCGACACGCAGATTTTCCGCGACAGAGCGGTTGAACAGCAACGTATCCTGAAATACGACGCCGATATTGCGGCGAAGCGCGGCAAGCTGCATGTCGCGAATATCGATGTCGTCGATGCGGATGACGCCCGATTGCGGATCGAATGCGCGGTGAAGCAGCATCAAGGCCGTGGATTTTCCCGCGCCGGTCGGACCTACCAGCGCCACCATTTCGCCGGGATGCACTGTGAAACTGAGATTGGAAACGGCGGGTCGTGCCCCGTCATAGGCGAAGGAGACGTTGTCGAATTCGACCTTCCCGCGACAGCGGCCGGGATCGATTGCGCCGGGCCGATCGCGCATGGCGGGAGCGGTATCGAGCACGTTGAAGAACTCGCGCAATCTCTCCATATCGAGCGCCATGCGGTTGGCAAAGCTGATCGCCTGATCGAGGCGCACGATCACCATGCCGGCAAGCGCCATGAACGTGACGATGTCGCCGATCGAAATGAGACCGTATTGGAACAGCCATGTTCCCACGAGGACGATGGCAAGAACCGTCAACGTCGTCGAGGCGCGCGTCAGCACCGTGACCACGGCCCACCACGACAACACCGGAAACTGTGCGGCCAGCAATCGTTCGCTCACGGATTTGAGCGCTTTTACCTCGGATTCGACTCGCGCAAAGCTTTGCACCAATGCAACATTGCCGAGCGCATCGGCCGCGCGTTCGGCCAGATTTGAATGATGCGCCTGCACCATGCTTTGAAGGGACTCGGTCTTGCGAAGCACCAGCGCGGCGAGAATTGCAAACAGGATGCAGAGCACGATAAGCAGGATGGCCAACCGCCAATTGATGATGAGGGTGAGCGGCACCAGAATGAGAAGCGACATGAAGGCTGCGAGATGTTCGCGGAAGAAGCCGAGCCAGAATGCCCAGAGCGCGTCGGTACCCTGCAGCATGACCTTGATGAGGCGGCCCGAATGAGTCCCGCCGTGATAGGCGAGGGGAAGTTGCAGCACGTGCTCGAAGTATCTTGTCAGGACGGCAAGTCTTCGCCGGTGCGCCAAGCGGTCGGCAAAAAGCGCGACCAACGTGCCGCCGATGATCGTGAACAGGCCGAAGCAGACCCAGGCGATCAGCAACAGCCACAGACTTTCCCAGTCGAGCTTGCCGGCGTGCTCCTCGGTTCCCGCGAGCACGTTGATCACGCGGCCGAACAGCACCGGCTCGGCGAATTGCGCGAGCGCCAGGGCGAGATTGGCAAGCGCAAGAACGATGCCCACGCGACCATCCGGCCCGAGCTGCCCCAGTACGCGGCCGTAGAGACGCAGAAAGTTCATCGGATCGCTGGGCGAGAATGCGGCATGGCCACGACGGCTGCCCGTTTCACGGCAGGGGCGGGGATCGCTCGTCCCTTCTTCCTATTTGCCGTCGGCGGGGGGAGCGGTCGAGGGG
>JADGGK010000150.1 GCA_019689975.1 Pseudolabrys sp.
GGAAAGCCCCGCCAGGCGGTCGCGCGCGTAGCGCACCCGCCACTTCGAGGCCGTGCCGGTGGTGCAGCCCACTTCACGGCCAATCGCCCGGCTGGCCATGCCGGCCGCCGCCAAAAGCACGATCCGCGCCCGCTGCCGCAGCCGGTATTCCGTCTTGGTCGAGCGCGCCAAGCCTTCCAGCTCCGTGCGCTCCGCTTCCGTCAATCTGATCGGGGTCGCTTCAGGGATGCCGCTCATACATCCTTGAATCACGACTCACAGTTCAAGAATAGTGGGTACTAGGCGGCTATATACAATTTACGATTGTATTGGTATACTATTACTACTTTAAGATGATGGTCGGCGCGAAACCGACCCGCTGCAGGGTGGTTGTAAAACACCAAGCAAACATGGCCAGAGACTAGCTCAAGACTACCATTTATTGGTTGTTTGGAACTAGTCGGATGCCCCCGCGTTAACCGGGCGATCATCGACGTCACCCATCGCTGAGAGGGGGAACGGCCATGACTCATATGACGGACCATCGCCCCGATCCCGTTCGCCTGGAGGAGATCGCCTCCGCCTTGGCGAACGGGGTCGTGCTACTCGACCAGTCCGGTCGGATAGCGTGGATGGACGAGAAGATGCGGGCGCGCGTCAACGGGGCATCGGCGCAGATCTTGCTGCCGTCGCCCGATTCGCGCCGGATTTCGGTGGACTGCCTGCTGTCGACCGTCGACGTTGACGGGCGGCCGACAAGCTTGTGCGTGTTGCAGGAAACCGCCGAACCGAAGGAGGCCGGCAGCGACCTCGTGGCCGCCATCGAGGCGATTATGGCGGATACGTCGTGGTTCACGCGCGCGATCGTCGAAAAACTCAAAGCGTGGCGGCAGACGAAACAGCCTGTGCCCCGCGTTTCCGAGCTCGAGCTGCTGACGGATCGCGAGCGCGAAATTCTCGCCCTCATCTGCGAGGGCCGCAGCGACGCCGACATGAGTCGCATCCTCAACCTCTCGCAGAACACCATTCGCAATCACGTCGCCTCGCTCTACCGCAAGATCGGCGTCAACAGGCGCAGCGCGGCCATCATCTGGGCGCGCGAACGAGCCATCACGAGCCAGGAATTCATGATGGTGAAAATGCGCCGCCGCGGGCGCCGGGCGCCAGCGGGCGAGCAAGAGGCAAACAGCAAGCAGGTCGACTGACTGGGCGTCGCCGCGGCCGCTGCGGCAAAATCGAGCGCTGCGCGGCAGACGCCAGAACTGAGGCGCGCCGGCCCGCCCGGCGCGCCCGCCCGCCCATTTCTCGCGTGGCTGCACGGGGCGGAGACGCGATCGGACCTGCATCATTCTCCTTTCTTACGGAGACGCGGGGGCATCAGCGGATTTCGTCGATATTGACCCGTCATGACGAGCCCGAGCAAAGCGAGGGTGAAGCAATCCAGGCGAC
Source organism: Pseudolabrys sp. (assembly GCA_019689975.1). Taxonomy (GTDB): domain Bacteria; phylum Pseudomonadota; class Alphaproteobacteria; order Rhizobiales; family Xanthobacteraceae; genus Pseudolabrys. The sequence goes on from JADGGK010000150.1 coordinate 1,429, forward strand.
CATGCTGATCCTCGATGGCTTTCTCGCCCCCTGCGAGGCTCCTCGCAACGACGCGAAGCCGGATCAATCGCGTGGACTCCGCCCAATGACGAGGCGCGGTCCATCGATCGGGACCCGCTTCTAGTAGCAAAATGCCAACTAGTAGAGTTGGTATTTGTCTCTCTCTTGCCCCGGCCTGTCGATCAATGTTTGTTTTATCGTGATTGACGGATCACTCGAAGAAGGTGGCTGCCGCTCTTGATCCTGCCAACCGACTCGGCGTCGGCGCGCTGCTTCTCAAGAAGCCGCAATTGCACCACTCGAAAGTGATCGCGGCGTGCCATGGAAGGCCAGGCGCACGTGAAAGAGTCATTGCTGCGGCTTTACATTGCCGGCAAATCAGCGATCTCCCAAAGAGCTGAACAGAATCTCGATCAGCTCCGTCATCTGATTCAACCCGCATGCCGCATCGAAATCATCGACGTGCTCATCCATCCCGATGTCGCCGAGCGGGCCGGCATTCTGGCGACGCCGACGCTTTCCTACGAGCATCCGGAACGACCGCGGCGGATCGTCGGCGACCTCGACGACGCGAAGAAGGTGCTCGCATGTCTCGGGCTCCCGATGAAGGAGCCCGACGCCGGCGACATTGATTATGACCGGCGGTGATCGCCGCGCGTCGTCCATTCGGTGACAGCAGATGACCGACATCTCCCCGCTGAGCGCCACCGAACAGAGAGAGCTGCGGTTTCTGCTCGAACAGAACGCCGACGGCATCATCGTCGTCGACCAGGACGGCATCGTCCTGTTCGCAAATCCGGCAACGGAAAAGATCTTCGGCCGCTTGCCTGCTGCATTGATCGGCTCGCCCATCGGCATCCCGCTCATTTCCGGCGAAGCGGCGGAGATCGCGATTCACCGCCCGGGTGGCGGACGGATCGATGCCGAGATCCGCGCCATAGAGACGCGATGGGGTGATCGGCAGGCGCGCCTTGCCTGCATCCGCGACATCTCCGCGCGTAAGGCGCTGGAGGAGCACGTGCGGCATTCCACCAAAATGGAGGCGGTGGGCCGCCTCACGGCCGGCATTGCGCACGACTTCAACAACCTCTTGACGGTCATTATCGGTAATCTCGACCATGCCCAGCGGCTGAGCGAGGACGCATCGCTCCGGCGCGTGCTCGAGAACGCCATGCGTGGGGCGCGGCGCGCCGCCGTCCTGACCGAACGCCTGCTGTCCTTTGCGCGGCGAAAGCCGCTGGAGCCGAAAGTTCTGAACGTAAACCGACTCGTCGCGAGCATGTCCGACCTGCTGCAGCAGACGCTCGGGGAGAGAATCACGGTGCAGACGATGCTCGCGCCCGATCTATGGACCGTCGAAGTGGACCCCACCGAACTCGAAGCCGCGATCCTCAATCTGGCAGCCAACGCGCGCGACGCGATGCCGTCGGGAGGCTCGGTCCTGATCGAGACCGCGAATGTCGAACTGGACGCCGCCTACGCGAACCTCGACCTCGAGATGCATCCGGGACCCTATGTTCTGCTGTCCGTCTCGGATACCGGGACCGGCATGGAGCCCGGTGTGCTCGCGCAGGTGTTCGAACCCTTCTTCACCACGAAACCGGACGGAAAGGGCACCGGGCTCGGGCTCAGCCAAGTCTACGGTTTCGTCAAGCAGAGCGGCGGGCATGTGAAGCTGTACAGCGAGCCGGGCCTCGGGACCACGGCGAAACTCTATCTGCCGAAAAGAGGCGCCAACGACACCGGGGCGCACGACCTCGATCCGGGCGAAGGCGAGGCCGAGCCGCCGGCAAGCGCTGGCGGCGAGAAGATTCTTGTCGTCGAGGACGATGAGGACGTGCGCAATTATACCGCCAACAGCCTCATCGAGCTTGGCTATGTGGTGTTGCAAGCCGCCGACGGTGAGGCCGCGCTCTCCGTCATCGATCGCGAAAAGGACCTGCGGTTGCTGCTGACCGATCTGGGTCTGCCCGGCGGCATGGATGGGCGCAGCCTGGCGACGCGCGCGCAACAGATCCGTGGCGACCTCAAAGTGCTGATCACGACCGCCTATGCCGGTCACGCGCTGGCGCGCGAAGGCAGGCCGGACCGCGGTATCAACCTGCTCGGCAAGCCCTTCACTTTTGGCAAGCTCGCGCGCCGCATTCGTGAGCTCCTCGACGAGCGCGACGACCGACCGCAGGAGGCGCGGCGCATCCTCGTCGTCGACGACGAGGCCCTGTTGCGGATGCTGTTCGTCGACACGCTTGCGGCTGCCGGATGCGAGACCGACGAAGCGGGGAGTTTC
>JADGGK010000151.1 GCA_019689975.1 Pseudolabrys sp.
GTCATTGCGAGCCCGAGCGAAAGCGAGGGCGAAGCAATCCAGAAACGGCAGGCCCGCGAATGCGGGCATCGGGTCTGTGGCACGGGCTGTGACTGGATTGCTTCGGCGGCTCGCGCCGCCTCGCAATGACGGCGGAGATGCAGTGCCGCAATGACCGCGCGCCGTAGTTGTGGCACGATAAGGTCTGGATTGCTTCGTCGCCCCTTCGGGGCTCCTCGCAATGACGGGTCACATTCCCCGTCATTGCGAGCCCGAGCGAAAGCGAGGGCGAAGCAATCCAGAATTCGGCAACGCCACGGATGCGTGCGCCGCGCCTGCGGCAGGAAAAGGCGTGGGTTGCTTCGTTGCCCCTTGCGGGGCTCCCCGCCGTGACCAAGCCCGTGCCATAGGATCGAATCCGAACGCGCGGGCGATCGGCGGTGCCGCGCTATGCCAGGAATCTTCCCTGCCGGCGCTCGGCGGCGTATTTCACCAATGCGAGCAGGCGATAGAGCGCGTGCACGAACTTGCCGTAAGGCAGCGTCAGGAAAAAGCCGAACACCAGGCCGAGATGTACCGCGAGCAGGAGGCCCATCGCCGGCGTGGCGCGCAGCGCCATCAACATGAGCCCGCTGAGGCTCACGAGAATGAGCATGGTCGCGAATGCGGCATCCATGCCGCGGTGCGCCGGATCGGTGAGGTGGACGGCGCGCCGACGCGCGAGCAGCAGCAGGCCGAGCGGACCGACGACGAGCCCGATGCCGCCGAGCGTGCCGAGCACCACCGGCAAACTGACGTACGGGTAGGGCGCGCGCCAGCTCCAGGCATAGTGATAGATCGTGGCCACCGAAGTCGACGCGAAGCACAGCAGGAAGCCGTAAAAGGTCAGGTGATGATATAGTCGCCGCGCGGCCGCGGGGTTCTCGTCCTCGCTGCTGCAGCCGCCCCCGCCGCCGTCGAGATTGCGCAGCGTGAAGGCGTCGCGCAAAGCGCGCAGCACGGCGAGCGGCCCGACGCGCGGCCCCGTGCTATTGATGTCGCGCCAGAAGCTCGCGAGGCTCACCGCAATCGCCGCGATCGCATAGAGCGAGACCAATCCAAACAGCGTGACCATGGCGGCATGCGGCATCAGCCGATAGAAATCAGCCGTATCGCCTGCAAACAGCACCGCCGGATCCTGCAGCGCGACGAAGGCGAGCACGAAAGCGGCAAGGCTCAGCGCGGCCGTCACCGCGACCACCAGCCCGTTGCGCGCGAAGGCGGGAGCGAGCGCGCGCGGCCAGGCATAGGCCGCGTAGCCCTCGTTGCGCAGCTTCGCCAGCGTCGCCGGCACGTTGACGTCGAACTGATGCGGCGGCGCATATTGGCAGTCGGGAAAGCAGGCGCCGCACTGATGGCAGAGGTGCGCGAGATAGGTAAGGTCGCCGCGGTCGAAGGCGCGCCGCATCTCCATAGCCGGGAACACCGCGCACAAGCCTTCGCAATAGCGGCAGGCGTTGCAGATCGTCATCAGCCGTCCGGCCTCGACGAGCGCGTCGCTGTGAAGCGGCCGGTTCATGCCCGTACCGGGTCCCGTCGGGGCGAGCACAAGCGCGCCCACGCGATCTCCGCCGGCCGCACGCGCGCCTTCATCCCCGCATTGCCTCCCGCGCCGCCACGAGCGGGATCCGGCATGCGCCATCTCGCCGTCAGGTCAATGGAGCGCATGGCGCGCCGCCTCCTCTCCCGCGATGCGGCCGAACACCGCGCCGATGGTCATGCCGATGCCGGCAAGGTAGCCCTCGCCGAGCACGTTGCCGGCCATGATCTCGCCCGCGGCGAACATATTGCCCGCCTCGCCGCCCTGCTTCAGCATCATGCGCGCGGCGGCGTTCACGCGCACGCCGAGATAGGTGAAGGTGATGCCGGGCCGCAGCGGGTAGCCATAGAAGGGAGGCGTGTCGAGCGGCCGCGCCCAGTGGCTTTTCGGTATCGCCAGACCATCGGTGCGGCAATCGTCGAGCGTCGTGTGGTCGAACCGGCCGGGACGCACGGCCGCGTTGAACGTCGCCACCGTGCGTTCGAGCGCCGCGGCATCAAGCTCGAGCCGGGCCGCGAGCGCGCCGATGCTCGGCGCCTCGATGGCCGGGAAGATCGAGGGCATGAACAGGTCGATCGATTTGGCGTCGATGATCGAATAGGCGATCTGGCCCGGCTGCCGTGCGATGAGGCGGCCCCAGATCGCATAGCGCTTGGGCCAGAGGTCCTCGCCCTCGTCGTAGAATCGCCGGGCATCGCGGTTGACCACGATGCCGAACACCACGCTGTCGAGCCGCGTGGCGATACCGCCGTCGAAACGGGGCGCGCGCGCGTCGATGGCGACGGCATGGCACTGGGTAGGATCGCCGACCGGCGCGACCCCGGCGTCGAGCAACATGCGTAGCACATCGCCTTTGTTGTAGGGCGTCCCGCGGATGAGAAAATTGTCGGCCGCCGCCCCCCAATATTGCTTGAGCCAGTCGAGATTGGCTTCGAAGCCGCCGCAGGCGGCAATGAATGCGCGGCCGCGCACCGAGCGCGCACGACCTGCGTGCATGACGCCCGCGGACATGAAGAAACCATTCTCGATGGTGAGACTCGTCACCGGAGTCTCATAGGCGACGCTCACGCCGAGCGCCTGCGCCCGCCGGTAGAGTGCGTTGAGCATGCCGCGTCCGCCGCCGAGGAAGAAGGCATTTGTCCGGCCGAGCGACAGCGTGCCGCCGAGCGGCGGCTGGAAGCGCACGCCCTGGGCGTTCATCCAGCCGATCAGCTCCCGCGAACGGGCGATCGTCAGACGCGCGAGATCGGCATCGGTCCTGCCGCCGGTGACGCGCGCGAGATCGTCGAAGAATTCCTCCTCGCCGTAGCGGCCGGTCATGGTGGCCGCGCTGCCGTCGTGCACGCAACGCAGATTGCGCGTGTGGCGGGTATTGCCGCCACGATAGAATTGCGGCGCCGCTTCCAGCACCAGGACGCGCACGCCTTTCTCCGCCGCGGAGATCGCCGCACACAGCGCGGCATTGCCGCCGCCGGCCACCACCACGTCATAAGGCTCGGAAAAATCGAGCGCCGGCATCGCCACGTCGTGCATCGGGTCCGGTGGTCCGTCCTTGCGCGGGAACGCCGCCTGCGCGGACGGCCCGGCAATCCCTCGCGCCGGGGCACGCGGGCCAGGGATTGCGGTGGCCCGCGCCCTGCGCCTCGGGTCGCGTGCACGCCTCCGCGTGACGCGGGTTGCGGGCCGCGCGCGGCGTCCCGCATTCTCCATGCCCTGCTTGGCGAGTGCTGGCAATGGCTGAGACGGGTTTTCCGCCGGCGAAAGGCTCTACCGACCGCATGCATGTTGCGCGCCCGAAGGCGCCGTCCGCACAACCGGCTCACGTCGTGTGCCGCGACCCGCGCGTGCCGAAGGCGGCGCGGCCCTGCCGGCGCGGCCCCGGTTGCGAGCACGGGGGCCGGCGCGGCCGGGCCGCCGAGCGACGGGCGATCTCCGTTCTGCTCGCTCGGCGCATGGCGCCGCTCGGTGCCGTGCGGCAGCCCAGAACGGCTCCTGCCGCCGTCGGCGCCGCGGCGCTCCGGCGCCGCGGACGCGTGGCCGCGGCAGGAAGCGGATGCTAGACTGGCCGTGCGTGAACGACGGGATTTTCCGCCATGGGCGCGACCATGACCGGCCGTTTCGACGTCGCCGCGGAC
>JADGGK010000013.1 GCA_019689975.1 Pseudolabrys sp.
CATTGCGAGGAGCCGCGCAAGCGGCGACGAAGCAATCCAGTCACGGCATTGCGCCACTTGGATGTGTCAAAGCCACAAAAACTTCGCTATAATCGCCCATGACTCACCCTCCTTGCTTGAGGCTCTGCCCGGCCCATCCGGGCAACCCTCGCCACCGCATCGAGGGTGAGTCGCCTCATCAACGGAAGGGGCATACGGTCTTCGCCGTGGTCGCAAGGACGGATCACGAGCGCCGAAAACCGGTCTTGCCGCAATCGCGCGGCAAGGCCATCGCCTGCCGCCTAGGGTTGATGCGCCCGCGCTGAACGCGCCGCCGGTCGATCCGAACCGATCATGCGCTAATTGTGCCACGTGCCCGGCACGAAGGCATCGAAGGCGGCCCAGAACTGGGCGCGATAGTGGTCCTGTTCCTGGAGGATTTCGTGCCGGCTGCCAGGCACGATGAGATGCCGGCCGGCAAGCAGAGCGGTACCGAAATTCTCGATGGCCGGCGTCGAAACCACCTCATCGCGACCCGCCGCGACCAGCAGCATGGGCTGGCGAATCCGCGCCGCAAAATCCCTCTCGGCGAAGCGTTTCATCTGCCGCAGCGCCGCGTCGACCCAGGCGACGGTGGGCGCGCCGAGGCCGAGCGCGGGCTCGGCTTCCAGGACGGCGGCGTTGCGCGCGTAGCGCACCGGATCGGAGGTGAGGACATTGCCGAGGAACTCGCCGCTGCCCGCGGCGGCCTCGCCTCCCCTCGGCACGAAGGCCGCACCGCAGCCCATGAGCCGCATGGCGCGTACCATGGTCGCGGCGATGCCCATCCAACGCCGCCCGGACGCCAAGGCGATCATCGGCGCCGACAGCACCACGCGCTCGAACCAGCGATGGCCATCGTGGCAACAGCGGATCGCAACCGCTCCCCCCATGGAATGCCCGAGCGCAAAAATGGGAGGCGGGCAATCGGGCAACACGACCTCGCGCATGACGGTTTCGAGGTCGAGGGCATAATCGGCAAAATCGCGGACATGGCCCTTGCGTCGATCCTTGAGCGCCCGCTCCGAAAGCCCCTGTCCGCGCCAGTCGAAGGTTGCAACCGCGAAGCCGCGCGCGCGCAGATCGCGCACGCATTCGAAATATTTTTCGATGAACTCGGCGCGGCCCTGCAGCAGCACCACCGTCCCTTTGCGGCCCGGCGGCGGTGCCCAGCGGGCAAAACGCAGCGTCACGCCATCGGGTGTCTTGACGGCGTCGACGACGACGTTTTCGGGCACCGGATTGGCGGGAATGGACACGAGTTTCATGGCGGCAAGCCGGCGCGCGAGCTTGCGCCTTATAGCAGGAGCGCGCACGCACTCAATCGGGCGGGCCGACGAGCTGGACGCGTCGGTTGCGCGGGCACCGCGCGCCCTCACGCACCCGACTTGCACAACCGGAACCCGATTCCCATATCCCTTTTGCGCAGGCCGTTCGGCTGCGCAAAACGGGCATTGCGGTCCGGCCTCTGGCGGACCACCCGCATGTCGCTCAACAGGAGGACGATGCCATGCGAAATTTTGATCTTGCTCCGCTTTATCGGTCGACCGTCGGCTTCGATCGGCTGTTCTCGATGCTCGACGCGTTTGACAACGCCGCCCCCGGCTATCCCCCTTACAATATCGAACGCACCGGCGAAAACGACTACCGCATCACCGTCGCGGTAGCGGGCTTCGGCGAGGACGAGCTCTCGATCGAGGTCAAGGAGAACACGCTGACCATCAAAGGCGAGAAAAAGGCCGCGGCGGAAAAGAACGGCGAAATGTTGTACCAGGGCATTGCCGCCCGCGCTTTCGAACGGCTGTTTCAGCTCGCCGATTACGTCCAGGTCAAGGGTGCGAGCCTTGAAAACGGCTTGCTGCACGTGGACCTGGTGCGCGAGCTGCCGGAAGCCAAGAAACCGCGCCAGATCCCGATCGGCACCGGTTCGGCCAAGGGCCAGGTGATCGACGCCAAGGCCGCGGCCTGAGGATTCCTTTCGCCCCGCAGACGGAGCGCTCGGCCCTGCGGGGCGCTTTGCATTTCCGCGTGCCCGGCAGGCCGCGCTCCGGCCGCGCCCGGCGGGCGGGCGCGGCGTCATTGCGGCAGATCATCCGGAATCCGCAGCACCCGCGGCAGGAAATGGTCGCGCGTCGGATCGCCGGTCGCCGGCCCGCCGTTCGCATTCACGCCCTGCTCATCGTCCGCGGTCTCCGGCAGGTGGAGAATTCGGGGCGCGCGTACATAAAAGGGCGTATAGGCGATGGGCGGGAGGGCCGGCATCAACGCGAGGATGTCACCGAATTGCGCGTCGGCGACCACGCGCAGCTCGATTCCGCCCGGGTCGAGCGCATGCAGAACGTAATAGGGACCGCGGCGCGACGGCGGCATCATCGGATCGAGACCCATGGCCCGCAGCGTCGCCGCGATCTCCGATGGTGGGATCAGGGCACGCGTATCGATCGGCCTTGCGGCGCCGGCGCCGGCCGGACGGAGACAGGCACAGACCATGGCGAGTGCCAGGAGCGACGTAAGGGCGGCGATCCGCAAGGCGATTCTCCCCATATCGACCGGCAGCGAGCTTACGCCCCGCCGCGGGCAGGACAAGCCGCGCCGGCAGATCCTTCACAGCACCCTCCGCCCCTGCCTCGGCCGTCTCCGCCCAGGGGCTTTGCGGGGCGTCGCGCAACGGCATTGCGCGCCCGGGCATATGATGCGCTCCCTTGTTGTCCTTCCGGCAGGCCGGCACGCAACAAAAAGGATGATTCTGCCCAATCAGGCGTGGACCAGCCTTGTTTAGAAGGGCAAAATTTGGCAAGGTGGATTAGGACAGCGATACTGTCCTAATGGTGGCTGGCGACGATCCGGCATCTTGATGCGCGTTCACCAGCGGACCGCGCGGCGCTCGGTTTGAGAGCGGCCGAGGCGGTGGTGGCGGCCGGTAACGGTTGCTCATCATGAGAGCGGGTCGCGACCGCAACGGCGTTGCGCCGTCGCGGACGTTGAGGGTACGCCGCGTGCGCCGCGCGCACCGGCGAGGCAGGGCACGATGAAGAAGGAGCGGATGCGTCTGACGGATACGCGCGAACGCGGCCACGCCGCCGACGTCCGCGCGTTGCACGCCGGCGCCGATCGCCCTGCCGCGCATGGTTTGTTCGATCCGCGGCTTGAAAAGGACAGCTGCGGGGTCGGCTTCATCGCCAATATCAAGGGCGTGAAGTCGCATCGCATTGTCGAAGACGGCCTCCGGATTCTCTGCAATCTCGAGCACCGCGGCGCCGTCGGTGCCGACCCGCGCATGGGTGACGGAGCGGGCATTTTGGTGCAGATCCCGCACAAGTTCTTCGCCAAGCAGGCGGCGCGGTTGGGCTTCAAGCTTCCGGCGCCAGGCCGCTATGCGGTCGGCCAATTGTTCATGCCTCGCGACGACGAATGGCGGCGGGTCATCCGCGACATCTACGCCGACATGATCGCCCGCGAGGGGCTGACGCTTCTCGGTTGGCGCGATGTGCCGACCGACAACACGTCGCTCGGCGAATCGGTCAAACCGACCGAACCCGTGCATCAACAGGTGTTCATCGGACAGGGCGAAAAGACGCTTTCCGAAAGCGAATTCGAACGCAGGCTCTATATCCTGCGCAAGGCGATCTCGAATGCGATCTACAAGCTGCGCGACCGGCGCGTGTCAGACTATTACCCCGTGTCGGTGTCCTGCCGCACGGTGATCTACAAGGGGATGTTCCTCGCCGATCAACTGGCAAAATATTATCCCGACATCCACGATCCCGATTTCGAGAGCGCGCTTGCGCTGGTGCATCAGCGCTTCTCCACCAATACTTTCCCGACCTGGTCGCTGGCCCATCCCTACCGCTACATCGCGCACAACGGCGAGATCAACACGCTGCGCGGCAACGTCAACTGGATGGCGGCGCGGCAGGCTTCCGTCTCCTCACCCTTGTTCGGCAGCGACATCAGCAAACTGTGGCCGATCTCCTACGAAGGACAATCCGACACGGCCTGTTTCGACAACGCCCTCGAGTTCCTCGTGCAGGGCGGCTATTCGCTCGCCCATGCGGTGATGATGATGATTCCCGAAGCTTGGGCGGGCAACCCGCTCATGGACGAGGACCGGCGCGCCTTCTACGAATACAACGCCGCGCTCATGGAGCCGTGGGACGGCCCGGCGGCCATCGCCTTCACCGACGGACGTCAGATCGGCGCGACGCTCGACCGAAACGGCCTGCGCCCGGCGCGCTACATTTTGACCAACGACGACCGCATCATCATGGCCTCCGAGGTGGGCGTGCTGCCGATCGCGGAGAAGGACATCGTCAAGAAATGGCGATTGCAGCCCGGCAAGATGCTGCTCGTCGATCTCGACGAAGGCCGCGTCATTCCCGACGAGGAATTGAAGGCGAGGCTGGCCAGGAGCCATCCCTACAAGGAGTGGCTCGCCAGGACCCAGATCGTACTCGAGGATCTGCCCGTTGCCAGGAGCCGCGCGCCCCTCTCCAACCTCCCGCTGCTCGACCGCCAGCAGGCCTTCGGCTACACGCAGGAGGATCTCAAGTTTCTGATGATACCCATGGCGACCACCGGCGAGGAGGCGGTCGGCTCCATGGGCAACGACACGCCGATTTCGGCATTGTCCGATCGGCCGAAGTCGTTGTTCACTTATTTCAAGCAGAACTTCGCCCAGGTCACCAATCCTCCGATCGACCCGATCCGCGAAGAACTGGTGATGAGCCTCGTCTCGATCATTGGACCGAGACCCAACATCTTCGACCTCGAAGGCTTGTCGAAGACCAAGCGGCTCGAAGTGCGTCAGCCGATCCTGACGAACGATGATCTGGAAAAGATTCGTTCGATTTCGGAAATGAGCGGCGATCACTTCAAATCGCTCACCTTCGATATCACCTATCCGGCGGAGCAGGGTGCCGCCGGCATGGGCCCGGCGATCGAGGCGCTGTGCGAGCGCGCCGAAGCCGAAGTCGGCAAAGGCTGCAATATCATTATTCTCTCGGATCGCGGGACCGGCCCCGACCGGATCCCCATCCCCGCGCTGCTCGCCTGCGCGGCCGTGCACCATCATCTGATCCGCAAGGGCCTGCGCACCTCGGTGGGCCTGGTCGTGGAAAGCGGCGAGCCGCGCGAGGTGCATCACTTCGCGTGCCTTGCCGGCTACGGCGCGGAGGCGATAAACCCGTATCTCGCCTTCGAATCGCTGGCCGCAATCAAGGACGAGCTTCCGCACAAGCTCGACGAAAAGGAGCTCGTCAAGCGTTACATCAAGGCCGTCGACAAGGGCCTGCTCAAGGTCATGTCGAAGATGGGCATCTCGACCTACCAATCCTATTGCGGCGCGCAGATTTTCGACGCCGTCGGCCTCAGGCAGGACTTCGTCGATCGGTATTTCACCGGCACGCACACCCGCATCGAAGGCGTCGGTCTTGCCGAGATCGCCGAAGAAACCGTACGGCGACACCGCGACGCCTTCTCGGACGCGCCGGTCTATCGGTCGATGCTCGACGTCGGCGGCGATTACGCGGTACGCGTGCGCGGCGAAGACCACGTCTGGAATGCGGAGACGGTCAAACGCCTGCAGCACGCGGTGCGAGGCAATTCGCGTGAACACTACCGCGCCTTCGCCGCGATCGTGAACGATCAGACCGAGCGGCTGCTGACCATCCGCGGCCTGTTCCGCATCAAATCCGCCGAGGAAGACGGCCGCAAACCGGTGCCGCTCGAGGAGGTCGAGCCCGCCAAGAACATCGTGCGGCGTTTTTCGACCGGCGCCATGTCGTTCGGTTCGATCTCGCGCGAGGCGCACACCACGCTCGCGATCGCCATGAACCGCATCGGCGGCAAATCGAATACCGGCGAGGGCGGCGAGGAGCCGGACCGGTTCAAGCCGCTTCCCAACGGCGATTCCATGCGTTCGGCGATCAAACAGGTGGCCTCCGGCCGCTTCGGGGTTACCACCGAATATCTCGTCAACTCCGACGTGATGCAGATCAAGATCGCGCAGGGCGCCAAGCCGGGCGAAGGCGGCCAGCTACCGGGACACAAGGTCGACAAGATCATCGCCAAGGTCCGTCATTCCACGCCCGGCGTGGGGCTCATCTCGCCGCCTCCCCACCATGACATCTACTCGATCGAGGATCTGGCGCAGCTCATTTTCGACCTCAAGAACGTCAATCCCGAGGGCGACGTGTCGGTGAAACTCGTCTCCGAGGTGGGAGTCGGCACCGTCGCGGCCGGCGTCTCCAAGGCGCGCGCCGACCATGTGACGATCGCCGGCTTCGAAGGCGGTACCGGCGCCTCGCCGCTGACCTCTATCAAGCACGCCGGCAGCCCGTGGGAGATCGGCCTTGCGGAGACGCATCAGACGCTGGTCGCCAACCGCCTGCGCGGCCGCATCGCGGTGCAGGTCGACGGGGGGATCCGCACCGGTCGCGACGTCGTGGTCGGCGCGCTGCTGGGGGCCGACGAGTTCGGCTTCGCCACCGCCCCGCTCATTGCCGCCGGCTGCATCATGATGCGCAAATGCCACCTCAATACTTGCCCCGTCGGCGTTGCGACGCAGGATCCGGTTCTGCGCAAGCGTTTCAAGGGTCAGCCGGAACACGTGATCAACTATTTCTTTTTTGTCGCCGAGGAAGTGCGCGAGCTGATGGCGGAAATGGGATTCCGCACATTCAATGAAATGATCGGGCAAATGCAGATGCTCGATCAACGTCGACTGGTGGAACATTGGAAGGCGAAGGGACTCGATTTCTCGAAACTCTTCACCAAGCCCAAAGCCGGCAAGGATGTGGCTATCTACAAATGCGAGCCTCAGGATCACAGGATCCAAGACGTGCTCGACCGCAAGTTGATCGCCCAATCGCAAGCCGCCATCGAAGGCGGCGCGCCGGTCCGACTGCACGCGCGCATCAACAACACCGACCGTGCCGTCGGCGCCATGCTGTCGGGCGAGGTGGCCAAGCGCTATGGCCATGCCGGCCTGCCCGACGACACCATCCACGTGAGCTTCGCCGGCACCGCCGGACAGAGCTTCGGCGCGTGGCTCGCGCGCGGCATCACCTTCGAACTTGAGGGAGACGCCAACGATTACGTCGGCAAGGGTCTCTCGGGAGGGCGCCTGATTATCCGGCCGCCGGCCGACTCGGGGATCGTCCCGGAGGAATCGATCATCGTCGGCAACACGGTGCTTTACGGCGCGATCGACGGGGAATGCTATTTCCGCGGCGTCGCCGGCGAGCGCTTCGCGGTGCGCAATTCGGGCGCCGTCGCGGTGATCGAGGGCGCGGGCGATCACTGCTGCGAATACATGACCGGCGGCATCGTCGTGGTGCTCGGTCCAACGGGCCGCAACTTCGCCGCCGGCATGTCGGGGGGGATCGCCTATGTCCTCGACGAAGACGGCAGTTTCGAGACCCGCTGCAACATGGCGATGGTCGAGCTCGAGCCCGTGCCCCAGGAAGAGGAGATCGCCGAGGACGAATTCGGCCATTACAACGACCTGGAGTCGCACGGCCGCGTCGACGTCATGAGCGACATGACAGCCAAGGATGCGCAACGCCTGTTCACGTTGATTTCCAAGCACGCGCGCTATACCGGATCCAGGCGCGCGGCCGCGATTCTCGCCGATTGGGGTCGCTACCGTCCCCTGTTCAGAAAGGTGATGCCGGTCGAATACCGCCGCGCGCTCGCCGAGATGGCGAAGGAAAGGGCCGCCGCGATGCTGGCCGCGGAGTAGGGATGGGCAAGGTCACCGGGTTCCTCGAAATCGAGCGGCGCGATCGCAAGTACGAGCCAGTGGCCGAGCGCATCCGGCACTGGCGCGAATTCGTGCTGCCGCTGCCCGAGGAGGAGCTGCGCCAACAGGCGGCGCGTTGCATGGACTGCGGCGTGCCCTATTGCCATGGACTCTCGCGCATCACCGGCCTGCCCACTGGTTGTCCCGTCAACAACCAGATCCCCGACTGGAACGATCTCGTCTATCGCAATCGCTGGGAGGAAGCGGCGGTCAACCTGCACTCGACCAACAATTTCCCCGAGATCACCGGCCGGGTCTGTCCCGCGCCCTGCGAGGCTTCCTGCACGCTCAACATCGATGACAATCCGGTGACCATCAAGACGATCGAATGCGAGATCGCCGACCGCGCCATCGCGCGCGGACTCGTGCCCGAATTGCCCACGCGCAAGACCGGCAAGAGGGTTGCGATCATCGGCTCCGGACCCGCCGGGCTCGCCTGTGCGCAGCAGCTTGCGCGCGCCGGCCACGACGTGCACGTCTACGAACGCTGGGCCAAGGCCGGCGGGCTGATGCGCTACGGCATTCCCGACTTCAAGATGGAGAAGATCCACGTCGATCGCCGCATCGAGCAAATGCGGGCGGAAGGCGTGACCTTCCATTACGGCGCCCATGTCGGCGTCAACGTTCCGGCCCACCGGCTCGTCGAGGAGCACGACGCCGTGGTGCTGGCGGGCGGCGCCGAGCAGGCGCGCGACCTGCCGATCCCCGGACGCGCGCTGAAGGGGATCCATTTTGCCATGGACTTTCTGCCGCAGCAGAATCGGCGCGTATCCGGCGAGCCGCTCGGCGATGTCGAGCCCATCATGGCCACCGGAAAGAAGGTCGTGGTGATCGGCGGCGGCGACACCGGCTCCGACTGCATCGGCACGGCAATCCGCCAAGGTGCCGTCTCGGTGGTGAATTTCGAGATCATGCCGCAGCCGCCGCTGCATGAGAACAAGCTTCTCACCTGGCCGGACTGGCCGATGAAACTGCGTATCTCGTCGAGCCACGAGGAAGGGGCGGAGCGCGAGTTCGCCGTCCTGACGCAGAAATTCAGCGGCGAGCAGGGCCGCGTCAGGAAACTGCACTGCGTGCGGGTGGACGCAAAATTCCAGCCGATCCCGGGAACCGAGTTCGAGGTCGAGGCCGACCTCGTACTGCTCGCGATGGGCTTCCTGCATCCGGTGCATGAGGGGATGCTCGAGCAACTCGGCGTCGCGCTCGATCAGCGCGGCAACGTCAAAGCCACGACCGAGACCTATGCCACGTCCGTCCCCAAGGTGTTTGCGGCCGGAGACATGCGCCGCGGGCAATCGCTCGTGGTGTGGGCCATCCGCGAAGGCCGCCAGTGCGCGCACGCGGTCGACAAATTCCTCATGGGCTCGACGACGCTGCCGCGCTGACGCGGGGCATCCCTGCTCGCCTTGCGCGGCACCCCTTCGCTGAGCCCGACAGGTGCAAACCGATCCCCGCCCCCGGCCCGCCGTCCGAGGCTCGGATCGACGGTCTCGCGCGCCGCAAGCCGAACATCCCGCCGCTCCTCGGCGCGTCGGCTATCGCGCCCAGCCGAACGGCCCGCTGGCGCGGCCGACCGGCGCCGGCGGGCGCGGCACCTCGTCATCCGGAGAGCGAGACCGAGGCGCGGCGCGTGGCGGTCGTGAAGATTTGGATTTTTCTTTCTGCACGCTCTTCGTGCTTGGCGATATGGTCGACGGAGTGCCGCGGGCGGAGGGCGCGGCAGCCGAGGCGGGCGAGGCGTCGACCGCCGCCGGCGCGGCGGTGGCCGCTGCCGGCGCGGCCGCTGGCACGGGCGTTATACCTCCTCCGGGTTGCGCGGCCTTTTCTTCCTCGCGGCCGGTCGGCCAGGCGAAGTCGTCGGCGCGGCCGGTCGGCGCCTGCAACGCCTCGCCCTTGACCAGCACTTGCGCCGCCAGGGCATCACCCGGCGCCGGCTGCGGCGCCGCCGCACCGGCGAGCTGATCCGCGTTGCCCGCCGTCGCGGTGAGCGGCACCACCGGCCCGGCCAGCGGCCGCGTCGCGGACTTGGATTCGGGACCCGGCGGCGCCACCGGCCCCGGCGGCAACGCCACCGGCATGGCGCGGTTGTTCAAATAGCGCCTTATCTCGCGCTCGACGTAATGCGCGAGCTTGCGCGCGCCGTAGCGCGTGAAAAACACGCCGTCGCTGGAACGCAGTCGGCGCGTCTGCCCCTCGAGATCGGGACCGAAATTGGAATAGCGGCCGGATTCGTCGACGAAACCGTCCCATATGTCGACATAGACGATGCCGGCACGCTCGGCATGGGCGCGGTAGATCTCGTTGAGATAGCTCGCCTCCGAGGTCGAGCGCGTCCCGCGGATCGAGGGCAGCCCGACCCAGAATACCGGCACTCCCTTGCTCTTTAACGCGGCAATGGTCTCGTCGACGCGCCGCCCGTAGACCTCGGCCCAGCGGTCGGTGCGAAACTCGATGACGCCGTTGGCCCGTTTGCCCTTGGGCTCAGGCGTGATGGCCGCGCCCGGCTCGGTTTCGTTGTCATCCTTGCCGGCTGCGTCGACCTCGGACGGGTTGTCGCCGCTCTTGTCCGCATCCTTGGCGGCCTCATTGGCGAGGTCGCGTTCGCGGATGTTCTGCCGGTCGGACAGGCCGATCATCATGACGACGAAGCTCGCCTTGTCCTTGGCAAGCAGGTCGCGCGCCACGTGCCACCAATCAAGATCGCTTTTGGCCTGATACCGGATCAGGCCGGAGTTGAACTTGATTTCGCGCACGACGCCCACTTCGGGCGTGTCGGAAAACGCTTCCTCAAGACCGTAAGCGAGCCAATCCGCCATGCCGTCGCCCATGACGACGATGCTGTTCGTCGGCGCGGCCGCGTTCTCGACCTTGCGCGGCGGCGGGGCACGCGACGACTCGACATGCTCGCGGCCCGGCCGCATCCGTTCCAGCTGGCGGGGTGGCGGGGCAGGCTCGGTCGAGGGGCCGAACAAGCGCTGGAAGAAACCCGGCACGCGCGACCGTCGCTGCCGCTGGAACGGCCAGGAATCGTCCCAGAATTGCGCCTGTGCAGGCAAAGTGACCGCAAGCTCGGCGGCGAGCGCGCCGGCAAGCTCGAGTGCGGCGAGCATCGCCGCGCCGATGAGCCAATGTCGGAACCGGAGCCTGCCGCGCATGACGGTCACCCAAGTCCTGCGGAGAGGTCGCAGGCGACCCCTGCCTGAACGACTTGCGCCAATCCAGGGTCAACAGCGCGCAAAAAATGTCAACTCGAAGGTCGCCGGGACGGCTACGGCCCGCGCAGCCGTTCGAGCAGCCCCGCGGTCGCAAAACCGTCGGGAACCCGGCCAATTTGGGCCTGAAACTCGCGAAGCGCCGCGCGCGTCCGCGCGCCGAGATCGCCGTCCACGACGCCGATATCGTAACCGCGTTGCGCCAGGCGCTGCTGCAGTTCCAGCCGCTCGGCGCGCGACAGCGCCCGCTCGTAGCGCGGCCATGGCTGCACCAACGGCCCCTCGCCGCGGAGCCGATCGGCAAGATGGCCGATCGCCAGCGCGTAGGCTTCCGCAGGGTTGTATTTCATGATGACGCGGAAATTGTGCAGCATCAGGAATCCGGGGCCTTGCACGCCCGCCGGAACGAGCAGGAAGGCCCTGTCGTCGGATCGCGGAAACGTCCCGCCGCCGGCGCGCATGATGCCGAGCCGCTGCCATTCGGCGATGCTGAGGCGGCGCCGCCCGTCGGCAAGCATGAAATCGAAGCTCGCCGGCACCACCACTTCGTATCCCCAACTCTGCCCGCTGATCCAGCCGTCGCGGCGCAGATTGTTGGCGGTCGAGGCCATGGCGTCGGGAATACTGTCCACCACGTCGCGGCGGCCGTCGTGATCGAAATCGACCGCATAACGCTTGAACGAGGTGGGCATGAATTGCGTTGGGCCGAAAGCGCCGGCCCAGGATCCGACCAGCCGTTCGGGAGGCACGTCGCCATGCTCCAGGATCTCGAGCGCGGCGAGGAACTCGCTGCGGAAATAGCTCTGCCGACGGCCGATACAGGCCAGGGTCGCGGTCGAACGGAGCACCGGTCGCTCGCCGGTCAGCGCGCCGTAATCGGTTTCCACGCCCCAGATCGCCGCAAGAACGTGGCGATCGACGCCGTAGGCGCGTTCCACCGCGTCGAAGGTCGTGCGATGGCGCTCGAGCAGCGCCCGTCCTTTTTCGATGCGCGCGTCATTCACCAGCAGATCGAGATAGTCCCATACCGGACGCGTGAACTCAGGCTGATTGTCCATCAGCTCCAGGATGCGCAAGTCGGGTACGAGCGCTTGCGTCCATCTCGCATAATGGGCGCGCGCAATGCCGCGCCGGGCCGCAAGCGGCCAGAGCCGGGCGAGGCAGTCTTGGAAATCGGCCGTCATGCGGCGAACGGCGTCCGCGCTCACCGCGGGATCGAGCGAGCCTCGCGACAGGCCGCTCGCGCGTGGTTCGCCGGCGCCGATCGGCGTCACCGTGCCGGTGATCCCGGGGTCGGTCGGCACGCTTGGCTGCTGCGCCCGGCCGCCGTCGACGACCGCGGCGGCAAGCAGAACGGTGAGCAGGTAACTGGCGCCTTTGCCCATGGACCCGATCGTCTTCGCGCGGGAACGCGTTTGCCCGGATCCATGGGTGCCGCCATATCGTTTCGACCGCGTTAACAAGCGCAGTCCGCCATCTGGACCTCAGCCGCCGCCCATGCTTTTTTGTTCCGCCGACCTGCCGCTTGCACCGTCTTCCCGATGATGCGCATCCGCAAAGCGATCTTCCCCGTCGCCGGCTTGGGAACCAGGTTCCTTCCTGCCACCAAGGCCATACCCAAGGAAATGCTGCCGGTGGTCGACCGGCCGCTGATCCAGCACGTGGTGGATGAGGCGCGCGAGGCCGGCATCGAGCATTTCATCTTCGTGACCGGTCGCAACAAGAGCGTGATCGAAGACCACTTCGATCGCCAGTTCGAGCTCGAAGTAACGCTCAACGAGCGCGGAAAGAAAGCCGAGCTCGCGCTGCTGTCCGATGCGCTTCCGGCAGCCGGTACCGCGAGCTTCACGCGTCAGCAATCCCCGCTCGGTCTCGGGCATGCGGTCTGGTGCGCGCGTGAACTGGTGGGCCGCGAGCCCTTTGCGCTGCTGCTGCCCGACGTGCTGGTCCAGCATGAGCGCGGCTGTCTCGCGCAGATGGTGGACGCGGCCCAACAGCTCGAAGCCAACGCCAATATCGTGGCGGTCGAGAAGGTGCCGCCCGAGCGAATTTCGTCCTACGGCGTCGTCGGCGTCGGACAGCGCACGGGACAACTCTTCCGCATCACCGGGATGGTGGAGAAACCCAAGGCCAGCGAGGCCCCGTCCGATCTCGCGATCACGGGCCGTTACATCCTGCAGCCGCGAATCTTCGATTTGTTGGCACATCAGGCGGCCGGGGCGGGCGGTGAAATCCAGCTCACGGATGCGATGCTGGCGCTCGCGCGCCATGAGCCGTTCTACGGTTACGAATTCCAGGGTCGCAGCTTCGATTGCGGATCCAAGATCGGATTTCTCGCCGCCAATGTCGCCTATGCGCTGGCGCGGCCCGACATGGCGCGGGAGGCGCGGGCCACCATCGAGGCGTTGCTGGGCGAGGCGTGATCAGCGCTGGAAGCGCAGTCCGACGAGGAAGATGCTCGCCGTATAGTCGTTGCCGGGAACGCTCGAACGCAGCCAGTCCTGCCTGAACTCGCCCTTGAGCTGAACCGTGCGGTCGAGCTTGTAGGTGAGGCCGAGGCCGGCGGAATAGCGCCGATCGAGCCGGTCCAGACCGACATAGTCGTCCAGACCGAATCCCAGTTTGAGGCTCGCGATCAGCCAGCGCCGGAAAGCATGATCGACCTGCAGGCCGACGTCGCGGTAAAGCACGCCGGATACGCCGGGAATAGTCGATTCCCCGACGGTCGACGTGCCGGTGAACTTGATCGTCGTCAATGCGCTTGCGTTGAAGATGAGCGAGGCGTCGCCGATCAGGCCCTGCAGCGGCTCAAGCCGCGCATCCTCGTAGGCACGCTTGGTATAGCCGAGCGCGATCTCGCCGGTCAGCCGTCGCGCCAGCTCGAACGTGGCACCGCTTTTGAGCGTAAGGCCCGTCGAATTGCGGGCAAAGCCCGAGCTGTCGAATTCGAGATCATGGCGACGCGCGTCGAGGCTCACGTCGACAAACGGCTTGACACCCGTCGCCAACTCGTAGCTTCCGCGCAGCGAGCCCGACACCTGGTCGTAATTGCGATCGTCGTTGCTCGCCGTCGAACCGTCGGTGAGCTTGGACGCCTCGTATTGGGTACGCTCGGCATCGCCTTTCAGCGTCAGCGCGAAGCGATTGAAGCGCTGCGTCAATCCGAATGCGCCGCCGAACGTCGTATAGATCGGCAACCTGGCGAGACCGGCAGGCAGATTGGGGCTGCCCGGATTGTCGGTCGCAACCAGCATGCGCGCCTCGATGCCGATATTGGTATCGCGGGTCACGTCAATGCGGCCGGTGGCCTTGCCGTTGAAATATGGGCGGCTAAGCGACGGCGTGGCATCCGGCTGGTAACCGGTGTAGCTGCCGCGCAATTCGGCTTTGAACTCGTGGCGCGACCAGTTCGAATTGACCAGCAACTCGGGCGACATCGCGTAAAGCCACGCCGCGCCGCCGCCGGGCACGGCCGAGGGATTGGTGTTGTAACCACCGATCAGCTCGACCGCGGGATAGAGATCGAAGGCGCCGAGCCGGACGCCGAGAGGCGCATAGGGATCGTCCGGCTCGTCCGGATGCGCGTTGCGCTTCTTTGGCGGCCGGCGAATGGGACCGAAATCGACCGGCGGCGCGCCGGGCGCCGGGGGCAAGGCGGACGCGCTGCCGAGTACGGGAGAGCGCGACGGCGCGATGGCGTCGAGCGGCGGGATTGGATTCTGGTAGCGCGAGGCGTTCTCCTCCCCCGCTCCCGCGGCAGGCGCCGTCGCCGCAGTCTGCACCCCGCGCTTCGACCGCCTCGTCTTGCGCGCATTGCTCGAGTCGAAGCCGGTCACGCCCGCTCCCGAGGGAATCGGCGTCATCCGCTTCTCGCGTGCGGCCGCCGACGCCGGTTCGCGGCGCTCGAAGCGCGGCGGGTTGCGCCGGTCGCCGTCAAGCCAGGGCGAAAAGAGCTCCGGAGCGGAAAGCGCTTCCTGCCCGCGCGCCGGCGCGCCGGCCAGCATCAGCCAGGCGACGGAAAGCAAAGCGCCGCACCGCGCCCATCGACCCTGGTGATCAAAGCGCAGCAAGTCGCGGCCCTCGGCGTCGTTCCCTCGACCGCCCCGCATGCGCA
The DNA here is from genome assembly GCA_019689975.1 of Pseudolabrys sp. GTDB lineage: Bacteria > Pseudomonadota > Alphaproteobacteria > Rhizobiales > Xanthobacteraceae > Pseudolabrys. The sequence continues at coordinate 15,146 of JADGGK010000013.1, forward strand.
AGCGCAGGCAGCCGCAAAGGCGGCGAGCGGTGGTTAACGGACGCTAAAGGCCCATGGTTAACGCGCGGTTGACGGGGCTTGTGCGGTTTCCGATCGATCGGCTCGACGCCGTCACCGCGAGGAACCGCGCAAGCGCCGGCAAAGCAATCCGGTCCTTGCCGTGCCGCAGGTGCCAAGCGCGTCGATCGTGGCAGCGCCGATTCCGGATTGCCTCGCCCTGGCTTGGCTCGGGCTCGCGTTGACGGGGCGAGAGCGCCGAAATTCGTTCTATATCCAGCCCTGGAGCTCGCGCAGCACCACGTCGCGGATGACGCTCATGCCGCGTTCCCCGTCATTGAGACAGGGAATATGGGCAAAATTCTCGCCTCCGGCGCGGCGGAAAATTTCCGCGTTCTCCATGGCGATCTCTTCCAGGGTCTCGAGACAGTCGGCGGCGAAACCCGGCGTGATGACGACGAGGTTGCGCACGCCCTTCGCCGGCAGGGACCGCACCGTGACGTCGGTATAGGGCTTGAGCCATTCGGCGGTGCCGAAGCGCGACTGAAAGGTCATCAGCAATTTGTCCTCGCCGAGCTTCAGACGTGCGCGCAGCAGCCGCGTGGTGGCAGCGCATTGGCAATAATAGGGATCACCTTTGCGCAGATAATCCTCTGGCATGCCGTGGTAGGAGGCGATGATCACGTCGGGCGTGAAGGACAGCTCCGACAGGCCTGCTTCGAGCGAGGCTGCGACTGCGTCGATATAGACCGGCTGGTCGAAATATGCCGGAGCGACGCGCACCGCGGGTTGCCAGCGCATTCCTTTGAGCGCCTCGAAAGCCTTGTCGCAGACGCTCGCGGTCGTCGCGGCCGCATATTGGGGATAGAGCGGGACGATGAGAATGCGATCGCAGCCCGCCTGCCGCATCGCCTCGAGCCGCGCGGCAAGGGACGGATTGCCGTAGCGCATCGCCCAGTCGACCAGGATGCGCGGATCCTCGCGCAGGCTCACGGCGAGCTTTTCGGCCTGCGAGCGCGTGATCGTCTTGAGGACGGATTCGTTGCGCTCCCTGTTCCAGATTTTCTCGTAGTCCCGCCCTTTGCGCCGCGGGCGCACCGTCAAGATAACGAGATTCAGAACCAGCCACCATTTGATCGGGTTTTCTTCGATCACCCGGCGGTCGGAGAGAAATTCCTTGAGATAGCGCCGCATCGACCAGTAATCGGTCGCGTCGGGCGTGCCGAGATTGACGAGCAGAACGCCGATGCGGCGCGGCGGCAATGCGGGGTGACCGGGCGGCAGGCGAGAGGGATCGACCATGCAGGCTATCAGGCCGAAACCGCGCGCGCGGTCAAGGGATCATCTTGCCTCGCACCGTCCGCTCCCCGCGCACGGCTTCACCCCGGCGCTCGCTCGTCGGCGATCACCTTGCCGTCGTTCGGCAGCGTGCCCGGCGCGACGAGCCGAACCGCACCCTTGAGCTTGGTGAGCGACTGCAAGGTGGCGGCAACCGCGTCCTCCAGACCCGCTACCGGCGCCGAGCATTCGGCCATGAGCGTCATGGTATCCTGCTCGTTGGCGCGACCGACCACGAGCCGCAGGCGCCCAAGCTCGGGATGACGCGCGGCGACCTCCGCCACCTGGCGTGGGTGCACGAACATGCCCTTGATCTTCGTGGTCTGATCCGCCCGCCCGAGCCATCCTTTGATCCGCATATTGGTGCGGCCGCAGGGAGAGACGCCCGGCAGCAGCGCCGAAAGGTCGCCGGTCGCGAGACGGATCATGGGATAATGGGGATTGGCGGTGGTCACGACGACCTCGCCGACCTCCCCGATCGGGACGGGATCGCCGGTGCCGGGCCGCACCACCTCGACGATCAGCGGCTCGTTGACGATCATTCCTTCCCGGGCCTCGCTCTCGTAGGCGATGACGCCAACCTCGGCAATCGCGTAGCATTGCAGGACGGAGACGCCGCGCGCGTCGAATTCCTCGCGCAGGGAGCGCGGCAGCGCGGCGCCGCTCACGAGCGCGCGCTTGATCGAGGATGCGTCCTTGCCGAGTCTCGCCGCCGTGTCGAGCAGAATCTTGAGAAAATCCGGCGTGCCGACATAGCCGGTCGGGCGATAATGGGCGATCGCCGCCACTTGTTGCTCGGTATTGCCGACGCCGCCCGGGATGACGGCGCAGCCGAGCGCAAAGGCGCCCGCCTCCAGAATATAGGCGCCCGGCGTCAGGTGATAGGAAAACGCATTGTGCACGATGTCGCCTTGGCGGAACCCGGCCGCGAAAAGCGCTCGCGCGCAATTGCCGAAATCATCGGCATGACCCTCCGGCTCGAATAGCGGGCCGGGAGACATGTGCAGGCGACGCATCCGGCCGGGAGGCGTGAGATTGAACCCGCCGAAAGGCGGATCGTTCTTCTGGAACTCGGCCAGATCCGACTTGCGCAGCACAGGCAGCCTGGCGAGCGCCGCGCGCGAGGTCACCGACTCCGGATCAATGCCCGCAAGATGCCTCGCCCAGCCGGGCGCGCCCATCGCGCGCGAGAGCAGGCGCGGCAGCGCCGCCAACAGCGCCTGCTCGCGTTCGGCCGGATCGCGGGTTTCCAGGGTATCGAAGTGCTCGGTCATCGCCTTGCGAGAGACTCAATGCGCGCAGAGCCGAACGAGACGAGCCCGGCCGATCTCCTTGCCCCGCAGGGCGGACCCCGATCCTGCCTGCCGCGCCCGCGTCGGGAAAAGGGCGGCGCTAGGCCAGCCACCGCTTCCTGCGCCGGTAGTGTTTGCTGTCGCGAAATGATTTGCGGCGCCCCTCCGAAATGCCGAGATAGAATTCCTTGACGTCCTCGTTTTCCGCAAGCGCCGCGGCCTCGCCGTCCATGACCACGCGGCCATTCTCGAGAATATAACCGTAGCACGCCAGACGCAGCGCCATATGCGTGTTCTGCTCCGCGAGCAGGAAGGAGACGCCCTCCTTCTCGTTCAGCTCCTGCACGATGGCAAAAATCTCCTCGACCACCTGCGGGGCAAGACCCATTGACGGTTCGTCGAGCAGGATCATCTTCGGCCGCGACATGAGCGCGCGGCCAAGCGCGCACATCTGCTGTTCGCCCCCCGAGGTATAACCGGCGAGCGCGTGTCTGCGCTCGGCAAGCTTCGGAAAATAGGCATAGACCCTTTCCAGGTCGCGCTTGATCGAGGCCCTGCCGTCGCGGCGGGTAAACGCGCCGGTGAGCAGGTTTTCCTCGACCGTCAGATGCGCGAAGCACTGGCGACCCTCCATGACCTGAATGCAACCGCGGCGTACCACTTCGTGCGGCGAGAGGTGCTGGACCTCGGCGCCGTCGAAGACGATCGAGCCCTTGGTGACCTCGCCCCGTTCGGCGCGCAGCAGATTGGAAATCGCCTTGAGGGTCGTCGTCTTGCCGGCGCCGTTGGCGCCGAGCAGCGCCACGATCCCGCCTCTCGGGACCGCGAGCGACACGCCTTTGAGCACCAGGATGACGTGATCGTAGATCACTTCGATATTGTTGACGGTAAGGATGGCCTCTGCCGCCGCGGTTTGCCGCTGCGAATGCGTGGAGGGCTGCTGCGGCGTCGCGATCATCGCCACGACCTTCCCAAAGTCCCTATTACCAGCCCTGCCAAGCTCGCCTCTCGCGCCGATCCCCGGCCGGCGCGCGAGGCCTGATCGATGACGGCGGCAAGGCGCACGCCTGCCCGCCTCGCCCTCGCCGAGGTTCGGTCCCCCTGCCCGCGCGGGAGGGGGACCTGCCTCGACACCGACTCACGAAGACTTGTCGCAAGGTTCGGTGCGCTTCGGCCAGCCGGTATTCTTTTCCGCATACTCCTTGGCGGTCTGCTCGATCAGCGGAAGTACCTCCTCCTTGATCGGCTCGATCCAGTCGGAGATCTTCACCCACTTGGTTCCATCCCAGCGCACGACGAACACCGCGTGATGGCCGTTGTGATCGGCGCAGGTGAGATGAACCGGGGGAGCGAAATTGGGAGCGCCCATCTCCTTCAGGCGCGCTTCCGTGATGTTGAGCGATTCGAACCCGCGCCGCACGTCCTCGCCGACCACAACCTTCTTGCCGGTCAGTTGCTGCGCATTGCGGATCGCCTCCGCGATCAGCATGGCGTTGAAGACGCCGCGGTTATAGAGATTCTCCCCGACGCGGGACTTGCTGTCGACCTGGCTTTTGCCCTTGTCGACGACGTATTTCAGGATGTCCTGAATCACGGGATAGTCGGTGCCCACGCCGTTGAAATCCAGCGAGAGATATCCCGTGCCTCCCGGCCCGGCCGGACGTGCATCGTCATCGCCGCCCGACCACCACACGCCCATCAGGTGATCCATGGGGAAACCGACCTTGGCGGCTTCCTTCACCGCGGTCGGATTCATCGCTCCCCAGCCCTGGATGTAGATGTAATCGGGGCGGTCGCGACGCACGTTGAGCCAGAGCGAACCCTGATTCTGCATCTCTTTTCCGGGAACCGGATAAAGCAGCAGCTGGAAGCCGTACTTCTTCGCCATGTCCTGCAGCACCGGGATCGGCTCCTTGCCGTATGGCGCGTCGAGGTGCAGCAGTCCGAGCTTCTTGCCCTTGAGCTTGTCCATGCCGCCCTCCTTGCTGGCGACATAGCGCACAAACACCGAGGCGCCGTCCCAATAGGTCAGCGGCGGATTGAAGATCCAGGGAAAGATGTTGCCGTCGGCGGAGGCCGACAGGCCGTAGGCCATCGACAGGATCGGGATCTTGTCCACCGCCGCGCGCGGGATCAGTTCAAGCGTGATGCCGGTGGAGTACGGATTGATCACCGCGGGATGCTTGCCCTTGACCGACTCGTAGCACTCGACACCCTTTTTCGTGTCGTATCCGGTTTCGCATTCCTCCACGTTGAGCTTGACGCCGTTGATGCCGCCATCGCGCTCGTTGAGCATGGCAAGGTAGTCGTGCATGCCGTTGGCGACCGGAATGCCCGATCCGGCATAGGGCCCGGTGCGATAAGTGAACAACGGGACGTAGATGCTGTCCTGCGCAACCGCCCGGCTCGCCGGCAGAGACGCTCCCGCCAGCACGGCCGCGGCAGTCGCCAGCGCAAAGAATCTTGGACGCATGTGTTTCTCCCTCGTTCGGCGGCCTGCGGCCGCCTTCTTTCTTTATGACCTCCGCTTGGGAGGATATTCCAGACGCGATCGGCACGCCCGTCCGCTGGAATTGGCTCGATTGTGCACCTTTCATTCAATAGGGAAAAGGCCAAACCCGCAGCTTCTGCTTGGCAATCTGCCACAGCCGCGCCAGCCCATGCGGCTCGGCGATCAGAAAGACGATGATCAACGCCCCGACGACCATGAAGGTGAGGTGCTCGACCGTGGCGGGCTGCAGCGGCAGGCCGAACCAACCCGGAACGGCGCGCAACACGATCGGCATCATGTAAATGACGGCGGCCCCGAAATAGGAGCCGATGATGCTGCCCAATCCGCCGATGATGACCATGAACAGAATCTGGAAACTCTGATTGATGTCGAACACCGTCGATTCGGCTCCGCCGTACCACAGAAACACCAGAAGCGCGCCGGCCACGCCGCAGACATAGGACGAGACCGCGAAGGCGAGCAGCTTGGTCGGCAGCAGCCGTATGCCCATCAACTCGGCGGCAATGTCCATGTCCCGCACGGCCATCCACATGCGGCCGATGCGCCCGTGCACCAGGTTTGACGCGAGCCAGGTCAGCGCGGCGACGATCGTGAGCACCACCAGGTAGCGCGTCTGCGCGCTCGCGCGCGGTCCGGTGACGATGATGCCGAATATCTCGCGCTGCGGCACCTCGATCGCGCCCGACTCGTTGTAGTTGAATAGCCACGGAATGCGGATGAAGCACCACTCGAGGAAGAATTGTGCGGCAAGCGTCGCAACCGCGAGGTAGAAACCCTTGATGCGCAGACTTGGCAGGCCGAACAATGCACCGACGATGCTCGCAAAGAAACCGGAGACCACCACCCACAGCAGGATGTTCACGTTCGGGAAATACGTGGTCAACTTGTAGCAGGCATAGGCGCCGACGCCCATGAATGCGCCGGTGCCGAGCGAGAGCAGCCCGGTATAGCCGGTGAGCAGATTGAGCCCGATCGCCGCGAGAGAAAAAATCAGGAACGGGATCAACACCGCATTGAGCAGGAAGTCGCCTCCGGTCAGACCTATGAGGTAGGCGGCGATGACGATGGCGACAATTCCGAGACGATCCTGCAAAATGGGAAAGATCGCCTGATCGCTCGTATAACTGGTCTTGAACTGGCCGACTTCGCGATAAAGCATCGTGTCCCGCTCCTGCCGTTCAAACCCGCTCGATGATCCGTTCGCCGAACAGCCCTTGCGGGCGGAACAGCAGGAAGACCAGCGCGATGACGTAAGCAAGCCAGCTCTCGATGCCGCTGCCGAGCAGCGGCCCCCAGTACAATTCGCCGATCTTCTCGCTGAGTCCGATGATCAGGCCGCCGACAATGGCGCCCGGAATTGAGGTAAGGCCGCCGAGGATCAAGACCGGCAGCGCCTTGAGGGCGATGATCTCGAGCGCGAAGGAGACGTCCGAGCGCGCCCCCCACATGATGCCCGTGGCGAGCGCGACGATACCCGCGGCGAACCACACGATCACCCAGATCGTCTCGAGCGAGATGCCGACCGACAGCGCGGCGCGGTGGCTGTCGGCCACGGCGCGCAAGGCGCGGCCGATCCGCGTCTTCTGGAAGAATACGGCAAGCGCGGCGACGAGCACCGAGGCGATGACCGCCGCGGTTATGTCGATCTTTTGCATCTGCACGACGCCGCCGAAGACGTGGACGTCGATGCGACCGCGCGGCAAATGCAGCTGATCGGCGATCATCACCTGAGGATCGCCGCCGAACACGTACTCGCCGAAACCGATGAGAAAGTAGGTCAAGCCGAAGGTCGCCATGAACAGGACGATATCCGGCTGATTGACGAGAGGCCGCAGCACCAGTCGCTCCACGCCGACGGCGAGCAGAAACATCACGACGACCGTGCCTGCCAGCGCGAGATAGGCGCCGATCGTGGGATTCACGACGCCGAGCCGCGTCATCGCCTGGTAGAGGCCGACCAGGGTCAGCGCGGCGAACACCACCATGATGCCCTGGGCGAAGTTGAACACGCCGGATGCCTTGAAGATCAGCACGAAGCCGAGCGCGATCAATGCATAGAGCACGCCAGAGACCAGACCTTCCCACAGGGTTTGCGCCAGAAGATCCGGCGCCGTTCCCATCTGCACGAACGGGTCGACGAAGATCTGGTAGAGCAGATGCATGGCACGCGCTCAGTGGGCGACGCCCAGATAGGCGTCGATCACCGCCGGATCGCGCTTGATCTCATCGGGTGTCCCATCGGCGATCTTGATGCCGTAATCGAGCACGACGACGCGATCGGAAAGATCCATAACCACGCCCATATCGTGCTCGATGAGCGCAATCGTCGTGCCGTAATGATCATTGACGTCGAGAATGAACCGCGACATGTCCTCCTTCTCTTCGAGATTCATTCCCGCCATCGGCTCATCGAGCAGAAGCAGGTCCGGTTCCATCGCCAGCGCGCGGCCGAGCTCGACGCGCTTCTGCAGACCGTAGGGCAGACGGCCGACCGGCGTACGCCGGATGTCCTGGATCCTCAGGAAGTCGATGATCTCCTCCACGCGCACGCGATGCGCGACCTCCTCGCGCAGGGCAGGACCGAAACGCAGCAGCTGCCAGAAGATATTCGTGTGCATTTTCAGCGAGCGGCCGGCCATGATGTTGTCGAGAACGGTCATGCCGCGGAACAGGGCGACATTCTGGAACGTGCGCGCGATGCCGCCGCGGGCCGCCTCATAGGGCTGCATATGCGGCCGCGTCTTGCCCTTGAACGTGATGCGGCCCTGCTGCGGATGGTAGAAGCCGTTGATGACGTTGAGCATCGAGGTCTTGCCGGCCCCGTTGGGACCGATGATGGCGCGGATTTCACCCTTGCGGATGTCGAAGGATACGCCGCTGATCGCTTTCACGCCGCCGAACGAAAGCGAGACGTTCTCCACCGAAAGCAAAACGTCGCCGACCGCGATCTCGGGGCCGCCCGGAGCCCTCATGCCGCCTTCTCCATGGCGGCGCGAACAGGTTCTGGTTTCATGTCACGGATCTTGACGCGCGCCCTGATCACGCCCTTGCGGCCGTCCTCGAAGGTGACTTCCGTTGCGACATCGGCCTCGCTCGAGCCGTCATAGAGCGCCGCGATCAGCGGCGCGTAGCGCTCGGCAATGAAGCGGCGACGGACCTTCTGCGTCCGCGTAAGTTCGCCATCGTCGGCATCGAGCTCCTTGTGGAGAATCAGGAAGCGCCTGATCTGCGCACCGGCCATCACCTTGTCGTCGGCAAGCGCACGGTTCACTTCGGCGACATGCCGTTCGATCATGTCGTACACCCGCGGATGCCCGGCCAGTTCCTGATAGGAAGCGTAGGTCACGTTGTTGCGTTCAGCCCAGCTGCTGACGGCCGTGAGATCGATGTTGATCATCACCGCGACGAAGTCACGCTTGTCGCCATAGGCCACCGCCTCACGGATATTGGGATAGAATTTGAGCTTGTTCTCGATGTATTTCGGGGCAAACAGCGTGCCGTCGTTGAGGCGGCCGACATCTCGCGCGCGGTCGATGATCTTCAGATGTCCGGTCTTTTCGTCGAAGAAGCCCGCATCGCCGCTCTTGATATAACCGTCCGGCGTCATGACCTCCGCCGTCCGGGCCTCGTCCTTGAAGTAACCGACGAACATGCCGGGAGACCTGAACTGGATTTCGCCGTTCTCGGCAATTCGAATATCGACGTTCGGGAAAGGCGGTCCTACGGTATCGGGATAGATTTGTCCGTCCGGCTGCGCCGTGACGCAAATGAAAGCCTCGGTCTGACCGTAGAGCTGCTTCAGATTGACGCCGATCGAACGATAGAACGTAAACAGTTCGGGCCCGATCGCTTCGCCCGCGGTATAGGCAACGCGCACCCTCGAGAAGCCGAGTACATTCTTGAGCGGTCCGTACACCAGCAGGTTGCCGATCCCATAGAGGATGCGCCCGACCAGGGAGACGCGCTCTCGGTTCAGGATGCGCTCGCCGTATTTCCGCGCGACGCCTATGAAATAGTGGAACAATTTCTGCTTGAGCAGACCCGCGTCTTCCATGCGGATCATCACCCGCGTGAGCAGCAGCTCGAGCGTGCGTGGCGGGGCAAAATAGTAGGTCGGGCCGATCTCGCGCAGGTCAGCCATCGCGGTCTCGGAACTTTCCGGACACGCGGTGCAAAAGCCCGCGACCAATCCCTGGCAATAGTTCAGATAGTGGTCGCCGACCCAGGCTAGCGGCAGATAAGCGAGCGCAACATCGTTTTCGCTCAGGCGGTCGAAGGCGACGGAGTCGGACGCCGCCTTGATGGCGCGTTCGCCGGTGACCACCACGCCTTTCGACTGGCCGGTGGTGCCGGAGGTATAGAGGATGATCGAGGGATCCGAACCCTTGCCTGCGGCGATTTCGTTGTCGAGCCAGGCCGCGAGCGCCGGATCGCCGGCGAGCGCCTGCGCCCCGTCCTCGATCACCCGGTCAATGGCGCGCAGACGGCTGTGATCGTAGTCGCGCAGGCCGCGCGGCTCGTCGTAGATCAGCATCTCGACCCTGGGCAGGCGGGCGATCACCGAGAGGATCTTGTCGACCTGCTCCTGGTCTTCCACCGCGGCGAAGCGCGCTTCGGCATGGTCGAGCACGAATGCGAGTTCCTCCGCCACGGCATCGGCATAGACCGGCACCGGGATCGCGCCGAGCATCTGGGCCGCCATGACCGACCAATAGAGCTTGGGTCGGTTGCCGCCCACCACGGCCACGGTCTCCCCGCGTTTGACGCCAAGCCGGTTGAGACCGACCGCGTAGGCGCGCACGATCGCCAGCGTCTCGGCCCAGGTCCAGGTCTGCCAGATGCCGAGATCCTTGTGCCGCATGGCCGGCCGCGTTGCGAACAATTCGGCGTTGCGAACCAGCAGTTTGGGAAATGTATCCGCCTTCGCGGCGGCGTTCAGCGCCACAGATCTTATCCTCCCATTGGGCCGCGCTTGGCCAAGCGCGGGCCGCACCCCTCGCCGCCTTGAGCAGACGGACTTGTTTGTCTCGATATGAAAACAGCGCCGGGAAAGGGTCAAGCCTTTCCGGGTGCGGAAATTCACCGCGGACGCCCAACCCGGCAGGTTGCGGTGAGAGTGGCCCGAAATCGCGAGCGCGGCGCGGCGGTCCGGAAAGGTTCCGGCATTGCACGCCCGGGGCACGGCACCCGCGCAAAGCGGGGCGCGGCAATCCGCAATTGCAGGATCAACGCCACGCTTGCTTCGTCGCCGCTTCGCGTGCGCTCCGCGCCACGACGGCGCCGGTCCAATTCGGTCGGACTCCGTTCTCACTCACTCGGCCGCCTTGAGAAATGGCCGGGGCGCGGCGCGGAACTGGGTCCACAGCGCGGCCTCCTCGGCCTTGGCCGCGGCGAGGTGGCGCCGCTTGACCGGGCCGAATCCGCGGATCTTTTCCGGCAGCGAGGCGAGCGCGACCGCAACCGGATGATTGTCCGGATTGAGCTCGGCCGCGATGGCAGCCAAGCATGCTTCGTAATCCGCGATGAGGCGCCGCTCGAGCCGGCGCTCGGCGGTATAGCCGAAGGGGTCGAACGGCGTGCCGCGCAGGAAACGCATTCCGGCGAGCAGGCGGAACAGCGGCAAAATCCAAGGGCCGAAACGCATCTTCTTCGGCTCGCCGGTTACCGGATCGCGGCGCGCGAGAAGCGGCGGCGACAAATGAAACTCCAGACGCAGGTTGCCGTCGAAAGATGCTTTCACGCGTTCGACAAAATTCGTTTCGGTATAGAGCCGCGCCACCTCGTACTCGTCTTTGTAGGCCATCAGCTTGAACAGGTAGCGCGCCACCGCCTCGGCAAGCTCGCAGCGGCCGGGCGCCTTCTCCGCCTCGACCGCGCGTATCCTCTCCACCACGGTCCGATAGCGCTCCGCGTAGCGTGCATTTTGATACGCGGCGAGGAAAGCGGCGCGTCGTTCCACCGTCTCCGCAAATGAATGCGACAATCTGAGCGCGTCATTCTCTTGCGCCGGCTGCGGCCGCACCAGCGCCTCGACCGCCGCACGGTCCACCGCCGCCCGCCGCCCGTAGCGGAAGGCGGCGATGTTCATCGTCACCGCTTCCCCGTTCATCTCGATGGCGCGCTCGATCGCCTCGGCCGAAAGCGGAAGCGCGCCGATCTGATAGGCATAGCCGAGCATGAACATGTTGGCGCCGATCGATTGACCGAGCAGGGCCGTGGCGAGCCGTCCGGCGTCGATGAAGTGGCTGCGTTCGCTGCCGGCGGCCGCGGCAATCGTGCGTTTGAGCCGTTCGCTCGGAAGCGAGAAATCGGCATTGCGGGTGAAGTCGCCGGGCATGAATTCCGCCGTATTCACGACGACCCGGGTATTGCCCGGCTTGATCGCGCTCAGCACTTTCCTGGTGCCCGCGACCACGATATCGCCCCCCAGAACGAGATCGGCGCCGCCGGCGGCGACGCGGATGGCGTGGATGTCCTCGGCCCGGTTGGCGATGCGTACATGGCTGAAAACGGCCCCGCCCTTCTGCGCGAGGCCTGCCATGTCGATGACGCCGACGCCCTTGCCCTCCAGATGCGCGGCCATCGCCATGATGGCGCCGATCGTGACGACTCCGGTGCCGCCGATGCCGGTGATGATGATGCTGTAGGGATGATTGGCGAGCGGCAGGCGCGGGTCGGGAAGCGCGGGCCAGTCCTTCGGCTCCTCGATGCGTTCGCTCCGCTTCAGCTTCGCGCCATGCACCGTCACGAAAGAGGGACAGAAGCCCTTGAGGCAGGAATAGTCCTTGTTGCAACTCGACTGATCGATGGTGCGCTTGCGACCCCACTCGGTCTCGAGCGGCTGTATCGAAACGCAGTTCGATTTAAGGCCGCAGTCACCGCAGCCTTCGCAGACAAGGTCGTTGATGACGACGCGCTTGTCAGGATCCGGATAGGTCCCGCGCTTGCGGCGCCGCCGCTTTTCGGCGGCACAGGTCTGATCGTAGATGAGAACGGTCACGCCCGGCACGGCCGCGAGCTCACGTTGCACCGCGTCGAGCTCGTCGCGATGATGGATCGTCAATCCTTTGGGCCACGCGGTCGTTTTCGGATACTTCCACGGCTCGTCGGTGACGACGACCACGCGCTTGACCCCTTCCGCCGCAACCTGCGCCGCGATCTGCGGCACGCTGAGGCCGCCGTCGTTGGGCTGGCCGCCCGTCATCGCGACCGCATCGTTGAACAGTATCTTGTAGGTGATGTTGACGCCGGCGGCGACCGCGGCACGGATGGCGAGATAACCTGAATGGTTGTAGGTGCCGTCTCCCAGGTTCTGGAAGACATGGGCGCGTTTGGAGAACGGCGCCTCGCCGATCCAGTTCGCACCCTCGCCGCCCATCTGGGTATAGCCCAGCGTCCTGCGGTCCATCCACTGCGCCATGTAGTGGCAGCCGATGCCGGCATAGGCACGACTGCCCTCCGGAACGCGCGTCGACGTGTTGTGGGGGCAACCGGAGCAGAAATAGGGGATGCGCTGGGCGATGTCGGGCGTCTCCGCCAGCGCCTTCTGAGCCTGCTTGAGCCGCGCCACATTCGCCGCGAGATCCTCGTTGCATCCGTAGCGCAGCAACCGCTCGCCGATGCAGATGGCGATGTCATTCGGGTCGAGCGCGCCCTTCACGGGAAACAGCCAATTGCCATGCTCGTCCTTCTTGCCGATGCAGACCGGCTGATTGGCCGTGCCGTAGAGTTCTTCGCGCACCTGCACTTCGATCAGCGACCGCTTCTCTTCGACCACGATGATGAGGTCGAGGCCGCGGGCGAATTCGGCCAGTTCCTGCCTTGCCAGCGGCCAAGGGCATGCGATCTTGAACAACCTGAGCCCAAATTCGTTGCACCGAACCTCGTCGAGGCCGAGCTCGTCGAGCGCCTGCCGCACGTCAAGATAGGCCTTGCCGGTGGTCGCAATCCCGATCTTCGGCGTCCGGCCGCCGGACGTGACGATCCGGTTGAGCTTGTTGGCACGCACGAAGGCAAGCATGGCGTCGCGCTTGTAATCGTGCAGGCGCGCCTCCTGGTCGAGAAAGGAGTCGACGAGGCGGATATTGAGCCCGCCCTCTGGCATCCGGAAGTCAGCCGGCGTCACGATCTCGATGCGCTCGAGCCGGCCATCCACGACGCCCGTGGATTCCACCGTCTCATGCATGCATTTGAGCGCGGTCCAGGCACCGGTGAAACGCGACATGGCCCAGCCATACTGCGCATAGTCGATGATCTCCTGCACCCCGGCCGGGTTCAGGATCGGCATCATCACGTCGATGAAATGGAATTCCGATTGATGCGCGGTCGTGGAGGATTCGGCCGTGTGGTCGTCGCCCATCAGTGCGATGACACCGCCATATTTCGACGTGCCTGCGAGATTGGCGTGGCGGAAGACGTCGCCGGTGCGATCGACGCCGGGACCCTTGCCGTACCACATGCCGAACACGCCGTCGAACCTGCCTTCGCCGCGCAGCTCCGCCTGCTGCGTACCCCACAGCGCGGTGGCGGCGAGGTCCTCGTTCAGGCCTGGCTGGAACTTGATGTCGGCCGCGGCAAGGAACCGCTCCGCACGCAGGAATTGCTGATCGAGGCCGCCCAGCGGCGAGCCGCGATAGCCGGTGACATAGCCGGCGGTATTGAGACCGGCGCGCCGGTCGCGTTCCTTCTGCATGAGGCAGGCGCGGATCAGCGCCTGATAGCCGGTGACCAGCACGTGCTCCTGTGCGAGGTCGTATTTGTCGTCGAGACTGACGAGGCGGAGTGTCATGCAAAGCCCCGCGGGTGAAAGCCGGCGGCAGACCGTTCTTATATAGGACAGCGCGCAGGCCGCCGGAAGCGAATTGAGGGCGCGAATCCGCTGCCGCGCTTTTCGTTCCCGACAGAAGGACAAGCCGACAGGAAATTTCCTTCGACCACCCGACGGCGCATTTTGGCGCATCGCAGCAAATGGTCATGGGCGTGACGGGCGGAGGGCCGCGCCGCGACACCCGCGAATCACCGTCGCGGGGGACGCGGATGCGAGCGCCGGCGGCAGGTCGCGTGCGCGCCTGCCTGCCGTCCGGATCGCGGCCCAACCTCGCACGCCGTCAATCGCGGGGATAGCGCATGCGCGGTGATGCTCAGATTCGCGGCACGAGCTTGAACATCTCCTCGCCGTAAAGCCGGCGCGCTTCGACGAGCAACGGCTGCACGGCGGCGACGAAGGCGGCGCGCTCGCCCGGCGTCAGCGCGAGGATGTCACAGCCGGCGTCTTCCATGATCCTGCGCGCGGACTCGTGCTCCTCGATCGCAAGCCTGCGCTGGAACGAGACCGAGTCTGCAACCGCCGCCTGCATCGCGCGCTGCAGCTCCTTCGGCCACGCATCGAACGAAGGCCGATGCACGAAGACGGGGCGGGAAATGTAGAAATGCGAGCTCAACGTGTGGAACTTGTGAAACGCGTGCACTCCGTAGGTGACGGTATTGGCGAACGGGTTTTCCTGGGCGTCCAAGGTACCCGCCTTGATCATGGCGATCGCCTCGGTCAGATCCATGGGCATCGCCGTCGCGCCGAGAAGTTCGAAGGTACGTCGATGAATTTCGCTCGGCAGTACGCGGATTTTCATCCCTCGCAGATCGGCCGGCAGGCGCACCGGACGCAGCCGATTGGAGAGATGGCGAAAGCCGTTTTCGAACCAGCCGAGGATGCGATAATTCGCGCGCGCCTCAATCCGTTGCGCAAGAAGCGCGCCGAGCGCGCCGTCCATCGCGGCGCGCGCCTGCGCATTGTTGGCGAACAGGAAAGGCAAGTCGACGAAGCCGAGTTCGGGTACGCGATCGGTGAGGTAGCTCGACGATTGGTAGCCGAGCGTCATCCTGCCGCTTTCGACCAGCGTGAGAATGTCCTCGGCCTTGTAGCCGTGATCCATCACGTTCCACACGATGTCGACGGCAATGTCTTTGCCGAACTCGGCGCGCAACCGGTCACCGACGAACTGCAGCGCCTTGGAAAAGCCCGTGGTGGGCGGACCGTATCCGCCCATGCGGATGGCGATGGGAAGCCTCATGCATGTCCGTATATCCGTGCGAGTGCCGTCGTGCTAGACTGGATATCGATGACATCGGCGCGTCTTTGCCGGCACAGCGAAGCGCCGCGGATTCCATGCCGCTCACGCCTTGATGGCGTCGCGGCCGTCCCGGGCCTCTTGCCATGACGGCGTCGATTCGATCCGAGCGGAACTTGCCGTCGACTTTCGAGCGGGAGGAATATGGCTCATGAGCACCGCCGCCACGCTTTCACACAGCGCGATGTCGGACGCCGAATGGGAGGCGCGCGTCGACCTCGCCGCCGTCTATCGCCTCGTTGCGTATTACGGCTGGGACGACGTGATCTACAATCACGCCTCCATGCGCGTGCCGGGCGAGCCGCGCCATTTTCTGATGAAACGGCATGAGCTTCTTTACACCGAAGTGACCGCGTCGAATCTCGTCAAGGTCTGCATGGACGAGGATCTGGACGAGCGAGCGGGCGTCAACCGGCCGGGCTTCACCTTGCATGGCGGCGTGCTCGCGGCGCGACCCGACGTCAACTGCGCGCTGCACGTGCACACCGCAACCGGCATGGCGATCGCCGGTCTGAAGCACGGTTTGCGCATGGTCTCGCAGCAGGCGATCCGCTTCTACCAGCGCCTCGGTTATCACGCCTATGAGGGGTTGACCGAGGATTTTGCCGAACGAGAGCGGATCAACCGCGATCTCGGGCAGAACCGGGCGATGATCATGCGCAATCACGGCCTGCTGACCGTCGGCAGGACCGCACGCGAAGCCTTCGTGTTGATGCAGCACCTCATCGAGGCGGCGGAAATTCAGCTCCGGATGGAGGCGACCGGCGCCGAGCTGGTCGAGATCCCGCCGGAGATCTGCGCCAAGACCGCCCGGCAGTACGAGGCCCACGACGCGGGGCGGGGCAGCGCCGATTGGGCCGCCTATCTGCGCATGCTCGACAAAGTGGACCGCAGCTACAGAAACTGAACCGGGGGGTCGCCGCTCGTCATTGGACCCGGATTTTGCGCGGCATCGGTGCCCTCCCGGCGCACGGGGTTCGCCGCGTGCGGGGCGCCTCGTTCAACGCGCATTCCTGCGCCCCTCGCCCGGACCCCATTGCCAGAAATCGCGACCTTCCTCGCGCATGAAGCGGGCGAGCACCATCATGTGCACTTCGGTCGCGCCGTCGACGAGGCGCGCCGCGCGCGCAGCGCGGTAGATCCATTCGGCGATCGTGTCGCGCGAATAGCCGCGCGCGCCCTGCAGCTGGATCGCGACGTCGGCCGCCTTGTGCAGCGTGTCGGCGACGTGCACTTTGGCCATCGACACTTCCTTGCGCGCACGCCCCCCCTGATCGAGCAGCCAGGCCGCGTGCATCGTCAGCAGCCGCCCGATCTGGATCTGATGCGCGACCTCGCCGAGCTTGATCTGCACGCTTTCGCGGTCGCCCAGCCGGACGCCGAAGCCTTCGCGCTCGGCCACATAGGCCTGGGCGATCTCCACGCAGCGCTTCGCCCAGCCGAGCCAGCGCATGCAATGCGTCAGCCGCGCCGGCCCGAGCCGTATTTGCGTGATCCGCAGCCCGTCGCCCTCCTCGAGCAGCACGTTTTCGCGCGGGATTTCCAGACCGTCGAATTCGAGTTCGCAATGTCCGCCATGCTCCTCCGGTCCCATGATCGGGATGCGGCGCACGATGCGCCAGCCCGGCTGATCCTTGTGGAAGAGAAAAGCGGTCAGGCCGCGCCGCGTGTCATCGGAGGTGCGCGCGATCAGGATGAAATGCGCGGCGCCCTGCGCGCCGGTGGCGAACCACTTGCGCCCTCTGACGATGTAGCGATCGCCCTTCCGTTCGGCCCGCGTGCGGATCATCGACGGGTCCGAACCGCCGCCCGGCGCCGGTTCGGTCATGGTAAAACTCGATCGCACCCTGCCCTCCACGATCGGCCTGAGCCATCGCTCCTTCTGTTCCGGGGTGGCGACGAGCTTGAGCAGGTTCATGTTGCCGTCGTCGGGCGCCATGCAGTTGATGGCAAGCGGGCCGAAGATCGAGCGCGCGGCCTCTTCGTAGATCGCCGCCCAGGCGACGACGGGCAAATCCATGCCGCCGTATTCTTTCGGCGACTGCGGTGCCCAGAGGCCGGCCTGCCTTGCCTTTTCGCGCACCGGCTTGAGGCGATCTTCGGGGATGTTCTCGTACTCGGAAAAATTCGCCGGATCGCTTTCGAGCGGCAGCACCTCCTTTTCGATGAAGGCGCGCACGCGCAACCGGAGATCCTCGATCTCGGGGGGAAGAGAGAAGTCCATCAATGCCGCCTTTCTTTAACCCGCTGGGCGAGAATCCGCCGCGGTGCCGCTCGCGCCGCCCGCAAGCGGCCGTCTCCTGCGCGCGCGAATCGGCCCGGTCGACCTGCGGTCGCCCTCCTCGCCGCCGGAGAAGGATCGCGCACTATCCCCTAATCTGCACCACCTGTCCGCCGTCGACCACAATGGTAGCACCGGTGATGTAGCTGCCCGCCTCCGACGCGAGCAGCAGCAGCGCGCCGTCGAGGTCGCCTTCATTGCCGAACCGTCCCATCGGGATGTCGCGCTTGATCGCGGCGCCCTTGTCGCTGGCGAGATAGGCCTCGTTGATCTCGGTGACAAACCAGCCGGGGGCGATCGCGTTCACGCGAATTCCTTTGAAGGCGAGCTCGAGCGCGAGCGCCCGCGTCAGCTGGACCACGCCTGCCTTGGAGACGGCGTAGGCGGCCGTGCCTTTGGCAACGGCAAGACCGAGGACGGAAGCCACGTTGACGATGGCGCCGCGCGCCTGCGCGGCGAGCATCCGGCGCGCGCCTTCCTGCGCCCAGTGGAAGACCGCGTCGAGATCCACGGCCAGGACGCGCCGCCATTCGTCCGGCGGCATCTCCACGGCGCGCGCCGGCGCCTGCGCCACGCCCGCATTGTTGACCAGAATGGTGACCGTGCCGAAGGCGTTCTCTGCCGCATCGAACGCCCGTGACATCGCTGCGCGATCAGTGACGTCGGCGGCGACGGCCAGCGCCCTGCCGCCCGCCCTCTCGATATCCCGTTGGAGCGCCTCGAGCCGGTCGACGCGGCGGGCAACCAGGACGACCGCGGCGCCGTTGTCGGCAAGCGCCCGCGCGAACTGCCGACCCAAGCCGCTCGACGCGCCGGTCACCAGCGCCACGCGTCCCGTCAGATCGAACATCTCCGCCGCCTTCATAATGCAGCCCTTATACACAGGCCCGGCAAGGGGATGGAATAGACCGGCAGGCGCGCGCCCGCTCGATAGCGTCCGCGCCGCCCCGTGCCGTCGCGCCGCGGCCGGACGACGGCCTTGACCGCGCTCAGCGATAGAGCGCGTGCGGCAGCGCGGTCGCGAGCTCCGGCACGAACCACAACACCACCAGCGCCGCGAGCTGGATCAACACGAAGGGCACAATACCGGCGTAGATATGCCTGGTGGTGATGCCGGCAGGCGCGACGCCGCGCAGATAGAACAGCGTCGGGCCGAGCGGCGGATGCATGTAGGAGGTCTGCAGGTTGATCGCCATCATGATGCCGAGCCATACCGGGTCGATACCCGGCATCTGCAGCAACACCGGTGCGACGATCGGCACGACGACGAAAATGATCTCGAACGCATCCATCACGAAGCCGAGCAGAAACATCGCCAGCATCACGGCGAGCACCGCGCCGTTCGTGCCGCCCGGCAGATCGGCGAGCGCGCGCTCGATCATCGCGTCGCCGCCGAGGGCGCGGAACACCAGACTGAACATGGTCGCGCCGATGAGGATGAGAAATATCATGCTGACGACCTGGGTGGTCTTCTCGCTGACCGGCCGCAACAGGGGCTCGCGCGGCGCCTTGCGCAGCGCCAGCAGGACGGCTCCGACGGCCCCGATCGATCCCGCCTCGGTCGGGGTGGCGACGCCGCCGAGGATCGAGCCGAGCACCGCGAGGATGAGCGCGAGCGGCGCGACCAGCACGGCGGCAAGCCGGCGCGCGAGCGCGAGTCCGCGCGGCGCCTCGGGGTCGGCCGGCAGCGCCGGCGAGGCCTTCGGCCGCGCCATGGCCACCGCGATCAGGAACGCGAGATAGAGGAACACCAGCATGAAGGCGGGAACCAGCGCCCCCGCAAACAGATCGCTCACGGTGAGCGAACGCGGCGCGAACACCCCCTTGGCGAGCTGCGCGGCCTGATAGGCATTGCCGAGCTGATCGCCGAGCAGCACCAGCACGGTTGCGGGCGGGAAAATCTGCGCGAGCGTGGCGGTCGCCGCTACCGTGCCGGCGGCAAGGCGCGGGTCGTAGCCGAAACGCAGCATCGTCGGAAGCATGATGAGCCCCATGGTGACGGCCGTCGCCCCGACCACGCCCTTGGCCGCCGCAAGCAGGGCGCCTACCAGCACCGCCGAAAATCCGAGCCCGCCGCGCAGCGAACCGAACAGCCGGCCCATGGTCTCGAGCAGATCCTCGGCGACCCGGGAACGCTCGAGCGTGACGCCCATGAAGATGAACAAGGGAACGGCGAGCAGCACCTCGTTGGTCATGACGCCGAAAATGCGCTGCGGCAGCGCACCGAGGATGCCGAAATCCATGACGCCGAGCGCGTGACCGAGGAACGCGAAGGCAAACGCCACCCCGGCGAGCGTCAGCGCCACCGGATAGCCCGCCATCAGCGCGGCGATCATCGCGACCACCATGAGCACGGCCAGAAGCTCGGCGAGAGACATCACCGCGCCCTCGCGAGCGCCTGCGCCGCGCGTATCGCCTGGGCGATGCCCTGCAGCGCCATCATCGCGGCAAAGACCGGGATGAGTGTCTTGAGCAGGAACACCAAGGGCAGACCGCTCGCTTCCTGCGAACGCTCCAGGATCGCCCAGGAGCGGGCGGCGTAGGGAACCGAAATCGCGAGCAGGAGCAGGGCGAAAGGCAGCAGGAGCAGGAGGCTGCCGGCAAGATCGACGAGCGCGCGCGTGCGACGGGAGGCGTGCGCATAGAACACATCGACCCGCACGTGGCCGCCGACCGCCAGAGTCCAGGCCGCCGCCAGCATGACGAGCGCAGCGTTGGCATAGATCACCGTCTCCGACAGCCAGATCGAACCGAGGCCGAGCCCGTAGCGGGCGACGACAAGCGCAAATTCGAGCACGACGACGGCGAAAGCAAGCCACGCCGCGCCGCGTCCGACGGCGGTGGCGAAGGTCTCGATACGGTCGGCGATCCTGGTCACTGCCGCGCTCCGCTGCACGGCGATGATGGCACAAAGTGCCGCAAGGCGCTAAAGCCCGATCACGTCACGGCGGTCGACCGCGACGGCGAAAAAACCGCCGCGGCGCGAGGCGAGGCCGCGCGCGCCGGTTCCGCCCGGCGCCGGACGGAAAGCGGGATTGACCGGAGCCGACCTCTTGCGTCTAAACTCGTGCCCATGCACGACCACCGCCACGATCATTCCGGCCACGACCATTCCGAGCTGAGCGACATGCAACTGCGGGTGCGCGCGCTCGAGACCGTGCTCACCGAAAAAGGCTATGTCGATCCCGCCGCGCTCGACCTGCTGATCGAGACCTATGAGACCAAGATCGGACCGCGCAACGGCGCGCGCGTGGTCGCCCGCGCCTGGGTCGATGCGGATTATCGCGCGCGCCTGTTCAAGGACGCCACGCCGGCGATCGCCGAACTCGGCTATGCCGGGCGGCAGGGCGAGCACATCGTCGCGCTCGAGAACACGCCCGAGGTCCATAACATGGTCGTGTGCACCTTGTGTTCCTGCTACCCGTGGCCGGTGCTCGGCCTGCCGCCGGTCTGGTACAAGTCCGCACCCTATCGTTCCCGCGCCGTCGCTGATCCGCGCGGCGTACTCGCCGAGTTCGGCGTGACGCTGCCGCCCGAGACCGAGATCCGCGTCTGGGATTCCACATCCGAAATCCGCTACCTCGTCGTGCCGATGCGGCCGGCGGGCACCGAGGGCTGGAGCGAGGAGAAGCTCGCCGAACTCGTGACGCGCGATTCCATGATCGGCACCGGGCTGCCGAAATCACCGGCGGACTTGGCAAAATGAACGGAGCCCATGATCTCGGCGGCATGCATGGCTTCGGCCGGGTCGAGCCGGAGCCGGACGAGCCGGTCTTCCATGCCGACTGGGAAAAACGCGCCTTCGCGCTCACGCTGGCGATGGCGCTGCCCGGACAATGGAACATCGACATGTCGCGGTTCGCGCGCGAGAACCGCCCGCCCGGCGAATATCTGTCGATGAGCTACTACCAGATCTGGTTCGCGGCGCTTGAGCGGATGCTCAAGGAGCGCGGCCTCGTCAGCGACGAGGAAATCGCGGCCGGCCATTCGCTATATCCGCCGAAACCCGTCGCCCGCATCCTGTCGCCAGCGGATGTCGCCAAGGTGCTCTATCGCGGCGGGCCGACCGAACGCGAACCCCGCACCACGCCCGCCTTCAAGCCCGGCGATCGGGTCCGCGCCAAGGTGATGAACCCGCCGACGCACACGCGACTGCCGCGCTATGCGCGTGGCCGCGTCGGCATCGTCGCACGCGTGATCGGCTTCCACGTGTTTCCCGACAGCAACGCGATCGGCGCCGGAGAAGATCCGCAATGGCTCTATGCCGTGCGCTTCGACGGCCGCGAATTATGGGGACC
Organism: Pseudolabrys sp.; assembly: GCA_019689975.1. Classification (GTDB taxonomy): domain Bacteria; phylum Pseudomonadota; class Alphaproteobacteria; order Rhizobiales; family Xanthobacteraceae; genus Pseudolabrys. The sequence continues at coordinate 36,988 of JADGGK010000013.1, forward strand.
GCAGGGCGATCCGCGCTCGAGCGTATCGATCGATGCCTGGGAGCCGTATCTGGAGCCGGCATGATTGACCCTGCCGCCGCGCGCCGCGCCACGCAGGCGTTGCCGGGCATTCCCCGCGACGCCGAGGGACCGGTGTTCCGCGAGCCGTGGGAGGCGCAGGCCTTCGCGATAACGCTCGCTTTGCACGAACAGGGCCTGTTCACCTGGAACGAGTGGGCGGCAACCCTCGGCGCCGAGATCAGCCGCGCGCAGGCCATGGGCGATCCGGACACCGGCGAGACCTATTATCGTCACTGGCTCAATGCGCTGGAAAAGCTGGTGGCCGAGAAAGGTCTGGCTACGGCGGGAGCGCTTGCCCGCTGCCGCGAGGCCTGGCGGCGCGCCTGCGAGCGCACGCCGCACGGCCAGCCGATCACGCTGCGGCCGGAAGACTTCGCCGGGGCGTGATCCGTTCTCGCCGAGGCGCGCTAGCCCATAGCCGCCTGCGCGCGCCTGCCAATCAGGCCTTAGAACAGCCCCATGCGCTCGCTCGCCATGTAACCGGTCAGCAGGGCGAGGCCGAACAGAACGATGGCGAACGCGGCGGCGATTTCCAGGCCGTGCAGGAGCAGCGTCCCGGCGCCCGGTCTGCGGCCTGCCAACCGTGCGGCGAAGCCGCGTGCGCCGACCGCAAGGACGGCGACCGCCGCGACCGTCATCGCCGCGCCGATCCCCATCACGAAGGTCGAGGCGACGCCAATGAGGAACAATCCTTGCGCCAGGGAAAAGACCAGCACGATGATCGCGCCCGAGCAGGGGCGCAGTCCGACGGCGGCGACCGCGGCAAGGCCCCGCTTCAACCAATGACGGCCGGCGAGCGCGCGCGGCTCGGGCGCATGCACGTGGCCGCAGGCCGAGGCCTCGTCCTCCTCATGCGGATGGGCATGATCGCCGTGCCGCTCGCGACGATGACCGGCTGGATCGCCGCGGCCGCCGCGCGCAAGCCTCGCGTCGCGCACCAGGCGCAGCATGGCGCGGCCCTTGACCCAGACGAGGCGCAAGCCGATCAGCACGATCAGCGCATAGCTTGCGATCTCGACGACGCGCACGGTTTTTCCCATCGCTCGCGCCGTGGCGCCGATGAGCGCGGCGGCGATGCCGACGATCGCAATCGCCGTCAGCGACTGCAGCACGGCGGCGGCAAAAGAAAGTACCAGGCCGCGCCGCCAGGTCTCGTTATTGGCGACCAGGTAGGACGAGATCACGGCCTTGCCATGGCCCGGACCGGCGGCATGGAAGACGCCGTAAACAAAGGAAATGCCGAGCAGGGCATAACCGGCGCTCCCGTCGGCTTTCGCGGCGCGGATGAGGTCGGACAGCATGCGGTAGAATTGCGCCTGCTCGGCCAGGATCCAGCCGGCCGGGCCGCCGGGTGGAAACGGTGCCGCGTGCGTCAGTCCGAACGGCTGAGCCGCGGCATGATCGACGGCCGCCAGGACAAGCGCGATGAGCGCGAGCGCCGCAGTCGATCGGACGGCGCGACCTAGGGGCATGAGACCAGGATCTTGTTTGCGAATTGTTCGCCCCAGTTCTGTGCCGCCGTGAGCGCGTTGAAGAACTGCTCTCCCAGCCGCTGCGACTGCGCGTAGGTGATCTGCTGCGGCAGCACCACATCGAGCTTGCAGCCTGCCGGTGCGCCCGCGAGCGCTACCGGTTTATCCTTCGCAAACTCGAAGTCGACGAAAATCGTCGGATCGTAGATCTCGACCTTGAGTTGCTTCGCCTTCACCGGCGTCCTGAGCGGCAGCGTGAAGTGCAGCGTGAGAACCGCATCCTTGTAGTCGAGCCAGTAATCCGGCCGCGGTTCGTCGAACGGCACTTTCCTGCCGTCGGCCGTCGCATAGGTGAAGTAATCATAATCCTTGAGCGAGTCGACGTTGGTTTTGGCGAGCGGGGCGAGCTCCTCGCGCGAGAACTTGCCCTTCTCCCGACTCTCGATGCCCTGGACGGCGAAAGCCGAGAACATGTCGTCGAAAGTCCAGTGATGCCGAATACCGGTGACGCTGCCGTCGGGCGCATAGACGAGCTCGCTGCGCATCGTCACCCAGACGTGAGGGTGCGCGCCGGCAGGAGCCGCCGAAACGGCGGCAAGACAGATGCCGAGGAGAAGGCGCGGCCTCATGCGCCGGCACGATAGCGCCGACTGCGGCGCAAAATGGGCGTCGCGCTCTTGCCCGTTCCCGATGGTGGGCAGGCCCGCAGGCACGGGCGTCAAACGCCGGCGGCGCCGCCGTCGGCGCGCGGGTCGTGGGCGCCTTCGAGGGTCCCGTCGGCGTGCAGCACGACCGCCCCGGCATGGCCCATGGTGTCGGAATAGGCTTCCTCCAGAACCGCGACGTCGTGCCCCGCCGACAGCAGCGCATCGACCAGTTTCTCGTCGAAACGCGACTCGAGCTGCAGCCTGGTGTGGGGCGAGCCCCAGGTGCGGCCGAGCAGCCACCTGGGCGCGTCGAGCGCCTGCTCGAGCGGCTGGCGGAACAGGACATGGCGCGTGAACACCGCGGCCTGGGTCTGCGGCTGACCGTCGCCGCCCATGCAGCCATAGGCGAAGACGCGACGATCCCTTAGCCGGGCGAGCGCGGGATTGAGCGTGTGGAACGGCCGCCGACCCGGCGCGAGCGCGTTGAGCGCCGTCGTGTCGAGCGAGAAGCTCGCGCCGCGATTCTGCATGAGGATGCCGGTGGTCGGCAGCACGCAGCCCGAACCGAACTCCCAGTAGAGCGATTGGATATAGGAGACGACGAGACCGCTGGCGTCGGCCGCGCCCATCCAGACGGTGTCGCCTTGGCGAGGCGGCATCGGCCATCGCGCGGCCCTGCGCCGGTCGATCGTCCGCGCTTCGTCGTCGAGGAAATCCGGCAACAGATACCGTGCGGGATCGCGCGTCATCCGGTCGGGGTCGGTGACGACCGTATCGCGCACGCGGAAGGCGCGCTTCGCGGCCTCGACGAGCCCATGCACATGCGCGAAGCTTTCCGCCTGCGCGACGCGCAGCCGCTCGAAAAGCCCGAGGATGATGAGCGATGCCAGCCCCTGCGTCGGCGGCGGCGTGTTGCAGAGCGTGCCGGCCTCGATCGTCATCGAGAGCGGGTCGGCCAGCTCGGCACGGCAGCTTTCGAGATCGGCGCGCGTGATCGGACTGCCGATGCGGTCGAGATCGGCCGCAATCTCGCGTCCGACGTCGCCGCGGTAGAAATCCGCAAGCCCTGCATGGGAAAGCTGCTCGAGCGTGGCGGCAAAGGCGCTCTGCCTGAGCCGCGCTCCCTGCTGCGGCGGCTTGCCATCGGCGAGGAAGGTGGCGGCAAACCCCGGCAGATCCTTCAGTTCCGGAAGCTTCTCCGCCGTCAGCCGCGCCTGACTGCGCGTCACTCCATAGCCGTTGTGCGCGCGACGAATTGCGGCTCCGAGCAGAACGTCGAGCGGCAGCCTGCCGCCCCAGCTCCGCGCCGCCTCCTGCGCGAGGAGCCAGCCCGCTGCCGCTGCGGGGACGGTGAGCGCCGCGAGCGGCCCGCGCGCCGGGATCTCGTCGCAACCGGCCTCGCGGTAGAACGCGATGGTCGCCCTGCTGCCCGCGCGGCCCGCCGCCATCAAGGCGCGTATCCTGCCGTGCGGCTCATGAATGAGCCAGAATCCGTCACCGCCGAGGTGGTTCATATGCGGATAGACCACGGCGATCGAGGCCGCCATGGCGATCATGGCCTCGATGGCGTTTCCGCCCTCGGCCAGGATCGCGCGGCCATCCTCGAGCGCCGCGGCATGCGGCGCGCACACCACGCCGCGCCGGTGGCCTGCAGTATGGAGAGTCATCTGCCGCGCTCCATCGGACCGCCCCCTGTCACGTGCAGCCTCCTTTATGCCGCGCCGCGACGATGCCGAAGCCGCCGCGATCGCGCCCACGAGCGCGGCCGGCCGTCCGCGCGCCGCCCCGCGCGGCGCCGCGCCTCCGGCGCTGCGGCAGGCCAGCAGGGGCCGAGACTAGGCCACAACATCGGCGAGACCGCGCCGGATCAACAGCGCCTCCGGGCTCGGCAGTCGGCCGCGGAACGCGCGATAAGCCTCCTCGGGGTCGCGCAGATTGCCGGCGCCGTAGATGAAGCGGCGCAGACGCTCGGCGAGGGCCTGGTTGAATAGGTCGCCCGTTTCCTCGAAGGCCGCGAAGGCGTCGGCGTCGAGCACCTCCGCCCATAGGTAGGAGTAATAGCCGGCCGCATAACCCTCGCCGGCGAACAGATGCTGGAAATGCGGCAGGCGGTGGCGCATGACGATCTCCGGCAACATCCCGATGCGCGCGAGACCCTCGCGCTCGAAGGCGTCGACGTCGAGCGCGCGCTCCGCCCGCGGTCCGTGCAGCTCGAGGTCGAGCAGCGCACAGGCGGTGTATTCGACCGTCGCAAACCCCTGTCCCTCGGTCCGCGCCGCCAGCAGTCGGTCGATCAGCGTCTGCGGCATCGGCTCGCCGGTCCGGTAATGGCGCGCATAGGCGCGCAGGATCTCCGGCGCCTCCAGCCAACGTTCGTAGAGCTGGGACGGCAATTCGACGAAATCGCTCGCGACCGCGGTGCCGGCGAGCAGCGGATAGGTCACGTTCGACAGCAGACCGTGCAGCGCGTGACCGAACTCGTGAAACAGCGTGCGGGCGTCTTCGAAGGAAAGCAGGGCAGGCTCGCCCTCGGCCGGCCTGGAAAAATTGCAGATGTTGAGGATGATCGGCCTGACGTCGCCGGCCAGCCGCTCCTGGTTGCGCAGCGCCGCCATCCACGCGCCCGAATGTTTCGAGGGTCGAGCAAAATAATCGCCGATGAACAACCCGACTGCGGCACCCCCTGCCTCCTTAACCTCCCATGCGCGCGCATCAGGGTGGTAGAGGGGCACGGCCACGGGGGTGAAGGTGAGGCCGAACAGGCGCCGCGCCGTCTCGAACGCGGCAGCGATCATCCGATCGAGCTGGAAATATGGCTTGACGGCGGCCTCGTCCAGGTCGAAGGCCGCCCGGCGCCGTTTTTCCGCATAATAGCGCCAATCGTGCGGTGCGAGCGCGAAGTTGCCGCCCTCTTCGGCGACCAGCGCCTGCAGCGCGTCGCGTTCGGCGAGCGCCTTGGCGCGCGCGCGAGTCCAGACTTCCTCGAGCAGCCTGCGCGCCGCTTCCGGCGTCTTGGCCATGCGGTCGGCGAGGCAATAGTCGGCGAAGCTCGCATAGCCGAGCAGACTTGCGCGTTCGGCCCGCAACGCGACCATTTCCGCAATCAACGCGCGGTTATCGGTTGCGCCGCCGCTCTCGCCGCGTCTGATCCAGGCCTGGAACACCTTTTCCCGCAAGTCGCGCCGGGACGAGAATTGCAGGAAGCTCTCGACCGCGGAGCGCGCCAGCGTGATCGCATATTTGCCGGCATGACCGCGCGCTTCGGCCGCGGCGCGCGCCGCGGTCCGGACGAAATCCGGCAGCCCGTCGAGGTCGTCCTCCTCGAGGATCAGGGCAAAGGCCCGCTCGTCCGCGAGCACGTTCTGGCCGAACCGGGTGGCGAGGCTCGCCAGCCTTTCATTGATTGCCGCAAGGCGCCGCGTCTTGGCCTCGTCGAGCCCCGCCCCGGCGCGGACGAAGCGCGAATGGTAGCGCTCAAGCACGCGCGCCTGCTCCGCGTCCAGTCCGAGCGACTCGCGTCGCCGGTAGAGCTCGGCGACGCGCGCATAGAGCGGCCGGTTCAGGTACACGGCATCATTGTGGCGCGCGAGCAGCGGCGCCACCTCCCGTTCGACGGCCTCGATCGCGTCGTCGGTATGGGCGCCGGCCAGCACGAAGAAGAGGTTTTCCAGCCGCCTGAGGTCGCGGCCGCTGCGCTCCAACGCGGCGATGGTGTTGTCGAAACTGGGCGGGGCTGGATCGGCGGCAATGGCTTCGATCTCGGCGCGATGCGCGGCCAGCGCCACGTCGAAGGCGGGGCGGAAATGCGCCGGTTTGACGGCATCGAAAGGCGGCAGCCCATAAGGACCGGTCCAGGCGGAAAGCAGCGGGTTGTCCGAATGAGGGCGTCTCGGTGCGTCCATGGCCGCGTATCTACCCGCGGACGCGCGGCTTGGCGAGCCGCTTGGTCCTCTATTCCGCCGCGCGACGGACTTGCCTGCTGGAGCGGATTGGGCTTGAGTGGCCGCATCGGACAGGAAACCCCGCATGGCCGGCCGCCGCATCGTCTGGCAGAACGTCCTCACCGTCGTCAGCGCCGCGATTCTGATCGGCGCCGAGGTATTCGGCGCCGCCTTTGCCGGCTCCTGGGCGATCGCCACCTTGTTCGATCTCGGCACCATCGGCGCCCGCGCGCTCGACATCGTGCTCATGCTCTGCGGCGTCGCGATCATGGCGCAGTTCATCCGTTCCGCGCACCTGATCGAGCCGTTCACCGCGCGCCGGTGAGGACGCGCACGGGCGGCCACAAAAAAAGTTAAGGAAGTTTTCGCGCGCGGCGAATTTTCTCTCTTGCATCGCGCGAAAAATTTGTTATGTCGGCTATTGCCCAATTTCGCACGTGCCTGTGGCCGTGTGTCGGTCGGTAGGTAGCGGGACAAGAGGCCCGCCAGCCGCCTGGAGAGAGACGCTAGATCCTCTTCAAGAGATCTGACCGGCAGCTGGAGGCGAAACCAGCACACCCTGCTCTCAGCAGGGGACGCGGCTTAAAGCAACGACGATCGGGCTTCCTTGGTCTCTGCCGGCCTCCACCACCGGCGCGGGTCACCGAAGAGGCTTGTTCATCTTGCCAGCAGTGCGGCGGGGTCTCCCCTCCAAGCCAAGGCAGCTATTGCGGTGTAAGAGTTGACGGGCTCAGTGCGTCCCCATCGCGCACCGCTCTCCAGCTCCTAAACCGCGGCAAGCGGACGGCTCAACTCCGTCCCTTCGAGCTGGAGAATGCGCCAATGACCGAGCGCATCCGCGAATTCCTCCGCAAGCGGCGCGAGGACGGCCCCTGCCTCGTGGTCGATCTCGACGTCGTGCGCGACAACTACAATGCCTTTGCCAAGGCGCTGCCCGACACGCGAATCTTCTATGCCGTGAAGGCGAACCCGGCGCCCGAGGTGCTTTCGCTCCTCACCCGACTCGGTTCCTGCTTCGATACGGCCTCGGTGCCGGAGATCGAAATGGTGCTCGCCGCCGGGGCCACGCCTGACCGCATATCCTACGGCAATACCATCAAAAAGGAGCGCGACATCGCCCGCGCCTATGCCCTGGGCGTGCGGCTCTACGCGGTCGACTGCAAGGCCGAGGTCGACAAGATCGCGCGCGCGGCGCCGGGCTCCAAAGTGTTCTGCCGCATCCTGTCGGATTGCGTGGGAGCGGAATGGCCGTTGTCGCGCAAGTTCGGCTGCGAGCCCGCCATGGCGGTCGAGGTGCTCGAGCATGCCCTCAAGTCCGGACTCGAGCCCGTCGGCGTGTCGTTCCATGTCGGTTCGCAGCAGCGCAACCAGCATGCATGGGACCGCGCGCTCGCCTCGGCCGCCGCGGTGTTCCGTGACTGCAGCGAGCGGGGAATCAACCTCACCATGGTCAATCTCGGCGGCGGCTTCCCGACCCGCTACGTCAAGAACGTGCCCTCGGTGAAATCCTACGGCACCGCGATCTTTCGCGCGCTGCGCAAGCATTTCGGCAATCGCATCCCGGAGACGATCATCGAACCCGGCCGCGGCATGGTCGGCAACGCCGGGGTGATCGAGGCGGAGGTCGTCCTCGTTTCCAAGAAGAGCGAGGAGGACGACGTGCGCTGGGTCTATCTCGACATCGGCAAGTTCGGCGGCCTCGCCGAAACGGCCGACGAGATGATCCGGTACCCGATCTACACGGCGCGCGACGCCGACGAGAAGGCGCCCTGCGTGATCGCGGGACCCACCTGCGATTCGGTCGACATCCTCTACGAAAAGCAGCCCTATGCGCTGCCGATAACGCTCGAGATCGGGGACAAGGTGCTGATCGGCGGCACCGGCGCCTACACCGCGACCTACGCGTCGGTGGCCTTCAACGGCTTTCCACCCCTGAAGACCTACCACATCTGACCGCGCCGAGGCGGCAAGCGGGGCATATTTCCGCATGCCGCCCGCGGCGTCTTGCCCCCGACCGGTGCGCTCTTAGGCGCGCGAACGCAGCCGCCGCCCCGCAAACCTGGCGCCCGGCGCCAATGGCCATCTCCGCGCCGGCTGGCCTTGCCGGTCCGGCACGGGAGCGAAACGGCACCCGCGTGCCGGTCGCGACGCGTCCGACCGGCACCGCCGAGCGATGATCGCCGACCGCCCGCGGGGCGGACAATGCGGCAAACCGGACAAAATCTCGTGGAAGCCGCCCGGGATCGTGCGCCTTGCTGCTTTCGTTTGCGGACGGCGGCGGATATCACCGGGCGTCGACGGGAGCGCGAGGCGATGCAGGATTGGCCAATCCACGGACATATCGACGGACCGATCGTCATGATCGGGTTCGGCTCCGTCGGCAAGGGCACTTTGCCGCTGATCGAGCGTCACTTCACTTACGACAAATCGCGCTTCGTGGTCATCGACCCCGAGGACAAGGACCGGCATCTCCTCGACGAGCGCGGCATCCGTTTCATCCACGAGGCCGTCACCCGTGCGAACTACCGCGCCCTGCTCACGCCCTTGCTCACCGCCGGCGGGGGACGCGGATTTTGCGTCAATCTTTCGGTCGACACGTCCTCGCTCGACCTCATGGAGCTGTGCCGCGACCTTGGTGCGCTTTATATCGATACCGTCGTCGAACCCTGGCCAGGGTTCTATTTCGATTCCCGACTCGGGCCGGCGGCGCGCTCGAATTACGCCTTGCGCGAGACCATTCTCGCCGCGCGCCGCAAACGGCCGGGCGGCACCACCGCGGTGAGCTGCTGCGGGGCCAATCCGGGAATGGTGTCCTGGTTCGTCAAGCAGGCGCTGATCAACATCGCCTCCGACCTCGGTCTTAGGATCGACGAACCGAAGACGCGCGAGGAGTGGGCCCGCCTGGCCATGCGGCTCAACATCAAGGGCATTCACATCGCCGAGCGCGACACGCAGCGTGCCAAATATCCGAAGCCGATAGAGACCTTCGTCAACACCTGGTCGGTCGAAGGCTTCCTCGCCGAGGGCCTGCAGCCGGCCGAGCTCGGCTGGGGCACGCATGAAAAATGGATGCCGAAGAACGCGCGCACGCACAGAACGGGCTGCAAGGCCGCGATCTATCTGACGCAGCCGGGGGCCAATACGCGGGTGCGATCGTGGACGCCAACCGCCAAGGCGCAGTACGGCTTCCTCGTGACGCATAACGAATCGATCTCGATCGCCGATTACTTCACGCTGCGCGAGGGCCGGCGCGTGGTGTACAGGCCGACCTGCCATTACGCCTATCACCCGTGCAACGACGCCGTGCTGTCGCTGCACGAGCTGTTCGGGCAGGCCTGCAAGCGGCAGCCCTTCATGCATATCCTGGACGAAAACGAGATCGCCGACGGCATCGACGAGCTCGGCGTCCTGCTCTACGGGCATAAAAAGAACGCCTACTGGTACGGTTCGCAGCTCTCGATCGAGGAGACCCGCAGCATCGCGCCCTACCAGAATGCGACCGGCCTGCAGGTGAGCTCGGCCGTGCTCGCCGGCATGGTCTGGGCGCTGGAAAATCCCGAGGCCGGGATCGTGGAGGCGGACGAGATGGATTATAAGCGGTGCCTCGCGGTGCAGAGGCCCTATCTCGGCCCGGTCATCGGCCAATATACCGACTGGACGCCGATCACCGACCGACCGGGCTTGTTCCCGGAAGACATCGACACAAGCGACCCCTGGCAGTTCAAGAACGTGCTCGTGCGCTGACGCGGCTCAGCGCGGTTCGGGCGTCTTCTCCTCGGGTTTCTTCGGTTTCGCCGGCGGCGGTGCATGCGGGCCGGCCTGCGGTTGCGGCTGAGGAGCATGGGGCGGCTGCACGACCCGTTGCTGGGGCGGCGGCTGGTGCTGCGGCGGTTGGACATGCGGCGGCTGCGGTTGGACTCGCTGCTGCGGTTGCGGCGGCGGCTGGACATGCGGCTGCGGCTGGGCATGGGGCGGCTGCACGACCCCTTGCTGCGCCGGCGGCTGGTGCTGCGGTTGGACATGCGGCGGCTGCGGCTGGACTCGCTGTTGCGGCTGCGGCGGCGGCTGGACATGCGGCTGCGGCACCTGCGATGGCTGCTGCGGCTGAAGATGCGGCTGCGGCGGCTGCGGTTGAACGCGCTGTTGCGGTTGCGGTTGAACTTGTGGCCCCGGCTGCGGTTGCGCTTGCGGAACGGATGCCCCTCCGGGTTGCACGCTGCTTCCCTGCGCGGCGCGCGGCGGGCGCGGGCCGAGCCGGCCGGGTTCTCTCTTGTTGAGCGGCTGCGGCGGAGGAACAGCATTCGCGGGCTGGATGACGACATTCGTGCGCCGCACCTCGACGGGCGCGATGCGTCGTGCGGCCCCGCGCTCGCGCAGGTCCTCGCGGCGAACGGTGACCGCGCCCTGCACGTTCGCGGTCCCGCTCAGCACGCGCGGGCGCACCTCATAGGCATGCAGCGTCACGTGTGCGCGCGCGGCGATGAAGCCGGGGGCAAGACCCGGATTGACCCAGATGCGCCGGTCGCGGATGTGCACCGGGCGGTTGACGACACGGGTCGAGCGCAGCAGCACGACATACCGCTCCGGCGGCACGAAATAGACGCGCACGCGCGGCTCCGCGATGTAGCGCATCGGCACGAACACCCAATAATCGGGCTGGTCGTCATAGACGTCGAGCAGGTCATCGGGCGGCAGGGGCGCCCACCCTATTTCATCGCCGCCATAGCGCCAGTCGACCCAGGCGGGCGCCCATTCGTCGCCCGGCACCCAGAACCAGCCGATGCGACGATCGAAGGCCCAGCGACCATAGTGATAGACGATCCACCCCCACTCATCCTCGCTCTCGTCGGAAATCCAGTACCAGCCCCAATCATCCGTATAGACCCAATGGCCGTATGCATAGGGACGCCATCCCGGCGGCACGGCATCCGGCACCCAGACCTCGCCATAGGGTGCGCGCACGATCCAATGGCCGTAGGCGGCGAGCGCGTCGTGGAATTCCTCCGTCACCTGCGCTTTTGCCGGCGCCACGGCGATCGTCACGAGCGGAGCGGACAGGCCCGCATAGACAAGCGTCAAAGCGACAAGGCCGCTACGCACGACGTGCCGGACGAAAAAATCGAACATGGATGTTCCTCGCGATCCTGCAGAGAACGGCAAACGCCGCCGCCAGCGGCGGGTTCCAACGCAACGATCAGCCTAGCCCGACAAAGCTGAACGGCATCCGAACCAATCGGGCGCAATCCCGCCGCAATTAGAGCGTCACCACGCCGGCCTCCCCGTTCTCGCAGCCGAAGGCAAGCTGGCTGCCGGACCCATCCCAAGCAAGCGCGCTCACCGGCGATGCCGCGGCCGGGCGCGCTTCGATCGCGGCGCCGTCGTCGATTCGAACCAGGGCGATCGCACCCTCGACCGTTCCGACGGCGACGACCGGCCGACATGGGTGGCACGCGACCATCGCGATGCGCGTGTCGCCCCATGATATGAGCCGCGGCGCACGTCCCATCGGGCCTGCCTTGCCGTCGAATGGCCAGAGCACGAGCCGTTCGGCACCCGAGGTGGCGAGAAAATGGCCGTCGGCGGTCCATGACAGCGACCGCACGCGCGTGAGGTAACCCGACATCCGCATCGGCTGGCGGTCGGCAAGACGCCAACCGTGCAATGTCGGCTCTTGCATCGCGGTGACCAGGAAGCGGCCGTCCGGGCTGAAGCTCACCGCGAGGTGCGAGCCCTTCCAATCGAGCTTTTCGGGCGGAACGCCGGGCGCATCGGGGAACCAGAGCGTGGCGCCGTTGTAGTGGGCAACGGCCAAGCGAAAGCCTTTCGGCGCAAAGGCGAGGCCGGCAACGGTCGAGGGTGCCTCGAACCTGCGTTCGCCGCTTTTCGCCGTGAGCACGTGCGCGACTCGGCCCGCTGACCAGGCGACGGCGCCCCCGCGGCCGAGCGCCACCTGATCGATCCACCGTCCGGCACCGTCCCTGGCGAGCACTCTGTGAACCCCGTCGGCCGCGACGGCGATCAACCTGCCGTCGTCGCCGCCGGTGACGAGCCGCGCGCCGTCGGCCGTGCTCGCGAGAATGGCGCCGGAGTGGATGGCGATGCGCCGAACACCCCCGGCGGACAGGAACAACACCGCCTCTTCGCCCAGCACGAACACCGGGGTAGCGCCGAGGAAATGCGCGCCGACCACGACCGCGCCGGCATCGACCGTGCGGACGCGATCGGCAAGCGAAGGCGCGGATAGATTGCCGGTTTTGCTCAAGCGACCGACGCCACGCAGCTCGCGAAGCCGGCGCGAATCGCCTCCTTCGGCAGGTTGCGACCGATGAAGACGATCCGGCTGTCGCGCTTTTCGTCGCCGCGCCAAGGCCGCTGATGATCGCCCTCGAGAATCATGTGCACGCCCTGGAACACGAACCGCTGCGGATCGTCCTTGAACGAAAGAATGCCCTTGCAACGCAGGATATTAGGACCTTCCTTGGCCACGAGATCCTGGATCCAGGGAAAGAACCTGTCGGGATCGAGCGGCGCCTCGATCGTCAGCGACAGCGACTGAATCTCTTCGTCATGATCATGCCGCAGGTCGTCGTCCTCGTGACGAGGATGGGCGTGATGATGGTCATGACCGGCGGCGCCGTGCTGACCGTGCCCGCGATCATGTTCCTGCGCGTCCGTCGCGAGAAAGTTGGGCTCGATATGGAGGATGCGGTCGAGATCAAAGGCGTTGCGATCAAGCACCTCCTTGAGGTCCACGCGCGCCCGTTCCGTGCGGTGCAGGCGCGCATAGGGGTTTATTCCGCGGATGCGGCTCTCGAGCGCGTCGATCTCGCGCGGCGTCACGAGGTCGGTCTTGTTGATCAAGATGACGTCGGCGAAAGCGATCTGGTTCTTGGCCTCGGGCGCGTCCTTCAGGCGATCCTTCAGCCATTTCGCGTCGACCACGGTGACGATGGCATCGAGCTTCGTCCGCGCGCCGACCTGGTCGTCGATGAAAAAAGTCTGTGCCACCGGTGCCGGATCGGCAAGACCTGTGGTTTCCACGATGATGGCATCGAATTTCCCCTTCCTGCGCATCAGCCCGTCGATGATGCGCACGAGATCGCCGCGCACGGTGCAGCAGACGCAACCGTTGCTCATCTCGAAGACCTCCTCGTCGGCATTGACCACGAGCTCGGTGTCGATGCCGATCTCGCCGAACTCGTTGACGATCACGGCATATCTTTTGCCGTGCCGCTCGGAGAGAATGCGGTTGAGGAGGGTCGTCTTGCCCGCGCCGAGATAGCCGGTCAGCACGGTCACGGGGATCTTGTCGGTTTGCGGCGGTGTCATGAAGGGTGCGGGATTCTGTCGACCTCGATATAGACAATCTTCGGCCTCCCGACAAAGCCTCAGGAACCGGGGATGCCGCCGTGCGTCCGGCGGGTGCAGGCCGACCGGCACCGAAACAATGTCCGCTCGCCGACGGCCGCAGCCTCGGAAGGCCGTGTGCCGCGGGTCGACGCCGCTTGGTCGCGCAAAGGTTGCGCGCGTGGGCAAGCTTACCCCCGCGCCGGCTTGAATTCGTCCGCGCGCTAATCCTGGCGCCGCATGATCTGTTCGACCACCCAATTTGCCGAACCGGTCTTGATCCAGCTGAGCGCGTCGTATTGCGTGGCAAAGCCCGTCACGATGTCCTTTTTGCCCGAGGGCCATGTCACGTAGACGCACCAGGAATGTCCCACGGAATTGGGATTCGGCCGCGCTTCGAAGGTCGGGTCCGCATCGGACATGGCGCGCGATTCGCGAAGGGCCTTGCCGCTTATAGGTCGGCCTCGGCCACGACGCCAGAGCCGAGGCTTGCCAGAGTAATGTTATAATATTACATTCGCGCGACCCGCGTCAGGAGGCCCGTGGCATGCGACACGCCCTGCGATTGATCGGCCTCGCCATGCTGCTCGCGGCCGGCTCGGCGGCCGGCGCGCCTCCGCTAGGTGTCGTCGCGGCGGAAAATTTCTACGGCGACCTCGCACGGCAGATCGGCGGAGAGCAGGTCGAGGTCGTCAGCATCATCGGCAATCCGGACCAGGATCCGCATCTGTTCGAGACATCGCCGACGGTGGTACGCCATATCGCCGCCGCGCGGGTCGTGATCTACAACGGCGCCGGCTACGACGCGTGGATGGACAGGCTGCTCAAGGCCTCGCCGCGATCGGACCGTCTGGTCATCAATGTCGCCGACCTCGCGGGCAAGGCGCGGGGCGACAATCCGCATCTCTGGTATGATCCTTCAATCATGCCGAAGGTCGCGCAGGTCTTGGCCGATGCGTTGACGCGGGCGGACCCGGCGCACCGACGCGACTATGCCGAACGTCTGACGACCTTCCTTGCCTCGCTCAAGCCTCTCAACGACAAGATTGCCGCGATCGCCGGCAAATATGCCGGCACGCCCGTCACGGCGAGCGAACCGGTGTTCGGTTACATGGCCGCAGCGCTGAAACTGACGATGCGGAACGAGCGCTTTCAGCGCGCCGTCATGAACGACACCGAACCCAGCGCCGCCGACATCGCCGCGTTCGAAGACGACCTCAAAACGCACAAGGTCCGCGTAATGTTCTACAACAAGCAGGCGGTCAGCAACGCCGTGCGACGGCTTGTGACGATGGCGCAGAACAACAACATTCCCGTGGTCGGCGTGACCGAGACCGCTCCGCCCGGACAGGGCTATGTCCAGTGGATGCTGAGCGAGCTCGATGCCACGGAAAGGGCGCTGGCCCGGTCATCGCAATGAACATTCTCGAACTTGCCGGGGTGACGCTGCGTCTCGGCGAACGGACCATACTTGCAGACGTCGATCTTGCCGTCCGCGCCGGCGAGTTCATCGGCGTGCTGGGCCCGAACGGTGCCGGCAAGACCACGTTCATGCGCGCCGTGCTCGGGCTGTTGCCACCTGCCCACGGCCATATTCGCGTCTTCGGCCGCCCGCCACGACGCGGTAATCCCGCGATCGGCTACATGCCGCAGGTCCGCACCGTATTGCCGGAGCTGAAGATTCGCGGACGCGATTTCATCGCCAGCTCGCTCGACGGCGCCCGTTGGGGCTTGCCCTCGCTCGGCCGCGCCAAGCGACAGGCCATCGACGCAACGCTCGAGCTTGTCGGCGCGCGCGCGCTCGCCGAGCGAGCGCTGTCCGACATGTCGGGCGGGGAGCGCCAGCGCCTGCTGCTGGCACAAGCCTTGATCGGCGAGCCGAAGCTGTTGCTGCTCGATGAGCCGCTGATCGGCCTCGACGCGCGGCATCAGGAGATCGCCATCGACGTGGTGCGAACCGTCTGCCGCGAGCGCGGCACGACCGTCCTGTTCAGCGCGCACGAGCTCAACCAGCTTCTCGGCACGCTCGACCGGGTGCTCTATCTCGGCAGCGGGAAGGCAGTGCTCGGTTCCGTCGACGAGGTGATCACCGCCCCGGTGCTCTCGCGCCTCTACGGCACCGAGATCCAGGTGATCCGCGCCGACGGCAATTATTTCGTGATGTCGCGCGGCCGCACGGTCGAGCACGGGGAGCATCTGCATCATTCGCCGCACGACCATCATCGCTGACCCGACATGTTTGCTTACGAATTCATGAACAACGCCTTCGCGGCCGCCGGCATCGTCGCGGTGGTTGCGGGCCTCGTCGGTTATTTCCTCGTGATGCGCGGACAGACCTTTGCCGGCCATGCCCTCTCGCATATCGGCTTTGCCGGCGCGACCGGCGCGGGTCTCCTGGGGCTCGCTCCGCTCTGGGGTCTGATCGGTTTCACCTTGACGGCCGGCCTTTTCATGGGCGCGATGAGCGAGCGCATCAGCAACCGCGACGTCGCCGTCGGCGTGGTGCTCGCGCTCGCTCTCGGCTTCGGCCTTCTGTTCCTCCACTATTACACCGCGTTCGCGAGTCAGGCGACCGCCGTCCTGTTCGGCAACGTGCTCGCCGTCGATGCCCAGACGATCCTGACCTTGACCGTGCTCGGCGCGGTCACGCTTGCGGGCCTCGGCGCGATCATGCGTCCGCTCATCTTCGCGAGCCTGCAGCCGGAGCTCGCCGAGGCCAAAGGCGTGCCGTTGCGCGGCCTATCAATCGCCTTCCTCGCGCTCGTGGCCTTGGCGGTATCCGCCTGCGCCCAGATCGTCGGTGTGCTCATGGTGTTCACGCTGATGGTCGGGCCGCCGGCGGCCGCGCAGCGGCTCAGCGCGCGGCTGTGGAGCGGCCTTGCGCTCGCGGCCGGACTTTCCCTCGCGCAGGCCTGGCTTGGCCTTGCCATGGCCTTCTACACGGATTGGCCGGTGAGCTTCTGCATCGCGCTGCTGAGCGGAGTCGGATATTTCGCGGCGCTCGCCCTGCCGGCGACGGTCAGGGCCTCGCCAGCATCATCGCCATCCCCGCCGCGATGAACGGCAGCGGCAGTGAGACCGCGGCCCGCAACCAGACGACGCGCGGCGGCATCAACGGGGCTTCCCACATCACGAGGCGATGCACCGCGTAGAGCGCCCAGGCCGTCGAATAGGCGACGACCTGCGGCGCTCCCGCCCCGCTCTTGAGCATCGCCGCCCCGATGGAGAAGCCGATGACCGGCCCGCCGGGGGTCACCGCGCCGCCGAGCGTTGCGATCGCCACGCCGAGGAATCCGGAACCCGGCCCAAGCCACGGGATGATGACGGCGCGCGGCAAGGCCTCCGCGACGAAACCGGAACCGATCACGCCGATGGCGATGCGCGGAAGCAGGCGCAGGAAATCGATAGCCCCGTCGCGGGCGCCGCTTTGCAGCAGCATGCGGCCGCGCCGCGCGGCAAGCAGCGCGAGCCCGCCCACCACCAGCCACAGCAGGATGTTGACCGCCACGATCATGCGCCACGCGCGAGCCCGGCCTTGACCGCAAGGCGGGCCAGGAAGCCGGCAAGGAGCGGCAGCGGCAGCGCCTCGACGATGCGCCAGATAACGAAATGCGGCCCGAAGAAAGGCAGCTCCCACACCAGCGCGCGGGTATAGCCGCAGAGCGTCCAGCAGGTGATGAAGGCGACCACCGCGCCGGCGTCGGCGCCCATCGTGAGGAACGCGCCGGCCACCGGATAAATCGTGATCGGGCCACCCGGCAGGATGAATCCGAACAGGGCCGCGATCGCAAGGCCGAAAAGGCCCGACTCGTGCCCGACCCAACGGGCCACGATCTCGCGCGGAAGGATCAGGGTGACGAAGGCGCCGATGAGGCAGCCGGCCAACACCTTGGGCAGCATTTCGCCGAACAAGGAGAGGTCGCCGGCGAGGATCGCCAGGAAATGAGCGCTTCCGTCCCTCAAGTAAACCGTCGCCGCGGCAACCGCGCTGATGGCGGCGATCGCCGCGGTCGACCAATCGAAAACGCGGCGACGCCGGCGGCCGTGCGGCTTGCGGCTGTCCACGGCAACCCCTTCACGCCATCGGGCGCAGCCCGAGCTTTCCGAGCAAGGCGAGATCGCGGTCGCAATCCGGATTGGGGGTGGTCAGAAGCCTGGGTCCGTAGAAGATCGAGTTGGCGCCGGCGAGGAAGCATAGCGCCTGCATCTCCTCGCTCATGTCGTCGCGGCCGGCCGAGAGCCGCACCACCGAACCCGGCATGCAGATGCGGGCGACCGCAACGGTGCGCACGAAATCGAGCGGATCAAGCCTTGACGCGCGGGCAAGCGGCGTGCCTTCGACCCGCACCAGCAGGTTGATCGGCACGCTTTCGGGATGAACCGGCAGACTCGCCAGCGTGGCGATCATGCCGATTCGATCCTCGAGACTTTCCCCCATACCGACAATGCCGCCGCAGCAGACGTGAATGCCGGCATCGCGCACATGGCCGAGTGTCTCCAGGCGATCCTGATAGGTGCGCGTGGTGATGATCTGACCGTAATATTCGGGCGACGTGTCGAGATTGTGGTTATAATAGTCGAGGCCGCTCGCCTTGAGCCGGCGCGCCTGACCGGCGGTCAGCATGCCGAGCGTAACGCAGGTTTCCAGGCCGAGTGCCTTGACGCCCTCGACCATGGCGCAGACCGCGTCAAGGTCGCGATCCTTGGGACTGCGCCATGCCGCGCCCATGCAGAAGCGCGAGGCACCCGCAGCCTTCGCCGCCCGCGCCGCCGCCAATACCGCGTCGAGATCCATGAGCCTTTCGGCCTTCACACCCGTCTTGTACCGGGCCGCCTGCGGACAATAGGCACAATCCTCCGGACAGCCGCCGGTCTTGATCGACAACAGCGTCGAAATCTGCACTTCGGTCGGATCGAAATTGACTCGGTGCACTGCGGCGGCGCGGAACACCAACTCCGGAAACGGCAATGCGAACAGGGCGCGCACCTCTTCACGCGTCCAATCGTGGCGGAGCACGGCGGCGTGGCGTTGCGATCCCAGTTCCTGCAACAGCGACATGATCTTCTCCGGTTGAACGCAGCCATGGAGCGGCCGATCGGGGCGGCCGTGTTATAGCATGCCCGCCCCGCGTGCCGAGCCGCCGCCGCAGTCGGCCTGCCGTCTCCGATCGCGTCCGCCCGCCGGATCCGCCGCTCGTCTTGCTCCGGACGCGCAGCGCAGGGCGGTAAGCGAGGAGGGCTGCCGCCTGCACGTGGATCACCATCATGGACGAGGGAAACCGAGGTGGCGGTGGTTTGGAAACCCGAGGCACGGCACGATGCGCGTTCGCCGAGAGCGCCCCGTCCGCGGCAGGTGCCGATCGGATTGATCGGCACGGTCGTTGCGGGGAGCCCCGCGGGGGGCGACGGAGCGATCCAGGGCAGTCATAAATTCCGGATTGCGTCGCTCGCAGTGACCGACCAACTCACCATGGCAGGTCGCTATCCCCCAAACCCGCGCTCGACCGGCGCCGCCGGCAGGGTAAGTATTCGCAACCGGCCTCACTATGACTCTCGGCCGCGATGATCCGCCGCCATGGACGACTTTTCGGATGAGGAGATTGCGCGGGAGGACATCGCGCGCGTCGAGGAACGCATCGATGAACTGCTGCAATCGATCGAACGCTGCCGCAAGTTCTCGCTTGCGGGCAAGGCGGCGATCGCGCTCGGGAGCGCCTGGATCGCGCTCACGGTGGCCGGGATTGCGTCGTTCGCCGCCGCGCCGGTGATCGGCGCGCTCGCCCTGGTGATCGGCGGCGTCGTGCTGCTTGGCTCGAACGCGACCACATGGAACGAAGCCGAGACATCCTTGCGCGCAAGCAAGGCGCTGCGCAGGCGGCTGATCGCGCGCACCGACAGGCGCGCGGGCGATCGCGGCATGACGCGCGTGCCGTGAGGGGATTTTGGGCCTAGGTGCCGATGCGCAGCGGCGCGTGGAGCTTGCGCAGGAACGCGATCACCGAAAGCGCAGTGATGCGGCCGGTTCTTGGATTCTCGCTCGGCACATTGGCAATCGACATCGAAAAGCGCGCCGA